>CAIXCY010000125.1 GCA_903918045.1 uncultured Bacteroidia bacterium
ATTTTTCTATCCTTTGCGATCATCGCGAACTTAGCGTGATGACTTTTAACCTCTACTTCGCGCAATGAACGACAGGAACGCAATGCCGCAAAATTCATTTTTCTATCCTTTGCGATCATCGCGAACTTAGCGCGGGAATTTTAACCTCATTTCGCGCAATGAACGCTATGAACGCAATGCACCAAAATCATTTTGTTATCCTTTGCGATCATCGCCTACATCGCGGGAATTTTAATCAAAGTATAAATTTGTTATTTCGATTTCGTAAATTTGAGAAGAGTAAATTTTCAAATCTCACCCAATGACAGAAAATGAGATCTCGCATATTCTTGTTGGTATTTTCATTAAAGTTCATAGCAAATTGGGACCCGGATTGTTGGAATCAGTTTACGAAACAGCTATCTGTTTTGAGCTTACCAGATTAAGTATTAATTACCAGAGACAACCGGGGATTGCGATTTGGTATGAGGGGGTAAAGATGGACATCGGTTTTCGCGCGGATATAATTGTTGATCAAAAAGTTATAGTTGAAATAAAATCGGTGGAAACAGTTTCGCCTGTAGCTTTTAAGACGCTACTTACCTATTTACGTTTAACAGATAAAAAACTTGGATTGCTGGCAAATTTTAATGTCATGCTAATGAAAAACGGAATCACCAGAATAGCCAATAATTTATGATTTCCAAAACTTACTTAAAGTTACCGCAGGCAATAAACTCATATAGAATGGCCTTGTAGCATATCTTTTCACTGCGGACCATCAGAATTGATTCCCGATTTTCCTTACCCTTCAAGTAACAAGATCAGTCAACTACTGGCCACCATTTTTAAAGGTTCTTTTAAGGTGCCAATCTTGAGATATTCCAGTTATTTGCTTCGCGTGAAAAAAGAAGCCGGTCGTGAAGCCGGTTTGGACGTCCCTGCCAGAATTCGATACTGAACGGTTCAACCATATAACCACCCCAATATACGGGACGCCGAATGCCCTGTGCAAACGATTGATCCTGCTGTGAGGCCCAAAGTATCTCAAGATATTCGCGATCAGGGACTACCTGACTTTGATTGGAGATCACCGCGCTTAATCGGCTTTCGTAGGGTCGGCTGTTAAAATATTCATCCGAGACCGCAGCGGTTGTACGCGAGGCAACTCCTTCAATACGCACCTGCCTTTCAAGCTCGGGCCAGTGGAAAAGCAGTGCAACAAGCTGATTATTTTCAATCTCTGCGCCTTTACGGCTCGAATAATTGGTGAAAAATCCAAATCCGGATTGCGTAAAAGCCTTTAACAAGACAATTCGTGCGGAGGGGATCCCTCCGGTAGTAGCAGTGGCGAGGGTCATCGCAGTAGGTTCGGTTACTTTGGCTTCAAAAGCTTCCTTGAGCCAAATCTCAAACTGCTTCATCGGGTCGTGATTGATCTCATTTTCATCCATCGCCTTGAGTCGGTACTCTTTTCGGATATCTGCTAATTCCATACTGAATAATTTTGACATTAAACGAATTTAGGAGCTGATTTGTTTTTGGTTTATTCGGGATTTTCCGCTGTAAGATTACGCATTTTTTGGATCTTTTTAATGATCAGATCTTATTTCTTCATACTTTTTACTTTACAGGATTCAGATTAATTTTAACCAGAATGCCCGGTGACTAAATCTGAAACTTACCTCCTAAATCGGTATGCACCGCCACGTTTTTGATAAGTAACAAAAATATCTCTACCTTTGTCTCAAATAACGTCTATTTTAAGGAAATATCTTCATGGAAAACCGGGAATTGTCAACATCAAAAGAAAAAAGGAATAATCTGATTGTTATTGCTTTATCCGTTCTGCTTGTGGCGCTGGCCATCCTCTTTTTCTGGCAGCGAAATTCCTACCAGGCCGATGCTGCACTGCTTAAGGCTGACAAAGATTCAATTGCGACTGAACTGACAAAAATGGTCACCAACTATAACTCTATCCGATCGGAAAATGATTCCCTGAACAAGACAATAAGTTATGCCCAGACTAAGGTAAAAGACCTGTTAACCGAGGTGGAGCAGGTTAAAAATGCAAGTTACAAGCAGATTAGTCAATATCGGAAAGAGGTGACTACCCTGCGCGGGATTATGCGTGATTATATCATCCAGATTGATAGTCTTAACCAAAAAAATCAACGGTTAATGGCTGAGAATATGAATGTTAAACAGCAGGTCACCGAAGCCAAAACTGAGAATCAGCAGCTTCAGGTGGAGAAGAAGAAGCTGGAACAGACCGTCACTCTGGCGGCGCAGCTTGAGGCAACTGGGCTTCATGCTTCAGGCATATCGGCCAAAGGAAAGGAGATGGTCAAATCGGGGAGGATTGATAAGGTGAAGATCGATTTTATCCTGAGCAAAAACCTCACTGCAAAACGCGGCGCTAAAAACATCTATATCCGTATTCAACGTCCTGATCAGATATTATTGATGAAGTCAGAGAAAGACCTCTTCAGGTTTGAGGATATGAAGATTCCTTATTCAGCGATGCGTGAGGTAGAATATGAAGGGAGCGAACTTGCCGTGAGTATTTACTGGGATAATTCCAAATCAGCTCAATTGATTCCTGGAAAGTATACCGTTGATGTTTTTGCTGACGGTCGGAATATCGGTGCAACCTCCTTTGATGTAAAGTAACCCTTTCCATCGGTTACCTGTTTCAATCAAACCTGTCAGGATATAGCAGTCCTCCAGCAAGCCAAAAATATCAATAATTAGCGATAACCAGCCAAATTGGCACCGGTAATCTGCGGAAATCCTCAAATTTGTGGGTTAAAAGTAACGCTCAGCCACTTAAAATTTTAATGTCATTTCTGAAAAAAACTATTTTAAAAAATAAATATTAAATATACTATAATTGAATTTAAATATAACTAAGTTTGTGGGTTTTTAATAATTTAATTAAGAAGTCTAAAATCAATACATATTAAAAATCTCAAAAATTTATTTTCCTTAAAACACATTGAATTAATAATTGCACTCTATTATTTAACATATTATATTTTATATTTCTACAGCCAATCTGGCAGAGATCAATAAAATGATTCAATAAAAAGTAACAATATTAAAATCTTTGGAAAGATCACTATTAGAGCAATTGAATTACAAACATTATCCAAAATAAATAAAATTTAAAATACCAGGCGTGATGTACTACAGATTTTCAGAATCGAAGGCTGACAATACGATACAAAATTGTAGTGTCAGATACCCACGTCTATACAGCTTAAGTGATTCAACCCGCACACACCTCTCAGCATCTCCCGTACTTTACGAAAAGGGGATGCCTCCACGGCATTATAATCGGATCACAACGACACTAAGGCTATGATAAAAAGAATGCCAAACAAAATAATCAATATTTGCAACAATTTAATAAACATATTATATATTATCTCAATTTACGATTTTAGAACTATTATGTTACTTATTATGACCTTAACGTTTCCTGTTTGCACCGTTTCAGGCAATCCCTTAATCCTTCGGGATAAAGAGGGTTCCAAAACGGTTATGACAGCGCCATCGGTTATGAAAAGTGACGGAAACCTTATAAAGACCCAAAACCTTCCCACGAAGGCTATATCAATTTGTTCACCCCTGGCGCCACCCACGCTGTCCGTAACAATGCCCACTGCTACGGTTGTCACGGGCGGAATAACAGTTACCTCTCCGGCAGAATCCGGAATGTCATACAGCATCGACGGAACAACTTATACCAATATCACCGGAGTGTTCACCACATTACCTCCGGCAGTATATCCGGTGAGCGCCAAAAACGCTTCAGGTTGTATTACGCAGGTTTCCAGCGTAAGATTAATTCCTTACATTAACTTAGGAATAGCCTTCGGTTTTTCCATATTTTCCATAAACGGAGCCATTAGCATAACCGACCCATTAACAACGGTAACGGGCGATATTGGTTCTATGGCTGGAGCGTTAGCGATTCCTTCTACGTTATCACAATCCAAGATTCATAAATCGGACTCTATCGCCATACTAACTGCAGCAGCAATTACAAGTGCCTACACCGAATTAACCGTTACTCCCTGCAATTCCACAATCCCTGTATTACTTGGGAACGGACAGATCTTAACATCAGGAACCTACTGCATTGGAGCAGCTGCAACCTTAATTGGAAATCTGACTTTGGATGGCGAGGGAGATCCTAATGAAATATTTATCATAAAGATCGATGGCGCCTTTGCAACAAGTACAGCTTCTACTGTTACAGTAATTAATTCTGCCTCCTTTGATAACGTGTACTGGTTAATTACGGGGGCGACAACACTCGGAGCGAACTCGACATTTCAGGGGTCATTGCTCACCACCGGAGCAATAAGCATGGCAGACGGGACCTCACTCGCAGGTCGGGTCCTCTCCACAGCCGGCGCTATCTCTATTAACGGGACCAACAATCTTTCGGGCGTCTACTCCTATACCAACTGCACAGGAAACTGGCTTGGTGTAACAAGTCAGGCCTGGAACCTTGACTCGAACTGGTGCGGAGGGATACCCACTCTTACCACTGAGGTCGTAATTCCGGCAGGAACACCATTCTCGCCTCACGTTGATATCCCTAATGCCGAATGCCATAATTTAATAATCACGGCAGGTGCAGTAATTACGATAGATCCCACAAACTCGCTTAAAGTGGCAGGAGAACTGATAAACAGTGCAGGAATTTCCGGATTGCTCCTTGCCTCAGACGCTTCAGGAACAGGATCTCTTTTACATACAACTTCGAATGTTCCGGCTACTGTCCAACGTTTTATTTCCGGAACTGCCGAGACGTGGCATTTCATCTCGTCGCCTGTAGTGTCGCAACCGATCAGCGGATCGTGGATACCATCCGGAAATTATGGAAATGGAACAGGTTACGACTTATATCTTTGGAATGAACCAACGAACTGCTGGATATACAAATTAAATAATTCGTTGACAGCCGGATGGCCGACCTTTCATCCTGCTGCCTCCTTCAGCGCCGGTCGAGGTTACCTCTATTCTGTAGAATTAAACAATCCCACCAAATCCTTCACCGGCATTCTGAATAACAGTACAATCACCATACCCTTAACGACTTTAAGTGCGATCGATTCGATAAAGGGATTCAACCTCATAGGTAACCCTTACCCCTCCACCATCGACTGGCAGTCAGTTTCAGGCTGGAGCCGATCCGGCTTAATGGCAGATGGCTCAGGGGAGGATATGTACATCTGGAATCCTGAAGCAGGAAATTATGGAGTGTGCAATTCCATTTTAGGAACCGGAACAAATTCTGTCACCAGATACATTGCTCCGATGCAGGGATTTTTTGTGAGGGCGGCAAACAACAGCAATCTCATAATGACCAATTCGATACGGGTAAATACCCACGAAGGAGGATGGAAAAGCGAATCGATAAACCCTTTGAGTCTCAGTGTTAAAGTTGAATCGGAGGCAGACCGGACATCAGACGAGGTGCGGATAAGTTTCGGGTATCCCGACAATAACCACGGCGCCACAAAATTATTCAGCCCCCTTACGGATGTACCTACCCTGTATCTGGAGAGAAATAAAACGTCATACGCCGTGAAATATCTTACCGATACAATTGAAAATCCGGATATCCAACTTCGTTTCAAAGCGGGAAGGGATGGGAACTATACCCTAACTTCAAGTTTTCTACCCAATTACTTTAAAACCGTTTTATTGGTTGACGGTAAGAGCAATATCGTAATAGACCTGAAATTGGAACCAACCTATCAGTTTACAGCCTCTTCTACCGATCCATTAAACAGGTTTTCATTGCGCTTTATACCGGTAAAGGTTAAAAAAAAGGAGCTTCAGGCTGCGATATTCACCGTCGGTACTCACATCGTAGTAGATATGATTCAGATAAATGAAGAGACCACAGTTTCAGTTTATGATGTTTTAGGACGCAAATTATATCAAAATCAACTTCCCGCCAGGGACCAACATACGTTAAATTTCTTTCCGCGGGCCCAATTACTGATTATCCGGCTCGAAAACCACCAGGGTTCATTAACCCGAAAAATAGCGATTCCTCCTGATTGACGATTAGGGCAAATAGCTATTCGATAGTTCTTTGAAGAATCCATAAATTAATACCTTCAAATAAATAATAAATCAATTTACAAAAATTAAAAATTAAGATGAGAAGAATACTTTTTTGTACTGCAGCCCTTTTGATAACGGCCGCTTTTTCAACCACGGTCCAGGGACAAGGATCAACGCTTACCGCAATAACTGCAGGAGCTAAAATCATTACCCCCATTTCACTTACGGCAGGTGCAACTGCCCTCCATTTTGGGACGATGTCTGTAACTGCAACAGCGGGAACATGCATCCTGGCAACAGATGCTTCACGCACCTCGACCGGAGGGGTAAATATATCGGCAGGTCCGGTAGTAGCTACAAATGCATTATTTAATGTAGCCGGTGAACCAAATGCAGCATATCTGATCACATTTCCAAGCGGCCCGACAATTACAGTTTCCAATGCATTGTCAAACACGATGACTATTAGTACACTTACGGTTCAATGCAGTTCCAAAACTGTGAATGGAACAACAGGTGCCCTTTCTACATTAGGTGCTGACAATTTTGCGATTGGTGGCACATTACATGTAAATGCTTCACAACCTGATGGAAATTATACCGGTGTGTTTAATGTAAATGTAGATTACAATTAATTCCAGTACAGTTAATTAAGAGGTTGTTTCAGACATTTAATACGTGTGATACAGCCTCTTAATCCTGTATTTTGTTTTTAACCTCAACTTACATCGTTACACATTGAAAAATATTATACCCATTTGGATCCTGATAGCCTGTAGCTTAAGTCTTAAGACTTTTGCGCAGGGCGATCTCCTTATCGCCCCAATCCGGGTTATTTTTGAGGGGAATAAACAGATCGAGGAGCTTAGCTTAGTCAATATTGGAAAGGATACGGCGACATTTTCGATCACGTTTGTCCGGCGCCAGATGCAGGAAGATGGTACATTTTTAATGGATCAGAAATTCGATTCCACAGCTTTGGAAGCTTCACCCTATCTGCGCATTTTCCCGCGTCAGGTAACCCTTGCTCCCAGAGAACCTCAGTTAATCATGCTCCAATGCCGCAAAAAGAAGGGGATGGCCCCCGGAGAATACCGTTCACACCTGAACTTCAGATCTGAAAAAAATTATGCAGGGCTTGGGATGAACAAAATACAAAAAGATACACCCCATCTGAACATTGAAATTATCCCGATCTATGGCATGAGTATTCCCGTTATTATTCGGGAAGGGGAAATGAATTTTCATTCTGAGCTCACCGACCTTAGGCTGGAACCAGAGCGTGATCAGACAACAACTCTATATATGACATTAAACCGCAAAGGGAATTGCTCTGCCTATGGGAATATCATTGTAGATTATATGCCCTTAAAAGGGAAACCCATTCAGGTGGGAAAATTAAAGAATATTGCAGTATATACCGATATTGCCAGGCGAAAAATCTCGGTCAGGCTGACCCTGGTTCCCGGAATAATCTTTAAAACGGGAAATTTGAGGGTACGATATACAAGCCCCGACTCGAGCAAATATTCAATCTATTCTGAAGTGTTGGCTCCCATATTCGGCAAGCCCACCGGACTGGTCATTCTGGACGGTACAAAAAACTTAACAAACATAAAAACTGAAAAGGGGCAATAGTAAATTTGAGCATAAATCACAAACGACGCCCCTTTAAAAGGGCAAAATTGATAACTTTCATTTGTGGAACAGTATCGCCTAATTTGCAAAACATGATTTGCAGCTTGAGGCAAGCATTGACGATGATCATACTGATGGGTATGTTTGCCGGTCAGGCCGTGGCACAACCAACTTTGCCACAACGCTCAATCACTGTGATTCCGCAACAGGGAATCAATTTTGGGACATTCTGCTTAACCGGGGGGGCCGGAGGAACGGTTGTAATCGGATGGAACGGTGACCGCAGCGCTACCGGCAGCATAGCGTTGTTAATGATGGATTCCAATGCTCATGAAGCGATTTTCGCTATAAAACTGTGTGAGGGGAGAATGGTACAATTGACCTTTGATTCATCGGTATCGCTGAATAATACCAAAGGGGGAACAACACTGGTCCTGATTCCCGGCCCAACTGATAAAGGATTAAACGGCAGCAGTTTCGCGACAAACAGCGATTGTAACTCGATAACATTATTGCGGATGGGGGGGACCCTGCGCGTACCTCCAACTGCCCTTTCGGGAAACTATACCGGTGATTTTGGGATTACCTTCAATCAGCAGTAGTGGATGAAAACCGCTACACCTATACCTGCTTCGCCGTACTCCTTAAGGTTATTTACAAGGCTATGTGACTATTACAAAATAGGATATATCCTTTTAGTGTTTGTAATCTGCACTTATCCCATATCAGCTGCCCTGGGCCAGGCATCATTATCAGATGTGGTCGATGCTCCGCTGACAAGTTACGACGAGATCCCGGTCAGGGTTATAATCGAAGGATACCAGATGTTTTACATCAATGCCATTTACGGTAAAAATGAAAAACTCTATCTCAACATCAGAGACCTGTTTAATGCTATAAGTATCAATTATCAGCAGGACGAAGCGGTAAACCTTGCGAGTGGTTTTATTGATAACGTGACCCAAACCTACTCTATAGACCTGCCTTCCAAAAAAATATCGATCGGCACAAAAATCATCAATGCAAGAAATGGCCTCGTTAAAGAGATGGGATCACTGTTTATAGAGTCGACATTGTTTACCGATGTTTTCGATATGACACTCTCATTTAATTACAGAGCCCTTACAATCCAATTAAAATCAAACTTTGAATTGCCTCTGCTAAAAAAGCTTCGCATTGAGAAAATCCAAAAAAACCTGTCCAAAAAAAAAGGTGATTTGGTGGCCGACACCCTCATAAAACGCCAATATCACATTCTGAAGCTGGGTACAATGGATTATGCAATGGGCTCCTACCAGACTTCGAAAGGTCCTGTCAATTACAACTTTGAACTGGGTGTCGGAACCGAATTTCTGCTCGGCGAAGCGGATGTCTCGGTCCATTACTTAAGCCAATACCAGTTTGATAACAGGCAGTTGGTTTATCTTTGGCGCTGGGTTGACAACGATACGAAATTTATTAAACAGGCGCAGATTGGTAAGATTTCCACCCAGTCTTTTGCCTTTATAAATGCTCCTGTTATTGGTGCTACAATCCGAAATACCCCCACAACCCTCCGTAAAGCCTCAGGCTACTATACCATCAATGACCATACCGAACCGAACTGGAGTGTGGAATTGTATATCAACAATATTCTTGTCGACTATACTAGGGCCGATGCTTCAGGTTTATACCGGTTTAAGATTCCGAATGTGTATGGCTATACCACTCTTCGACTGAAGTTTTATGGTCCTTTAGGAGAAGAGCATTCCGAAGAGAGGAGGATGAATGTCCCCTATACAGTAATGCCCGCCGGGGAATTTGAATATGGGCTGTCGGGAGGATACCTTCAGGACAATAACTCAAGCCGGTTTGGAAGAGGTGAATTTAACTATGGGGTAGTGAGTTCCTTAACCCTGGGGGGAGGACTTGAATACCTCTCCTCAATTTCGAATAATCCCTACATCCCTTTTGCCACGGCAACATTCCAGCCCTTTTCAAGCATGACCGTTACCGGGGAATATGCCCATGGGGTAAAGCGAGGAGTGGCAATGAACTATTATTTCGGAAAGGATGCCTTACTGGAACTTGATTATACCAGATATGTCGATGGACAGCACGCAACCCGTTTTAATGCCTCAGAGGAACGGAAAATCAGGCTGTCGATTCCCATAACCCGTTCACAAGTTAATGGTTTTGCGCGGTTTAACTACACCTATCTGGTGTATAAAACTTTCAGTTATAACCAGGGAAATACAATGCTGTCTGCTTATTACAGGTCATTTTCAGCCAATTCGACCACTCAGTTTAACTGGATCAGAGGTGTCGATCCCTATGTAAATTCCGATATAGCACTCTCTTACAGAATGGAACGGGGCTTAACTCTACGAACATCGGCTCAGTACAATCTTAATCTGGTACGCCCGATGACCTACAAAATCGCGATGGAAAAAATTATTGCACGCGGGAATATTTCCCTTTCGTATGAGAAAAACATTCTTTATAACGATTATTACATCAACTTTGGTTTAAGGTTTGACCTCCGTGGTGCACGCACAAGTGTTTCGGTATCACAAAGTAAAAATATGCTGATGAGCTCGGAGGGAATACAGGGTTCGATAGCCTTTGGGGCCCGTAACGGGTATGTGTTCGGAAGCCAAAACTCTTCGTTAAGTAAAGGGGGGATCTTGATCTACCCGTTTCTTGATCTCAATAATAATGGGAAGTTCGATAAGGGTGAGCCAATGGTGAAAATAACCAATATCGGAATTATGGGGGGACAGTTAAGCTTTAGTGCGAAAGACTCCATCGTGCGAATCGCTGATTTAAATAGCTTTACAAATTACCTCGTAGAGTTCAAAGATAGCTATCTCCAGAACATTGCCTGGCGTTTCAGGAAAAAGACCTACCAGATACTTATCGATCCAAATCAGTTTAAGCGGGTTGATATTCCAGTTGTGGTGATTGGTGAAGTGAGCGGAATGATTTATCTCAACAGTGCCGATACGTTAAAGGGGACATCGGGAATAATGGTGGAAATTTCTAATAAAAATCCCGATGAAGGGACTAAACTGGCTGCTTCGGTAATGAAGAGGACAATAGGATCCAGATCTGTTGTTGAAGTTCAGTCTGAGGCGGATGGCTATTTCAACTATATGGGTCTTGCCCCCGGAGATTATGTAGCAACGATTAACAAAGAGCAGTTGCAGAATTTAAAATTGACTGCTTCTCCGCTTCAAGCCTCAATTACTGTAACTCAAACGCCCGATGGGGATGTAATCCGGGGTGTTGATTTTATTTTGAAACCCATTTCTGGTACGGATGCAATTGAAGAGCATCCTGATGTTGTACCGGAATCGGAAATCCATTATTCGGATAATGATTCAATTGAACAAGTTATTCCAAAAGATGAACCAAAAGCCAGGATGACTTCTTCAAAAGGGGGACAGTTGACTATTGAACCGGTAGCAAGTTCCGGAATTCAAGTCACGGAACCTGTGGTGAAATCCGGCCATCGGGAGGAAAAGATTCAGGTTGGAGCTTTTACCAGGGAGGCTAATGCTCTGATGCTTCAGCAAAAGCTTGTGGGCAGCACACTATTTAAGATCACTGTATGCTTTGAAAATGGATTTTACAAGGTTTTTATTAGTGGTTTCTCAGACCGGAAACAGGCAAAAGGGTACATATCCAATCTTATTAAACAAGGACTTAGCGGGTCATTTGTTGTCCCGGCGAAAAGGGAATAAAAAAAAGTCACAGAGACCCGTGTGCCTGAAGCCACAATAACATAATTCCGATTATTGTTTCAAATAGATTTAACTAGTTTACCCGGAAGAGGGAAGGGTCGATATCCACTGAAAACAGTAAAAATTTGAACATTTAACAATTTTTGTCAAATATTTTACAATTCTTTAACGTAAAACATTTGGTGGGTAGTATCGGCAGGCTTACATTTGCATTACATTTTTTTTCATAAGTTTAGGTTTAGTTAGGTTAGTTAGTTTGGTTAGTTTTAGTAAAAGGATGGAGCCGCCCGGTTCCGTCCTTTTCAATTAAGGGCGGTATGGAGAAAACTGCAAGGTGAGGATGAACCACGGAGACACGGAGGACACAGCGCTTCACGGAGGGGAGAAAAACGAAAGAAATAAAATTGGGGTGAACTTCACCACTGATTTATCATACAAAGAACGAATATTAAACCCCATAAATTCATTGCCTGAATCGTTCCAAATGGAGGAGAGAATCGGCAACGTGATCTCCCCCTTTCCCAAAAGGAGGGCCAGGGGAGATTTAAAATTGCCAAAAAAGAAACACAAATGCAACGGATAACCACTGATCTGAAAGGCAATCCGTAAAAATCAGTTTAATCGGTGGTCAAAAATGGAACACGGATGACGCTGATGTTACGGATAAGCACTGATTAAAAAATCCCCCTTGATCCCCCTTTGCGCAAAGGGGGATAACTTCACCACTAATTTAATCTACAAATAACGAAAAATCGATCCCAGAAGTTAAACATCATTATCGTTCAAAATGGAAGAGAGAATCGTCCGCAGGATCTCCCCCTTTCCTCAAAGGGGGAGAACTCCCCACCGATTTATCATACCAAAAACGAAATATTCCCTTCCACAAATTCACCATCAGTATCGTTCAAAATAGTTTGAGGCAATTCGGTTCGAGGTAGGAGTAGTTTGAAAAATCCTGAGTGGCAAATGGCAAATTCCCGGGTGATTGAACGTAAAATACACAATTAAACCGAAAATAGAACTCAAAACCGAACAGTTATAATTGCCAATATGTTAAATACTTATCCGATTAAAAACGGTTATAACCGGATATAAACGTAACTATCCGTTTATATCTAACACCCTAAAACCCCATCCCATACATTTGTGTAATTCTTATTTTGTTCAATCGCAAAATGGAATAACCTAATTCAGCCATTTCCTGACGAACCTGGTTCTTATGAAAAAGCTTTTCCAAATTAATCCTTTCTCCTGGAACGCCGACAATACCGGCGGGCGAGATGATTCGGGAATCGCAACACCGGGCGGGAGATTTTATTTTGGCGCTGAACTGACTGTTCCCCCCCCTCTGGTTCAAAATAACAACAATGGGTATATGAACAAGCCAGCATGCCCCACGGTCGGCAAAACCCTGGTTCGTAAAAGCAACAAAACCAAAAATAGGAAAACATATTTACGCAAATTGGTTGTGTTTGCCATTGCAGTTATGATGGTGAATTTGTTTTTTTTAAATGACGGGTATGCCCAAATTGCCCAGCGCGGTTCTGCAACTTCAGCAACATGGAGTAATGGTTCGACTATGAATATAACAACACCACTTAATGTTGTGGCTGGTGATGTAATGATTGTAAACTTTGCAATTAAGCAAGGGACTGGAAATAATCGTGTTGTACCGAGCGCTACTGGCTGGAGTCAAATAGCTAATGATGCTGTATATGAAGCTGATGGAAAGGCACAGCACCATGGTGCTGCCTTATTTAGAGTGGCTACTGGAATTGAAGGGAATCAAGTGGTTTCGTTTAATGTGGGTACTGTTAGTGGAGGTATCCAAGCTGCTATGGTTGCCTTTTCAGGAGCTGCCACAACATCTGGCTATGATGGTTCTGGAATTGCAAATAGTGGACCTTTTGATGATGCACCTAATAATTGGACAGTCCAATTATCAGATGGCTTCTCTCCAGCAAATGTAAGTGAAGCAAACAACGCTAGCGCAAATGCCATGATAATTATGCTTGTATCGGCGTTTGACGGCACATATACTGTTTCAGGTTGGAAGACGTATAGCTATGGTGATCTAAATACTGGTTCATACTCATATACCTACGCTTCCGGTACAGTAGGAGCAGGATGGAAGATAAAATCATCCACTGGTGGCACAGGAATTGGATCGGCAACACTTAGTACACTCAAAAAGAATGGAGCAATTTTACTTGCGCTCAAGCCTTCTGGTCCAACCTGTACTACTCCCGCAACTACTCCAGTAACCTATTGCCAAAACTCAACAGCAACACCACTTTCTGTAACAGGAACAACTGAATCCGGAACAACTATCAGCAGTTATGCATGGTACAGTAATACTACTGCTTCTAATATTGGGGGCACACCGGTGGCTACCCATACCACTTCGTCTACAACCGATACTTATACCCCTTCTACTACAGTACCAGGAGCTTTGTACTATTATGTTGTTATAACCAACTCTAATGGTCAGACAGTAACCAGTGCAGTTTCAAGTGCAGTAACGGTGAATGCACCGGGAACCTGGATAGGTGGTACAAATAACGATTGGAATGTTGGTTCCAATTGGTGCGGTGGAGTAGTGCCAACCTCGTCAACTAATGTTATTATTCCATCGGGTGGGAATCAACCAGTAATTAGTGCATCAGCTGTTTGTAATGACATTACTATAAATTCAAGTGCTACACTAACCATTACAGGTTCAAATACATTAACCGTTAGCGGCAGTTGGACTAATAATGGAACATTTACAGCCAATGCAAGTACGGTAAATTTTAATGCTGCAGGCGCTCAAACTCTTTCCGGTACAACAACTTTTAATAACCTCACATTCTCAACATCGGGAACAAAGACGTTAACAACTGCCAATTGTAGCGTAAAGAGTATATTTTCTATTGAAGGAACCGCAGTCCCCTCGGCAACGGTGACATGGTCTGGAACAGGCTATACGCTTCAATATAAGACAACAGACTCCAGAACAGTTGGCAATGAGTGGACCACACCATTTTTAGGCTCAGGGGGCGTTATTATTGATAATCCCAACGGTTCCCTTACTCTGAATGTAGCCAAAGTCTTTGGCGCCAGCACAAATGTTCCATTAACTATTACAAACGCTGGTACCTTGTCAACAAATAATCTGGCATTAACTTTCCATGGAGATTTTATTGATGCTCATGTAACTCCAATTGATATAGGTTCTTCAACAGTGACCTTGACTGGAACAACTGCAACCCAAAGTATTGACGGCTTCACAACCAGAGGTTTGGTTTCGATGACAAAGACGGGAGGTGCGGCCACCTTTACAGGTAATGTGAACGGAGCCGGTCTGACCATCAATGGCACTAACGGAACACTCAACCTGGGTACATCTTTAACACATACATTTTCAGGCATCTGGACTGGTACATCTGGTACAATACTTGGGAACTCCAGTACCCTAAATATCGGTGGTACAACAAATTTTACATCTGCTACTTTTACCGCAGGTACAGGAACAGTTAATTACAATGGCACAGGAAATCAAACAATTGCAAATGTAAACTATAATAATTTAGGATTCTCTGGCGCACACACCACGAATAATATAACAATTAATGGAGCTGTTGGCGTCGCCGGATCCTTGACCAATACAGCAACATTCACCTCGGGTAATTTTGTTCTTACGGGCAGCACGGTTTCATTTAATGCCTCCGGCCCCCAATCCGTTCCTGTACTATCCTATAATAATCTAACCCTTTCCGGTAGCGGGACAAAAACTTTTGCAGGTGCAACAACAATCGGGGGCGCTCTTTCAATTGGAGGGGGAGTAGTTGCCGATCTGGGAACTTTTACCAATCACACCGCTTCAACCCTTCAACTTAACAGTGTAGCACAACCTGGCTGCACATACGGAGGTACTGGTTCATCAGCATCCATTATAAACACAATTTATTTTGCCACCAATACCGGAAAAATCACTGTTTCGAGCGGAAATTATACCATTGGTTCAACCTCAGCTACAGACATAAATGCTGGAATGCCGACAACGGTTACCCTCTCAGGCGGCACGAATATTCCGGATGGTACTTATACGGTAACTTATACTGTTGCCTCTCCAAATGCTTCAGCCGGAGGAACAGCAAGTTTAACGTTAGCATCGGGCACAGGGACATTTACAACCGGAGTGTTTAACTCGGGAACCAATTCATTATTAACAATTACCAATCTTTCAAATGTAGCAGGATGTTCTTCGGCAATTACCACAAATAATACAGTTACAGTAACAGTTATATCAGGCGGGACACAAACTTTTAGAACACCGGGCACTTCTACTTTTACACCAGTTTTTTGCGGTAATTATACTATACAGGCATGGGGTGGAGGTGGAGGTGGAGGTGGAACTAATGTTAATCCATCAGCCGGAGGCGGTGGGGGTGGTGGCGCTTTTGCATCAGGTGTTTTAAATATTTCATCCTTGACCTCTATTTCTTACAATGTTGGAGCAGCAGGAACGGCAGGTTCCGGGACAACAAATGGTGGTGCGGGGGGTAATTCAACTTTTGGAGCTTATATAACAGCAAACGGTGGAGGTGGTGGTGCTTCAGGTATATCGGGTAATCCTAATGGCACTTATGGTAATGGCGGTACAGCCTCAATTTCAGGAGTCACCTCCCCAACAACAAACGCTGGCGGTAGAGGTTCTGCAGCTACAGCTTCAAATGCAACTGGAGCGGGAGGTGGAGGTGCCGGAACAACCAATGCCGGAGGAAATGCAAGTGGAACTACTGCAGGTAGTGGAACCTCTGTAGGAGGCGGTACTGGTGGTGCAGGGAGAACAGCTAATAATAGCACAGGAAATTCCGGAAATACTTATGGTGGAGGTGGCGGAGGTGCATCCAGAGCAAATAGTACTTCATATAGTGGTGGCACTGGTGCTCAAGGTCAAATAATTGTATCCTGGACCTGTCCATCAGCTAGCATCTCTTACTCATCTCCATATTGCAAGTCGGTAACTTCGGCTAATACAATTTTAACAGGTTCAACCTGTGGTACATATTCCTATACAGGCCCAGGCACGTTGTGGTCATTTAGTGCATCTGACGGAACTTTTAATCCATCCACTTCTGGAGCCGGAATCTATACCGTGCATTATCAGATTGCTGCTCTGGGAGGATGTGCCGCTGTGGATGCAGTGGCAACGGTAACAATAATTGCTCCAGGTACCTGGTTGGGCACAGCAAGTAACGACTGGAACAATGCGAGCAACTGGTGCGGTGGAATACCTACCTCATCTACCAATGTAGTAATTGCCTCCGGAGGAAATCAACCACATATTGGCGCGGCAGGTGGATTATGCAATAATATAACGATCAATAGTGGGGCTAGTTTAACTATAGATGGGGCAAATAACCTGATATTAAGTGGAAGTTGGACAAATAGTGGAGGCACATTCACTTCCAACAGCAGTACTGTAACTTTTAATGGGACATCTGCAACTATTATACCTGGCTCAAGTCATTTCTACCATGTTTTGCTTAGTGGGTCTGCATCCGTAAGCACTTCTAATTTAGCAACTTTATTTGTCGATGGAAACCTTAATGTGGCTGCAGGTACAACCCTCAGCGTTTCGAATCCGAGCCCTGCACTTTCGGTGGCCGGAACTACAACTGTAGCAGGAATATTAGCTTGCAATGGGGCAGGAAAATTCTTTACCGGCGACTTTTCTGTGAGTTCCGGTGGATCATGCAGTGAGGCTGGTCCTTCACCATCGTGGACCTTTTATGGAAATTTTAATAATGATGGAAGTTTAACATTCACTCAAACTCCAACCTACAATTTTTCTGGTACTTCCGGTTCACAAACCATAAACGGTAATACAGCGACAACATTTTACAATTTAACGATTAACAACACCAATGGCCTGTCGCTGAACAAAAATATAACGGTAGCTAATCTGCTAACTTTCACAAGCGGAAAAATAACAGCGGGATCAAATATCTTATCGCTTGGTTCATCCGCTACAGTTTCAGGTGCCGGATCCGGGAAATATGTCTATGGTTCCCTACTCAGACCATTTTCATCCTCATCGCTCTCATTTACATTCGATATCGGTGATGCCTCAAATTATACTCCGGCGGCGATTACCTTCTCAAGTATTTCAACCGCAGGGAATATTACCGCCAATACAATATCAGGCCAGCATCCTACTATTTCAACCTCCGGAATTAACTCAATAAAAGATGTGGCCCGCTACTGGACGATATCAAATAGCGGTATAGCCTCCACTAATTACTCGGCAACATTTAACTTCGTTTCCGGAGATGTTATCGGAGGTGCTGCCACAGGCAATTTTGTTGCCCGGAAATACAGTTCAAGTGAATGGAGCGCACTTAACGTTGGAACAAAAAACACAAGCAATACCCAGATTACGGGTATAACTGGATTCGGAGATTTTGTACTGGGTGAACAATTAGCCGACGCCACACAGTCAACCCTAACCCCTGCCACGGCAAGCATCACAGCAGATGGAACTTCAACCCAAATATTAACCGTTCAGGCAAAAGATGCAAATGGAAATAATCTAACCTCAGGTGGCTCAACAGTTACAATCACGAAATCATCCGGAACAGGAACCATCGGATCAGTAACTGATGTTGGTAACGGAACATATACCGCTTCAGTAACATCTCCAACCTCAACGGGCAGTGGCATATTTGAGGCAACGCTGGGTGCTGCTGCGGTAAAAAGCGGAACGGGAAGCCAGACTCAGTCGACTATTAGTTATATTCATGGCTCAGCAGACGCCACAAATTCAACCTTAACTCCAACCAGCGCCACTATTACTGCAAACGGAACCTCAACCCAGGTTCTTATTGTTACTGCCAAAGATGTCAACAACAATTTTGTGACCAGCGGCGGGGCCACGGTTACAATCACAAAATCAACAGGTAGCGGAAACATCGGATCGGTTGCCGACAATGGCAACGGAACCTACACTTCAACAGTCACCTCACCCACTGCCACAGGAAGCGGAATATTTGTGGCAACACTGTCCGGTAATCCGGTTAAGAGTGGAACCGGAAATCAGACCCAATCGACAATTACTTATGCTCCCGGCGCGGCCGATGCCACCCAGTCAACCCTAACTCCTGCCACGGCAAGCATCACCGCCAATGGAACTACAACACAAATATTAACCGTTCAGGCAAAAGATACATATGGAAATAATTTAACCACCGGAGGTTCTACAGTAACAATAACCAAACAATCCGGCACTGGAACCATCGGATCGGTAACTGATAATGGCAACGGAACCTACACTGCAACTGTAACTTCACCAACTGCAACCGGAAGCGGGGTATTCGTGGCAACGTTGGGTGGAGCCCAGGCTAAAAGCGGAACAGGAAGTCAGACTCAGGCTACAATTACCTATACACCGGGAAATGCAACCAAATACCTCGTAACTTCCAGCAGCTACAGTCCTGTAGCCAGACAAGATGTAACAATCACAGCACAGCTTACCGATGCAAACAATAATCCGGTAAATACATCAGGTCTCACTGTCACCTGGAC
>CAIXCY010000126.1 GCA_903918045.1 uncultured Bacteroidia bacterium
AAGGAGATCAATCTCATAAGATCTTTGTATGACGAAAAAGAAAGAATTATTCAGGCCTTAATTTTGAATTTATATCGTCAGGAAATTGCCTCAGACCAAAATATTAATCTAAAACCAGTCATTCTTTTTAAAGCAAAGAAAACCATCAAAGAATCGGAACATAATAAATTGAATTTTCACCTCCTGATTGACGATTTGTCGGCAGAAACAATCGAGGATATCAAAATTACATCCACTGTTGCTATTGTCCAAAAAGCATTCCGGTTCTTCGATACCAAAAATATAACTACTTCTGCAATTGCCGAAAGAATAAAATCTAACTTTAAACCGGAGAATTGCATCAGTGCCAACAATGATGAGGAGGCTGAATTAAATCAAATCAGGTTAAATACGTTGGAGGACGAGAATAACCCAATCCGTGCAGTCTTTGCTGTTCAAAAACTCAATGAAGGTTGGGATGTGCTGAATCTTTTTGATATTGTGCGGCTATATGAAACAAGAGATTCAAAAGATGGAAAAGTCGGAGCCACAACTCTGTCGGAAGCACAACTTATCGGACGTGGAGCCAGATACTTTCCATTTGCGATTGATAAGGGACAGGATAAATTCACCCGGAAATACGATGAAGATCTTACAAATGATTTAAAAATATTAGAAGAGTTATATTATCATACCAAAGAAGACAGCAGGTACATCTCCGAACTAAAGAAAGCATTAATTGAAACTGGTGTTTATGAGGATGATGACAAATTGGAGACAAGGCAACTCTCCCTAAAACTCGATTTTAAGGAGTCAGAATTTTATTAGAATGCCAAAGTTGTTTTTAACAAGAGGATTGAAAAAAGCTATGATAATATTAAATCATTTTCGGATCTTAATGTTACAAAAAGAAATATTCCTTTTACACTTTCATCTGGAATTGGTAAAATGTCGGGAGTATTCAACTCTGGCGATGAAGGAATTTCAGATCAGAATATAGAAGGATTAGATATTAAGCTAAAACAAATTCCCAGGCACATCATACGATATGCGTTAACCAAAAATCCGTTTTACTATTTCAATAATTTGGAAAAGCCATTCCCAAATGTTGGTTCCTTATCAAATTTCATTGAAAGCGACGCTTATTTAAATAGTCTTGAAATCACATTTTACGGTTCAAAGTCCAGATTAGAGAAAATTACAAATTCAGACTATCTATCAGCAATTCAAAAATTGTTACAGGAAATAGAATCAGATATTAAATCAAACTCTACCGAATTTGAAGGATCAGAGTACATTAATGAATACATTAATCGTGTTTTCAAGGACAAAGAGATAAAAGTTTACAAAGACAGCGAAAGGGCGAAGGGTCAGGAATTACTGGTACTTAATGAGCCATGGTATGTTTTTAATGCAAATTACGGAACGAGCGAAGAAAAAAGCTTTGTAGAAATGTTTGCCAGAAGGTTTGAAAGTCTGAACCAGAAATACAAAGACATCTACTTAATACGAAATGAACGTGAATTAAAGATCTTCGATAAACTCGGAAGGGCTTTTGAGCCGGATTTTATTCTGTTCTGCAAACAAAAAGAAAATGAAGAATATGTTTACCAGGTATTTATTGAACCTAAGGGAGGTCATTTAGCACCATTTGACAAGTGGAAAGAGGACTTCTTAAAAGAAATCAGACAAGAAGAAAGAACAATAGAAATATATACTGACAATTATCTGATTACAGGTGTCCCCTTTTACAACAATTCAAATCAGAATGATTTTAGAAAATCGTTGGAAGATGCCCTGCATTTGTAATAAAATTGGTCCGGGTGCGACCCGAAGTTGCGCCCGGACTAAACTCCCTTGGTGTAATTAGTATTAATTCGTGTAATTCGTGAAAACATAAAAAACCCCGGACTCAGTTAAGAATCCGGGGTTTGAATAAGTTGGCGGCGGCCTACTCTCCCACTTTACGCAGTACCATCGGCGCTGTCGGGCTTAACTTCTCTGTTCGGAATGGGAAGAGGTGGAACCCCGA
>CAIXCY010000127.1 GCA_903918045.1 uncultured Bacteroidia bacterium
CAAATATTGCTATTCTACCCCTCGACTTGCATGTGTTAAGCCTCCCGCTAGCGTTCATCCTGAGCCAGGATCAAACTCTCCGTTGTATAGAAATTTTTAAATTAGTTTCTGTCCTGACACGGCTTTCATGAACCTTCTTATCTTCTCAAAGCTTCACAGCTTACATTCTTGTAGTTCGTTCTCTTTCCTTCTCAATATCTTCAATGAACTTATTGTTCTTATTCTCAATTTTTACATCCTTCGTATTTTTCTGAAGAAAGTTCGACAAAGGTAATCCATTTTTCATTACCTCCAAATGCCCGACTAATCTTTTTCGAAAATCTTTTCAACACTTAAAATGATTTGACATAAATAAAGGATTAAAAGAGTTGAAAATAGCAATCGTTAACCTGTATTTCGCTTCAAATATAATTAAAACCGAACAGTACAATAGAATTAAACCCCTTTATATCAACTAATTATGAGATATATCAAAAAAACAAACATACAACGGATTTTAATTGATGTTTATTTTGATTTAAATATCAATTATTAAAAAAAATGTGGGAATATAGTTCCTAAGGCTATGATCAAAATCCAAATGTTAATTTCTTAGCTTACTCCTTACTTCAATTTTCAAAGAATTGAAGAGTAAAATCCCTAAAATTAATTCAAAAACAGGCATAAAAAGAGCTCCAATTTAGTTACTGGCCTCCTTCAATATCACATCATGGGCACCCCCTTCAATAATGCTGGTTGAAGAGACCAATGTAATTTTTGCATTCGCCTGTAATTCATTAATTGAAATGACACCACAACTACACATCGTTGATTTTATTTTGCCTAAAGTTACATCAAGGTTATCTTTTAATTTGCCTGCATAAGGGACAAAACTGTCAACCCCTTCTTCAAATTTCAGAGATTCGTTCCCTCCCATATCATATCGCTGCCAATTCCTGGCGCGATTTGATCCTTCACCCCAATACTCCTTGACATAACTATTCCCAATCTTTAAACGCTTGGTAGGACTTTCATCAAAGCGTGCGAAATAGCGTCCCATCATCAGAAAATCGGCTCCCATTGCTAAAGCAAGGACCATATGATAATCATGGACGATCCCTCCATCACTGCAAAGTGGGATATAAATACCTGTTTGATCATAATATTCCTTCCGAGCCTCAGCCACTTCAATGATTGCAGTTGCCTGACCGCGCCCTATACCTTTCTGTTCACGGGTAATACAGATTGAACCTCCACCAATACCAACCTTGATAAAATCGGCACCGGCATTTACAAGATACAGGAAACCTGCTTTATCAACAACATTGCCAGCCCCAACTTTGGTTTGTTCTCCAAAATTTGCTTTAATATACTGAATAGTCTCGGCCTGCCATTCGGAAAATCCATCAGAAGAATCAATACAAAGTACATCGGCACCAGCCTTAAGTAATGCAGGAACCCGCTCTTTATAATCCCTGGAATTTATTCCAGCACCTACTCGTAACTTTTTATTGCTATCCAATAACTCATTCAGGTTATCCTGATGGTCGTCATAATCTTTCCGGAATACAAAATAATGCAAATGATCCTGGCTGTCAATAATTGGAAGGCAATTGAGCTTATGCTCCCAGACCGTATCATTGGCTGTATTAAGGGATATTCCCAATTTTCCGACAATAAGCTTAGAAAACGGAGTCATAAAATCTTCTACTCGCTTGTCAAGACGATCAATCGAAACCCGATAATCCCTGCTTGTAACCAGTCCAACCAATCTTCCATTTGCGGAACCATCCTCCGTGATCCCAATGGTTGAGTGACCCGTTCGTTTGACCATCTCAAGAACATCAGACAGACAACTATCCGGAGTAAGATTGGAATCGCTCACTACAAACCCGGCTTTGAATTTCTTTACCCGCTGAACCATGTCAACCTGGCTCTCGATCGATTGGGATCCAAAGATAAACGAAAGACCACCGTTTCTGGCTAACGCAATTGCCAGGTTGTGGTCCGAAACTGATTGCATTATTGCAGAAACCGCGGGTATATTCAATTGTATATCCGATTTTTCACCTTTTGAAAATTTAACAAGGGGTACTTTTAACGAGACATTGGCAGGAAAACAGTCTTTGGATGTAAGTCCCGGAATAAGAAGGTACTCGTTAAATGTTCTGGAAACATCATTAAAGTATTGTGCCATAACATTAAATATCTAGATGAATATATTTTATAGCAGAAAATCCTGTATAAAAAAAGTTTTGCAAAAGTAACGAACTTAGCAAACTTATTCAAACAGAACAATAAGAAAGATTTAGTCTTTTTAACTTCTTACAATAAGATAATAAATATCACTCTGTTATAATTTGTTTGCTGGAAATTCAAAATATTTAGTCCGGGAGCGACTCCAAGTCTTGCCCGGGCTGAGTATAAAACATAAAAAACCCCGGACTCAGTTAAGAATCCGGGGTTTGAATAAGTTGGCGGCGGCCTACTCTCCCACTTTACGCAGTACCATCGGCGCTGTCGGGCTTAACTTCTCTGTTCGGAATGGGAAGAGGTGGAACCCCGA
>CAIXCY010000128.1 GCA_903918045.1 uncultured Bacteroidia bacterium
CGTGATCAGTTCGAAGTTTTTACGGATGCTGATGCTGTGATTATAGGAATTAGTGGGCAATCGGTTGAGAGCCACAAAAAATTTGCTGAAAAGCACAGGCTCCGTTTCACGCTTCTTAGCGATGAGGGGAATACGATCCGAAAATTATTTGGCGTACCCACAAATTTTCTGGGTTTACTGCCTGGCCGGGTTACCTATGTTGCAGACAAGACGGGCAAAGTAATCTATATATTCAATTCGCAAATGCAATCCTCCAAGCATGTGGAGGAAGCATTGCGTATTCTCAGGAAATCAAAATAATTAGAAAAATGAGGTTCGGAATTAACATAACTTGAAAAAGTCCGGCTCTCCCTTTTAGAATCAAACATACCACGCTCTCAAAGGCAACAAAACAAGAAATTACCTTAACTTTGAACCAGAGATTTTCATCTGTCGTGGAGAAATAGGAGCTCATTTCTAAACCCCCGAGAGGTGTTCCCATAAATTCAAATCTCACAAATTCTGAATAAATCCAACGTAATTCATTGAGGCATGAGTTTATTGAGGGCTAGCATATTGGTTATTGATGATGATGTTGATGTGCTTACTGCGATAAGACTTCTTCTAAAAACAGAGGTCCAGGAAGTTGTTACGGAAAAAAATCCGGTAAACATCACGTCATTAATAACTTCCCGCCCATTTGATGTGGTCTTACTGGATATGAATTTTAAAGCCTCTGTCAATACGGGAAATGAAGGGCTGTATTGGCTAAAACAAATCAAAGAATTAAAGCCTGAAACAGCTGTTATTATGATAACGGCTTATGGCGATATTGATCTGGCCGTAAGATCGTTAAAAGAAGGTGCCTCCGACTTCATTGTAAAACCCTGGCATAATGAAAAATTGTTGGCAACAATTTCAGATACAATCAGAGAAAAATCCCATAAGAAATCCAAAGTTTCCAAGGAGGTTCAGGATGCAAAAAAAAGTTCCAGTATCATCGGCAAAAGCGATGTGATGTTGGAAATTTTTTCGAAGATCAATAAGATCGCTCCAACCGATGCCAATATTTTAATCCTGGGGGAGAACGGAACAGGAAAAGATCTGGTTGCCAAGGCAATTCATGAAAAATCGTTACGCAGTAAACAGCCGTTTGTCAGAGTCGATGTGGGTGCGTTAACTGAAACCTTATTTGAAAGTGAACTTTTTGGCCATAAAAAAGGGGCTTTTACCGATGCCAAAGAGGATCGGACAGGACGATTTGAAGCTGCCAATGGAGGGACACTATTCCTGGACGAAATAGGGAATATCTCCCTGCAACAACAATCCAAATTATTGACGGTATTACAGAACAGGCAGATCACGCGTCTTGGATCTAACGAACAGATCCCGATTGATATTCGCTTGATATGCGCCACCAATCTTCCATTAAATGAACTTGCCAATGAAAGCCTGTTCAGAAAAGATTTAATTTACCGGATCAATACTGTGGAAATAATCGTACCACCCTTGCGTAAACGGAAAGATGATATCCTTTTATTAACAGACTATTTTACGAATATCTATTCTGCCAAATATTTCAAGACCAACATTCTATTATCACCTTCTGCCATGCAAAAGTTAGTGCGATATCATTTTCCGGGTAATGTGAGAGAATTACAATACATTATTGAACGGGTAATCATCATGTGCGAAGGAAATGTGATTGAACCCGATGAATTAATATTCTCTCCTATCGAATCTTCTCACTCAACCGATACTCCAGAAATTACAGAAACAAAATTAAGCGCCCTCGAGAAGTCGACGATACTCAAAGTGATCGATAAGAATTCAGGGAATATTTCCAAGGCCGCAAAAGAGCTGGGTCTAACCCGCACAGCACTCTATCGAAGAATCAATAAATATGAAAATTAAAAAAACGGATTGGACCATATTGTGGCGGGTGATTTTCCTGTTTGGCACACTCCTGGCTCTTGCTTTCGCCATCGTTAAAATTCAGTATTATCCGGCCCTTCTACTTTTGCCGTTCCTTTATTATCAGGTCCTGGGTTTTTATCGGATTTACCGGAAAATGCAGGATGAAGTTGACCAGTTCGTTGAGGCTATCCATTACCGGGATTTCTCAAGACATTTTAATGCTAACCAGGGGCCTGAAGATATTCGCACTTTGCGTGACGGATTCAATGAAATTAATTCAACTTTTAAGGATGTTACCAAGGAGAAAGAGACACAATACCAATACCTGCAAAAAGTGCTTGAGCTTGTCGATACAGGAATTCTGTCGTATGAGATCAAAAGCGGTGATATAATCTGGATGAATGAATCACTTAAGAAAATACTGGATGTCCCCTATTTGAAAACGATCCATTCGCTGGCCAAAAGAGATCAGGAGCTGTATAATCAAATCGCAGGGCTTGCCCCCGGAGAAAGAGTTATCAGCACAATCCACCGTGAAAAAAGCAGTCTGAAAGTAGTCTTATCGGCCACTGCCTTTCAAACAGATCAGATTCATTTCAAGCTTATTGCTTTTCAAAATGTGAATGAAGCCCTGGAAGAGACAGAGTCAAAAGCATGGCAGAAATTATTGAGCATAATGACCCATGAGATCATGAATTCGGTGGCACCCATATCTTCCCTGGCAAGTACGATGCAAAACCGGCTTATTCAATTTGCGAATGAAACACTCAATGATCCGACGGGCATAGTCGAAGATCTTAATCTGGGTATCGAGACGATCCGGAAAAGGTCTGAGGGATTGCTGAAATTTACAGAAACCTATAGAAACCTGAATAAAATAACGAAGGCCAACCTCTCAAAGGTATACATTAGCGAGTTGTTTGAAAATCTTCACCGGTTGATGCAACCCACATTCTCACAAAAAAATATCGAGGTTTCTGTGATCTTAAAAGAGCCTTTACTTACCGCTGAGCTGGATGTCGGATTAATTGAACAGGTTTTAATCAACCTTATTTTGAATGCTATTGATGCCGTGAAAAATAGGCCGGATCCTAAAATAGTTTTCTCAGCCTATACGGATTCGGATCACAAATTGGTTATTAAACTCGCAGATAACGGATACGGGATGTCGGAAGAGGTGCTGGATAAAATATTCGTTCCTTTTTTTAGCACCCGTAAAAACGGAAGCGGCATTGGTTTAAGCCTGTGCAAACAAATTATGCGGGTTCATAAGGGGGCCATCACCGTTCAGTCGAAAGAAAACGAAGGGACCGCATTTTATCTGCAGTTTTAATTTACCTAAATTAAAAAATACCCCTATCAAAAGCATCGATTAAATCGCCAGAAATACTCACCCCGGAGGAATGGGGCGGCAGATTACCTCTTTCAAACCAGCCGGCCTCTTTAATTTCTGTCTCCTCCAGGATCAGTTGCTGCGTATCATCGGCCTCAGCGATAAAACCAAGCATAACAGAACCTGAGAAGGGCCATGGCTGGCTTTTATAGTATCTTAGATTCATAATATCCAATCCAACTTCCTCCTTCACTTCCCGAACAACTGTTTCTTCGATTGATTCTCCAATATCGACATAACCAGCGACAAGCGAATAAAAATCACCTTTATAATGCCTCCCTTTGGCCAGTAATATTTTATTCTTGCAGGTGATGGCAACGATAATGGCAGGTGATATTTTGGGAAAGATAACCAGGTTACATTTTGGACAAACAGTTGCCCGCTCTTCCTTTTTCATTTCTGTTTTGGAACCGCATCTTCCACAATAAGTATTATTCCTGTGCCAGGTCATTAACTGATGACCCACAGACCCAATCCATGCCAGCTCTTTGTTATTAAGGTTTCGCAAAATAAAAAGATCGTGAAACTCAAATGATACATGATTTACCTGAGATTCAATTAATCCAAAACAATGTTCGGAATTAATTGAAAACAGATAAACCGGCGATTCAATGCTTTCAATGAAATCTCTTTTCCTGGGGATTTCAAAATCCTCACCTGACTTCTTTAATAATATCTCATTGTTCCGGTAACACAACAGAAAGTCATCGTCGCCAAATTGGTGATCATGAGAATATTTGTTGTCAAAAACGCCCGGACTTATTTCATGTAACATGTTTTTATTATTGGTTTAATTCCAGATAAAAGCTCTTCTGTATAATTTTAAGATGAAAAGCTCTTTCGTTATAAATCCATAGGTGCAGAGCACCGTTTATATTTGTAGGACTATGATAAAATATATTCAAATAAGGTACAGCGTACCGTAATATTATTCCTTTCTAATAACATTATGCAACAACATATTTCGATATGCTGTACCTCCTGACAATGGCAATTCATCTTTCTAAAATTAAACATTATATACATATATCTGAATATGCACTTGAAAATATTTCGCCGCGAAGTGGCTTGACTTTTTAATTCCATCCAAAATACTACAAAGATTTGGGAGGCTGTATCGAAAGTCTTTTAACGCGGAGAAACTCAAAGAAGGCGCCATCCGTCAGCTGACGGACGAAAGGATATTCTACTGTATTTTAATACTTTGCATTAGCGTTTCGGAAATTTTTAAAATCGAAATTGCGGCTTACCACAATGCCTTATTCTGGTAAAAATCGAGCAGTTTAGTCCTGAGGAGATAATTGTATTTTGCGACTACCAGATTCAGTTGAACCCTGTCAAGATTGTTCTTTGCAATAACATAATCAACCGTTGAAATGGCTCCACTGGCGTAACGAATATCAGCCGCATGAAACGACTGCCCAAAATCTTCAGCCTGGGAGAGTAAGAGTTTGTAAGTTGAATAATCTGCATTCAGGTTTACAAAATCCTGGACGATGGCCTGGCGCAATTGAATCCTTGTGGTTTGCGCCTGCTCCTTCACCTGCAGTTCGGCAACCTTTGCCAGCTTTAATTTATTCCTGAACTGCATATTATTCGAAAGGGGAATCTGCAATCCGATCCCGATCGCAGAATTAACATTGTTTTTTATCTGGCTGTTGTACGAAATTGGTTGAGAAGTAAAATTTGATTGCTGTCCGTAGACTGTCGTTTTTACATTATTTACCGTCACATAATTAGTGGTCGGAACATCAGTCGTCCCGGTAAGCTGCTGAATACTTGCCGCACTTGAATAGTTGGTGTATAAACCTCCAAAGAGGGAGAGGGTTGGCATCATTTGCCCGCGTATTGCCTTTACATTTTTTGAAGCACTTTCAACCTTCAGATCTGCAGCTTTTACCATCGCCAGACGCTGGGAGGCGTTTTCGAATACCTGATCAATACTTTCCTCATAAGGTTGGATAACAATGCCGTCTGAAATAAGGGCAAGTTGCAAATCGGCTGAATAGGGAATATTCATCAATTGAGTTAACGTTTGCAAGGCATTATCCAGACTGTTCCTGGTGCTTACCATCGTTAACTGGTCATTCGCAAGCTGACCTTTCATATCGGATAAATCAGACGGGGAGATGGCTCCGTCATTATTCCTGATTGTCAAAAGATCTACCTTCTTTTGGGTGGCAGCAGCCTGAGTCCGGGCAATATTCAATTGTTCGCGCGCACTCAAAACAGATAGGTAAGAAAGAATAATATTGATCGTTAATTTGTCTTTGGCATTTTGTACATCCATCTTCCCCGCCTCATAATTGAGCCGGTATTGCTTCATGTAATTCTGAATACTGCTCCCATTCCATAATGTAATACCACTGCTTAACTGATAAGAGCCGGCGGTGTTCTGCTCGTTAATGTAGGAATTGGTATATGGATTAATGCTACGTCCGTTATATTGTGTATGAGTTATTCCGGCATTCAAATCAGGCAGCATATTTGCCTTCGACTGGTTGTAATTAATTTTTGCCGATTCTGCGATGAAACCAGCCTGTTTTACATCGGGATTATTTTTAAATCCGATCTCGATGCATTGCTGCAACGTTAATGTGTTATTTTGAGCTGGATGTATCGCGGTGGTATCCTGGGCTTTGGTCTGTATGTGGGCAGTCAGCACAAAGAATATCAGTGGGATAGCGATTTTTATTTTAAAGTTCTTCATGGGAAATATCTTTATTTATAATTTATTTCTCTACTCTTCCGTCGAGGAGATTAATGATTTTAGAGCCATAGGCCGCATTCTTCTCCGAATGGGTTGCCTGAATGATTGTGACGCCATCCTCTTCATTGAGCTGTTTAAACAGTTCCATGATTTCTGTCCCCTGTTTTGTGTTTAGATTTCCGGCAGGTTCATCGGCAAGAATTAGCTTAGGCTTTGCCACCAGGGCTCTGGCCACACCGACAAGCTGTTGTTGTCCACCCGATAATTGCGAGGGGAATAGGTCCTTTTTACCCACGATATTGAACCGGTCGAGGATATCTGCCACGATGGCTTCTCTTTCGGAAGATTTAATATTCTGATAAATCAGTGGGGTTTCAATGTTTTCATAGACCGTTAATTCATCAATCAAATGATAAGCCTGAAACACAAATCCGATATGACTCTTGTAGAGCTGCGCCCTGTACTTTTCTTTTAGCTGATGGACCGGCTGACCGATGAAATTGTATTCCCCCTCATTAAAATCATCGAGCATACCAACCACATTAAGCAATGTTGATTTGCCCGAACCTGAAGGTCCCATGATGCTCACAAAATCACCTTCTTTGATGGAGAGGTTTATATCCTTTAATAAAAAGACCCTGTTCCCTCCCGAATTGACCCACTTATAAATGCCTTTTAGTTGTATCATATTGTAATATTGTATATTATTCGGTCCTCAGACTTCTTACCGGATTCGCAACAGCTGCTTTTACTGCCTGGGTAATAACGGTTGCAAGGGCTACTAGTATTACAAGCAAACTTGCCAATACAAAGAGCCACCAGTCCGGAGTAATGCGATACGGATAGTTCTGAAGCCATTTATTTGCAGCCATCCAAGCAAGTGGAATTGCAATAATCAGCGCCATAAGGACAAGCTTTAAAAAATCTATTGAAAGTGCGTTTACAATGCTGCTTACAGATGCGCCAAGAACTTTGCGTACTCCAATCTCTTTTGTGCGCCTTTCCGCAGATAATACAGACAATCCAAATAAGCCAATACAGGAAATAAATATGGTTAAAAGGGCGCTAAAGAAAATTATTTGCTTCCATTTTGCCTCCGATTCGTAATCTTTAATCCGTTGGTCGTCTTTAAAGATATAGGACCAGGGACTTAACGGAAAAGTTTGGTTGAAAGTCATTTGAATGAATTTTAGACTTTTGGTGGCAGTTCCCGGTTTGATTTTAATATTGAAAGTTCCATACAGATTTCCATTCTTCATGGTGAATAACTGCGGGCCAATTTTCTGATTTAATGCCTGATAATGATAATCTTTTACAACACCTACCACCTTGAAGATTTCATTGTTGTTATAAAAGAAATTAACAGTTTCACCAACAGGATTTTTCCACCCGGCTTTTTTTACGAACGATTCGTTTACCAATATAGAATTTGTAACATCTGATGGATAAGACCCGGAAAAATTTCTTCCTGCGATCAATGGAATTTTTAATGCAGGGATATACGATTCATCAATCGTTTCATAATTAAAACTAATGGTAGAGTCATTGAAAAGCTTAGCGCTGGTCATCCATTGCCCCAGATTTTTCGGAGCAACATCAACAATGCCGGGGTTTTTCAATAATTCAGCTTTGAAATAAGCTGCTTCGGTGTGATTCATTTGCCATTTATTGACCTCAACAATATTGGTGTCATCATACCCTAAATCTGTTTTAGTTAGAAAATTAAATTGCCTGTAAATAGTAAAAGTGGATATAATTAAAAATGAAGCCAATGCAAACTGAAGCACAACGAGTGATTTTTGCAAATAATTCTTGCCGGGAAGATTGATACGGTTGTACAAAGTTTCAATGGGTTTATAGTTTGACAAAACCAGCGCCGGATAAAATCCGGCAAGCAGAGCCGTTAACACAAACAATATGACGTATCCAGCAATTAGTTTAATATCAAATAAATATGAAAATGAAAGCGCCTTATTTGCCAGATTATTGAATACCGGTAAAATCAATTGGACTATTAACAGAGCCATACTAAATGAAACCAGACAAAGTAAAAATGATTCCCCTAAAAATTGAATGACCAATCGTTTCCTGTCGGCACCTATTACCTTGCGAATTCCAATCTCCTTCGTCCGTTTTAGTGAACGTGCAATTGTCAGGTTTACAAAATTAATACAAGCGATCAGTAAGATGAATAATGCAATACCTGAAAGTATGTATGAATAGATCGGGTTACTGGCGTTTACCAACCCATTTTGAGCAGGAAGTTCCGTACTCAGGTGCATATCAGTAAACGATTGCAGAAAATAGGTACCCATGCTTTCATCGGCGCCACTACTATATTTCTTAATCATTTCTTTAAATGTTTCGGAGGCCTCCTGCAAATAAAAAGTTTGCATTTGCTTCTCAACTGCTGGCAGATTAGCTTTCGGATTTAAAACCACAAACGTGTTCAGGAAAAAGTTATACCAGTTGTCTTTATTTTGGGCTTCTGCTTCAGATTCCTTGAATGGGAGTAACACCTCAAACTTTATGGAAGAATTCTGCAGGCATCTTTTGGCTACCGCAGTAACCTTGAAAGGCACGAATTGGTTTTCATCTTTCAGCATAACGATTTTGCCAACAGCGTCTGATGTTCCGAAATGCTTCTTCGCGAAATCTTCGGACATTACGATCGAATTCGGCTCGGACAAACAGGTTGCGGCACTTCCATTCAGCAATGGAAAAGAAAATACAGAGAAGAATCCAGGGTCGACACGTAACAACTCCTGCGACTGAATTTCAGTACCTGTTTTTATGTCTTCAGCACCGCTTTCTATACGCACAAATGATTCGATACCCGGGACATTTTTCGCAAACTGAGGACCTTGCAAAAAACCCGTATGACTGTTTTTATAATCTACGCTGCCATGTTTTGATTTTGAGACAATCCGATAAATGTTGTTTACATTTTTATGAAACTTGTCAAAACTTATCTCATCTTTAACATAAAGCAGAATTAACATGGTACATGCTAAGCCGATACTCAACCCTGCAATATTTATTAAAGAGAAGGTTTTATTCTTTAGTAAATTTCTCCAGGCTATTATGAAATAATTCTTAATCATATCAATATATTCTCCGTAACAGTTTGTCCGTCCAGCATTCGGATAATGCGGTGACTGAATTTTGCATCGTGTTCGCTATGAGTCACCATGATAATAGTTGTCCCCTGTTCGTTCAGATCGGTCAACAACTCCATCACTTCGCTGCCATTGGCTGAGTCGAGATTCCCGGTAGGTTCATCGGCAAGAATTAACTTCGGGTTATTAACAACTGCGCGTGCAACTGCCACACGTTGCTGCTGGCCACCTGAAAGTTGCTGCGGAAAATGATTCCTGCGGTGCATGATCATCATCTTGTCCAATACACTTTCAACTTTGAGTTTTCTCTCCGCTGCCTTCACACCGGTATATATCAACGGCAGTTCAACATTTTCATAAACCGTCAGTTCATCGATCAGGTTAAAGCTCTGAAAGAC
>CAIXCY010000129.1 GCA_903918045.1 uncultured Bacteroidia bacterium
ACAAATATATCGACTTTCTGCTGGAAGTATTTGTCCTGGATGCAAAGAGCTGGAAACCAATACAGGGTGCTAAAGTTGACTTTTGCAATATTAAAAGCTTTATCACTGGTTCAGATGGAATGGTGTCACAACGATTTGCGAAGAATTCAGTTTGTGATGTCAAAGCATCAGCCTTCGGGTATAAAGACAACCATAAATTGATTCATATTGGTGCACCCAGGCAAGGAACGGTCTTCAGGGATACGATATTCCTTGATTTGATAGTAGGGGAGAAGATTGTGCTGCGAAACATCTACTACGATTTTGACAAGTGGGATATTCTACCGGAATCGGGGGTAGAACTTGACAAGCTTGTTGCGCTTATGAAAGACAATCCTGAAATGAAGGTTGAACTTGGTTCACACACAGACGAACGGGGTTCAGTCCCGTACAATATAAAATTATCACAAAAGCGTGCTGAATCTGCGGTTAATTATATTATTTCAAAAGGAATTGATCAATCAAAAATCAAGGCCATCGGATACGGCAAATCTCAGCTTATCTACAAAAGTAGCCCAACCCATAAGTGTACACCGACCGAGCATCGCGAAAACAGACGCACTGAAATTTTTATTCCGGGGTTTATCAGAGGTGAACATGTAAAACAGGTAAAAGGCGATTATTCTAATTAGCATTCCGCTGCTGAGACATTAAGAAAATCTCCGCAAACCGGAATTAAAATACGTTTACTGGCGTGTACGATCGTTTACTGTTGTTGTTCAAATAATTAAAATCGAATTTTAAAACTGATATTTAGAGATTGTCACGGTATTTCGGGATTACTCCCTATGCTGAAGGACCAAATGATGGGTCTGAATTATTTCGTCGGGCCCGCCAGATACTAACATTGAGTTCGAAGCCGATCAATAAAATCAATGAATTAAAATAGAAGGAAAGCATTACGACTACAAGTGTCCCAATCGAACCATAGAGGGTATTATATTGCCCGAAATTATTGATGTAATAGGAGAATCCGACAGTTGTAACGATTGTGAGAATGGTGGCCAATGTACCACCAGCTGAAATGAACCGGAATTTAGTCTTTCTTGCAGGTGCCAGATAAAAAAGAAAGGCATAGGTAAAGAAGAATAACAGGCATATAATTATCCACTTGCCACCGAGCAGAAGATAATACGTCAGATTGGATTGTAAATATCCACTTTTTACAAGGAACTTAATAAGGGTTTGACTTAGCGTGATCAGAGCAACGCTAAACGTTGTTAAAGAGGTGAGAATTACAGCAAGTACCAGGGCTACAAAACGCTGATTAATCCATGAACGTGTTTCAATGGCATGGATAGTCCCGTTAAAAGCTGTAATTACCGAAACAATGCCATTGGTAGAAAATAAAAATGCAGCAAAAAATCCAAAAGAGAGTAAACCACCACGAGGTTGGGTGATTATGTTCTCAATGGTTCCTTCTATGGCAAGGTATGCATTATGGGGAAGTATACTCTGAAGTAAAATTAAAAGCTGTTGTTGAAAATGGGGGATCGGAATATAGGGAAGCAGTGTAAAGACAAATATAATCGCAGGAAAAATGGCCAGAATAAAATTAAATGCAATTGCTGAAGCCCTTGTTGATATTGCACCATCAACAATACCTCGCCAAAAGAAAAGGGCAACATCATAGAGTGGCATTCCATCAAAAAATGGAAGTCTTATCAATCTTGCTCTTTGACTAAAGGCTTCGGCCCGCCTTGTGAAAAATCTTTTTGCAACTGTCCAAATTGACATTGAAACTGAAATTTCTGTTAAAATTAATCTTTGTCAATCCTTAACTGAACAATCTGAGCTTTTCCAACCTTTGACTTTAATAGGAAATAGACTCTGAAATTACCGTTGGCGGTTTGCATCTTCCCAATAGCATAAGAAGAATCTTCACCTCCCTGGTGGGTAATTTTAAAATCGGTAGGTTTATAGCGGAGAAAAAAGTCTTTCAGAATTTGCTCCCCTTGCGCCTGGGAGCAAACTAATTCCCGATCAATAATGACAAGTTCAATATTTTCGTAAAAATGGGCAGCCACAATTTTCGAATCACCAACCTTTAATCCGGAAATAATTTGTGGAGGAATTTGGCCAAACGAAAAAATTGGATTGAGTAGACACCATACTATGAAGAATATAATAATACCCGATTTATGTCTCATTTCAATGATGTTTTTTGCGATTATTCCACAAGAACCATGCAAATATTCTTAAAGGATGCAGTAATATTTTTTGATTGAATAAAGATACAGCTTTATTCTTAATAATGGGTGGGTTCAAAAAATTGCATCAAAAAAATTGGATCTCCTGTTTATCTGACCTAATATTGTAACAGAATGAAAATACTTTTATTAACAATCGGAAATACAGATAATAAGTATATCAAAGAGGGAATAGATGATTATATCAAACGACTCTCCTTTTATATACCGTTTGAGACCAGGGTAATCCCTGATCTTAAAAATCGCAACGCACTCTCTGTGGATCTTCAGAAGGAGAAGGAGGGGCAATTAATTATGAATCAGGTTCAAACAGGTGATTACCTGATTTTGCTTGACGAGCGGGGAACCGAATTCACGTCTGTTGAGTTTTCTAAATGGATAGAAAAAAGAATGATAGCGGGGATACGTCAAATCGTTTTCATCATTGGTGGTCCTTATGGATTCTCAAAATTAATATATCAGCGTTCTGACTTTAAGATTTCCCTGTCACAATTAACATTCTCTCATCAGATGGTGAGGTTGATTTTTGTTGAACAAGTCTACCGGGCAATGACAATTATTAAAAATGAGCCCTACCATCATGAATAGTACTATTTATATTAATTACCGAATCTGCCAGGCGGCATCAGCCTTGAAATAAAGACAATTAAATAACGGATGAAACGACTCGCTGTTAAATATATCTATATCTTCATCGCACTTCCAATAGTAATGGTTTTGCTATTTTTCGAGTTGTTTTTCTATAAGGAAAACAGCAGAGAAAACGAGTCTGCCCGCATTTATAACGTTTTTGAGAGAAAAGAGCGGTGTGTTGAACAACTTATTGACTCCGTTTCTTCCGGTTTGATGGTCAATCCAAAACTATCAACTGACTGGTCACTCCTCAATTTTTCCTTCAGGTCCAACGACGGGATTGAGATAGCTGTCTTTCGGGATAAAGAATTAAATTTCTGGTCATCTTCCACAATCGCATTTCCGGCAGAAAATAGTAACGTCAAAACGCCGGAAGGATTAATTCATTTACCCACAGGGTGGTATTATCAACATACACAAAAGGCAGGAATGTTTACAATCAGGGGTTTTATCCTGATTAAACGTGAGTTTCCTTATCATAACCGATACATTAAGAGTGCATTTAATAATGCTTTTAAGTTGTCAGATGATTATTCCGTACATCCATTTCCAAAATCAAATAGCTTAAGTATTGTTCGCCCTAACGGTACTCACCTCTTTTCATTAACAAAAAACAATGATACGATACGAGTTGCCAATAATTCCAATATCCCAGCATTGCTCTGCTTTGTTATTATTTTATTGGTTTTGGCACAAATGAATATCTGGCTTAAGCAAAACAGAAGGTTCCCATCCGGTTTAAAGCTCCTTATCTCATTTACGGCATCTGTATTAATCTATCTTGTAATCAGCCAATTTAGGCTTCCCGCTTTATTGGTCCAAACGAATCTTTTTGCTCCAGGTGATTTCGCATTTCGCAGTTGGCTTGCCTCTTTAGGTGAATTCATCCTCCTTTGTATTCTGATGTTTTATTTTGCTCAATCCTTCTTTCTCTTGAATGAAGTGAAACATCATGCCCGGTGGAGAACTTATCATGTTGTTTTACCATTCTTCTTTGCGGCCTTTTATTTCTCTTTTTCTGTCGCACTGCTGAAGATTTTGTTACTAAATTCCAATATCACACTGGAGTTTTTTAAGGATTTGAACTTCTCTATAATAAATGTTTATGCATTCATTGGTATATCCTTGCTGATGATTGGTTTTATTCTTATTATTTGGAACCTACGGAAAGATTTTTACAAGGATCTTGGTTGGGTTCGGTTTAACCTTGCTCTCTTGTCCTCGGGCATAATTGCAGGAACAACTGTTTCATTCGCCTTTTTTGCAATAGACTGGCCTCCATTTATTTTTTACTTTTTGGTTATCGCAATAATGTCCAAATTTGAGGTGTCCAGAATGCGTGAATATAAATATACTTTTTTATTAATTGTATCAGTTACGGGTGCCACCTATATAAATTTGTATTCGCAGGAATTAATTCAAGAGAAAAGGTATAAGATCCTTGATATGTGGGCTGTGAAACTAAGTTCAGAAAGAGACTCTGGTGCGGAAATCTTTCTGACTGAGCTGGATAGCAAACTTCAAAAGGATACAATTATTCAATCTCACTTATTCCCCCCTTATAAAACCCTTGAATCCTATTTCCAGAACAACTACTTTACTGGATTTTGGAGAAACTACAATTTGCAGGTAACTATTTGTCCACCAAATGATAGTGTATTCATCACAGACGAAAAACGACATTATCCATGTGCTGAATTTTTCAACAATCTTCGGGAATCAAAGGGAATGATTGTGTCCGGGAGTAATTTCTATTTCATGGATCGGGTAAACGGGCGAATATCTTATCTGGGGGAACTGGATGTGATAAATTCGATGAACATTCCAATTAAGATATTCATTGAATTAAATTCCAGAGTTATTCCTGAAGGGAAAGGATACCCTGAACTGTTATTGGATGAACATAGCTCAAGAGAGAGCCAGGAGGGAGATTTCTGTTATGCCAAATATTTTGATGGAGAACTTGTCGACAGGGGCGGCGACTTTCAGTACAGCATGAAGCTTCCTGCAGATATTGAGATGAATCAGGAATATGCGCACTTTTCCAAAAACGGATACCGTCATTGTGCATATCACCGGAGTGGAAATAATTATGTAATTGTTAGTTATCCCGAGATGCATATTTATGAACGGATCAGTACTTTTCCATATCTATTTCTGTTGTTTTTTATCCTGGGGTCCATCGTTTTGATTCTTAACGGGAAAGGACTGAGAATCAAAAGCAGAAAACTTGATTTCAGAGAAAAGATTCAGTTGACATTAATCCTTTCATTATTAGGGATTCTAATCATTATTGGAATTGGTTTAATGGTATACAATTCGAATAAATTGCTCAATTCAGTGAAAAATAGTTTGAATGAGAAATTGCTTTCAGTAACCTCTGAGTTAAGCATCCGCATCGGTCAGGAGAATGAATTAAATGCACCGATGCTTGATTTTATGAATGAACAGCTCGTTGTCCTGTCCGACATTATCCGAGCTGATATAAATCTTTACGATGTAAATGGAAGCCTTTTTGCAACTTCAAGAAGCGAGATTTATGATCGGGGGTTGATGTCGCGACGTATTGATCCTATTGCTTTTAAGGCGATTTCGGTGGAGGATAAAACCCTGTTTCTGCATGATGAAAATCTGGGAGAAATGAATTTCTTTTCGGCCTATTCCCCCATTTACAATCAAAACAACAGATTGGTTGGCTATGTAAATGTCCCGTATTTTACTGGACATGATGATTTTGAGAAGCAAGTTTCCGATTTTATTGTGGCCTTTTCAAATTTGTATATATTGTTGATAATTATAAGTTTAGTTGTTGCATTGATTATTAGCAATAAATTAACGGCCCCTTTGTTACAGATAGAAAAATATCTTAAAGGGATAAAGCTGGGTAAGGCAAATGCAAAGATTGAGTATTCGGGGGAAGATGAGATCGGACGATTTGCCCGGGAATATAACAAAAAAGTTGATGAACTCGAAGAGAGTGCAAAATTACTCGCCCGTTCCGAACGGGAGTCAGCATGGCAGGAGATGGCACGGCAGGTAGCCCATGAAATTAATAACCCACTGACGCCCATGAAATTGAGCATACAATATCTGCAACGAATAAAAGAGCAAAATGCTGAAAATTTTGATGACTATTTCAATCGGGTTAGCAAAACATTGGTTGAACAGATTGATGCGCTATCGCTTATCGCCTCGTCCTTCTCCGATTTTGCCAAAATGCCTAAGATTAATGACCAGTTGATTGATCTGGAAGATAAATTGAAAGAGGTAATCCTGCTTTTCGAGAATGTTAATAATGTTGAAGTTTCTTTTAATGTATTGTCAGATGGACCAATAAGGGTCATGGCCGATAAGGATCAGTTGGGAAGAGCCGTTATTAACCTGGTAAAAAACGGGATACAGGCTATCCCGTGGGACCGCAAAGGGATTTTGAAAGTTCAGCTCAACAGGGACCAACACTGGGCCTATATATCGATTACAGACAATGGGGTTGGAATTCCATTTGAATTACAGGACAAATTATTTGAGCCAAGCTTTACAACCAAATCAAGTGGGATGGGGCTGGGTCTTGCAATCTCGAAAAAAATCATCGAAAATTTTAAAGGAGAGATTTGGTTTCAATCGGCACGTGATACTGAGACAACCTTTTTTATTAAGATTCCCTTGTCAGAACCATTCTTAGGCAGTCTTTAAGGGATAAATTAATTGCCCATTTCAGCAAGAAACTTAATACGGACCATTCGGATCTCTTCGGCTTCATAATCATCTCCGAATTCGGCCAGTGCCTCCTCCATCGCATCACTCTCTGCGTCTTCCCTGAAATACCGGTAAATATCCTCAACCTGATCTTCATCCATTACATCCCCGATATAATAATCAATATTGATTTTTGTTCCTGAATTTACAATAGCCTCCAATTCCGTAAGTAATTCGCCAAGGCTCATTCCTTTGGCTTCTGCGATCTCGTTAAGGGCTAATTTACGATCGATATTCTGAATAATGTAGACTTTATTTTTTGATTTGTTGGCAACAGAACGCACCACCATATCCTGAGCCCGCTCAATCCCCTTCTCGTCAACATATTGCCTGATTACCTCGACAAAAGGTTTACCATAGCGCTGAGCTTTCCCCTGACCAACGCCAATTATTCCCTGGAGTTCTTCAATGGTCGTAGGATACTGAATCGACATGTCAGAAAGTGAAGGATCTTGAAAAATTACAAATGGTGGCAATTTTTGCTTTATCGCAACTTTCTTACGTAAATCTTTTAAAATGGCAAAGAGTTCGGGATCACCTGATGCATGCCCACCTACAGGAACGTCATCACTCTCTTCTGCTGACTCATAATCATGATTCTTGACAATCATAAATGAACGGGGGTGGGAAAGGAATTCCTTGCCTGGATCGGTAAGTTTTAGAACACCATAGTTTTCAATATCCTTGTGAAGGAAACCTGCAATAATACTTTGTCTGAAAACTGCATTCCAGATCTTATCATCGTATTCATCACCTTCGCCAAAAATATCGAGGGTATTATGCGAAAATGACTTAACAGTCGCATTTTCAACTCCCAGCAAAATATTTACAAGATGCTCACCCTTGCATTGTTCCTTTACCTCAACAACAGCCTTCAGTGCCATAATGACTAAATCCTTACCCTCCATATGTTCTTTGGGGTTCAGACAGTTATCACAAAAACCGCAATTATCTGTTTCGTATTTTTCACCGAAATAGTGCAAAAGTATGGTTCGCCGGCAAAGCGACGACTCGGCAAATGCCACTGTATCCAATAAAAGTTGCTGGCCGATCTCCTGTTCAGCTACGGGTTTCCCCTGCATGAACTTCTCAAGCTTCTGAATATCCTTATAACTATAAAAGGTAATACATTTCCCCTCACCACCATCACGACCTGCCCGACCAGTTTCCTGATAATATCCCTCAAGTGATTTTGGAATATCGTAATGGATTACAAAACGAACATCGGGTTTGTCAATGCCCATTCCAAATGCAATGGTCGCCACTATAACGTCAGATTCTTCCATGAGAAATTTGTCCTGATTCGCAGAACGGGTAGCCGAATCCATCCCAGCATGGTAGGCAAGTGCCTTTATCCCATTCACCTGGAGTAATTCGGCAATCTCTTCAACCTTTTTACGACTAAGACAATAAATAATCCCAGATTTCCCGGGATTACTCTTTATCATTCTTATTATCTGATCTTTAGCTTTATTTTTAGGGCGTATTTCGTAATAAAGGTTGGGTCTGTTAAATGAAGATTTAAATACCTGAGCATTCTGCATTCCTAAATTCTTCTGGATGTCGTGTTGCACCTTGGGAGTTGCAGTTGCAGTCAGCGCCATAATGGGGGCTTGCCCAATTTCATTTACAATCGGCCTGATCCTACGGTATTCCGGTCTGAAATCATGCCCCCATTCCGAAATACAATGTGCTTCGTCGATGGCATAAAACGATATTTTGATCCCCTTTAGAAAATCGATGTTTTCGAGTTTTGTGAGCGATTCCGGTGCCACATACAAAAGTTTGGTATGTCCCCTTGAAATATCCTCCTTGACTTTCTGTATTGCTGTTTTAGTCAATGATGAATTCAGAAAATGAGCAACACCATCCTCTGTACTGAAACTTCTGATAGCATCAACCTGATTTTTCATTAATGCAATCAGGGGGGAAATTACAATTGCCGTCCCCTCCTGCATCAATGCCGGAAGTTGATAGCAAAGTGACTTTCCTCCACCAGTAGGCATCAGGACAAATGTATCATTTTTGTCTAGTATGCTGTTAATTACCTCTTCTTGTTGCCCCTTGAACCGGTCAAAGCCAAAGTACTTTTGAAGCTGGTCATTTAATGACTTTTTATCCATCATAATTTTACGTCAAAGTCTATCCTAAATCAATTAGATTTTGTCCCACTAAGTTATCAATTAAATTGCCTGGAACAAGAACTTCGTATAAAATCTTGAAAATTTAACATTGGATAGTTTTAGAATCGGTTTTGAGCTCTAAAAATGGGTCAAAGAATCGTATATTTGCCGCGTAATTTTTTATCAATCTGTTATTATATAATCTTCAATAAAAGACTCATGTCCATTAAGGGAATACTATCAGGTAAGGCAAAAAAATCAGAGAAATCTAACGAAGAGATGTCCTTTCTTGAACACCTGGAGGAGTTACGCTGGCACCTCGTTCGTATATCCGCTGCAGTAATAATTGGAGCCATAGTTGTTTTCATTAATGTGAAATTCATTATGGACCAGATACTTTTTGCACCAAAATACCCTGCTTTTATAACGAATAGGGTATTTGGATGGGTAGCTGAAAGGTTTAATTCTCCCGATCTGGCCATAAATACGCAGCCTTTTAGTATTATTAATTACGACATGGCAGGGCAGTTTTCAACCCATCTGAGTATCGCCATGATTGGAGGAATTATAATCTCTATACCTTATATATTCTGGGAATTCTGGCGTTTTATAAAACCTGCTCTCTATGAAAAAGAGCGTAAACATGCCACCGGAGCCGTTTTCTACAGTACATTGTTGTTCCTTACCGGAATTCTTTTTGGGTACTTCCTGATTGTACCGCTTTCAACTCATTTCTTTGGTTCTTATCGGGTAAGCGCAGAGGTTGTGAACCAGATCAACCTAAATTCTTATATTAGCGCAGTTACAACTATAATTTTGGGTAGCGGAGTGGTTTTTGAATTGCCTATTGTGATATATTTCCTGGCGAAGGTGGGACTGGTTAGTTCCGGATTTCTTAAAAGTTACAGAAGACATGCTTATATTCTCCTGCTGTTATTGGCTGCGATAATAACTCCTCCTGATGTTTTTAGTATGCTTTTGGTTTCAGGACCATTAATTGTCCTTTATGAGCTGGGTGTTGTACTTGCAAAAGGAATTGAAAGGAAACGTGTTGACAATGAACTTCTTGAGGCTTAAAAAATAAATATATAAATAATACAAATGAAGCTTAGAGCTGAGAATTTAGTCAAGAATTACAGGAGCAGAACTGTCGTAAAAGGGGTATCGCTTGAATTGAATCAGGGTGAAATTGTCGGTTTATTAGGTCCTAACGGAGCGGGTAAAACAACATCCTTTTATATGATTGTCGGGCTAATTAAGGCAAATGGTGGTCAAATATTTCTGGATGACCAGGATATTACCTCGTTTCCAGTATATAAAAGAGCACAGCTTGGAATCGGATACCTTGCACAGGAGGCTTCTGTATTCCGGCAAATGAGCGTCGAAGACAATATCCGGTCTATTCTGGAGATGACCACCTTTACAAAGGAATACCAGAAGGAAAAGCTTGAGTCGTTACTCGATGAGTTCGGCCTTCAGAGGGTGCGAAAAAGTACGGGTATTCAGTTATCGGGTGGCGAGCGCCGAAGAACGGAGATTGCCCGTTGTCTTGCCATTAATCCTGCTTTCATCCTGCTGGACGAACCATTTGCCGGCGTAGATCCGATCGCGGTGGAGGATATCCAGCAGATTGTATTCCGTTTGAAGGATAAGAATATTGGAATTCTAATCACTGACCATAATGTGCACGAGACGCTATCAATTACTGACCGATCCTATTTATTATATGACGGAAGGATATTAAATAGCGGATCAGCCGAGGAATTATCTGAAGACGAGGAAGTTCGCCGTTTGTATCTTGGACAAAATTTCGAATTGAGACGGCCTATTGCCAAAAAGGAGGACCTCAAGGTAAGTGACGTTGAAGAATAATTTCAGATTATTTCCCCAACCGATTTTTACAATTAAAAAAATACTATATTTGCAGCGCTAAAAAATGCGGACGTGGCGTAATTGGTAGCCGCGCCAGACTTAGGATCTGGTGCCGAGAGGCGTGGGGGTTCGAGTCCCTTCGTCCGCACAGATGACCATTAAACCGCCTTTTTCCTTTAATGGAAAGAAGGCGGTTTTTTAGTTTAAACAGAAGGGAAGCCCTAACCTCTGTCAAAGTTATTTAGGATCATAAAGGAATAAAGTATGAAAATTTCGAAAAGTAGTATTGATGATTTGAATGTCATTGTTCGGATTGCTATTGAAAAGCAGGACTACGAACCAGCGGTAAATGAAACACTAAAGGATTATCGTAAAAAGGCCAATATGCCTGGTTTCCGCAAGGGAATGGTTCCAGCAGGGCTGATTAAAAAAATGTACGGAAAGGCAGCAGTGGCTGATGAAGTGAATAAATTACTTAGCCGCGAGCTCACAAAATATATCGCTGACCAGAATCTTAATATACTTGGAGAACCATTGCCTTCCCTGACTGAACAGGCTATGATTGATTTTGAGAGTGGCGCTGAAATGGAATTTGCCTTTGATCTTGGCCTAAGTCCGGAAATAAATGTTGATTTTGATTCAATTGGAAAGTTGCCATATTATCAAATCGATGTGGACGATCAGTTAATCGATAATCAGATCCAGGGTTATACCAATCGCTTTGGAGAAAATGTTGTTGCAGAGGCTGTTGGGGAGAAAGAGACTACAAACGGAGATTTTGTCCAGCTGGATGAATCAGGAAATATTTTGGAGGGTGGTATTTCATCCTTTGGTGTTCAAATGTCTGTTCAACTCATTAAGGACGAGGCTGTCAAAAATCTCTTTATTGGGGCCAAGGTTGGTGATGTTCTGAAATTTAATCCTAAGTTGGCATTGGAGAATGATCATGAAGTGGCCCATTTGTTGAAAATTAAGGATGACGAGATTGATGGGGTAAACAGCGATTTTAATTTTACGGTAAACACAATCAATACATTTGAGGCTGCGGAATTGGATGAGTCGCTGTTCAAAAAGATTTATGGTGAAGAAACCGAAGTCACTACCCTGGAAGATTTGAAGGAAAAGGTCCGTGCAGAACTTGAAGCTAACCTGGTCTATTCAAGTGATTACCGCTTCTCAATTGATGCCAGGGAGGTGTTCACGAAGGCAATTTCAATGAAACTGCCGGAAGAATTTCTGAAAAGATGGTTGGTTGAGACTAACGAAAAAGTTACTGCTGAGCAAATCGAAGAAGAATTTGACCATTTTAAAGCTGATTTTGAATGGACACTTATAAAGACTAAGCTGGTTAAGGAGAATGAAATAAGGATTGAAGAATCTGATATTACTTCCATGGCCCGCGAAATGGCCCGGATGCAGTTCCAGCAATACGGTATGTCGAATGTTCCTGATGAATACCTCGACAATTATGCCAACTCAATTCTTCAGAATAAGGAGCAGAAACAGAAGATGGCGGAGAAGAAAGTAGAAGATAAAGTTCTTGAACTTATTAAGGAAAAGTCAGGAATTGATTTAAAGAAGGTTACACAAAAAGAGTTTGACGATTTGTTTGAAAAATAACCAGAGGCTCAAAGTAATCGGTGTATTTTTATAACTTTGTAGGGCAATTTGTTTCTGAGTACCCCAGGGTAATCAGTTAAACAAATTGGTACTACAAAGTTTTTATTTTTTAAAATAGTATAAATATGAATAGGGAAAGTGATGAATTCCGCAAATATGCGACGAAGCATTTGGGTATCAGCAGCCTGAATCTATACAAATACGAATCAATCTATGCAAATGCTTATATCTCCCCGACAATCATCGAGGAAAGACAATTAAACGTTGCCCAGATGGATGTTTTCTCCCGTTTGATGATGGACCGGATCATCTTTTTGGGTATAGCCATCGATGATTATGTGGCTAATATAATACAGGCTCAATTGCTCTTTCTTGAATCATCAGATCCGGGGAAAGATATTCAGATTTATTTTAACTCACCAGGGGGGTCTGTTCATGCGGGTTTGGGTATTTATGACACCATGCAGTATATCAACTGCGACGTTGCTACTATCTGCACCGGAATGGCTGCCTCAATGGCTGCAGTTCTGATGACTGCCGGAACAACAGGTAAACGGTCGGCACTGAAGCATTCAAGAATCATGATCCATCAGCCAATGGGTGGGGCTCAAGGTCAGGCTAGTGACATACAGATTGTTGCACGTGAAATTGAAAAATTAAAGAAGGAATTGTATCAGATTATTGCAACCCACTCGGGGCAGACAATAGAGAAGGTTGAGCAGGATTCTGACCGCGATTACTGGATGACCTCGGAGGAGGCAAAAGAATACGGAATGATTGATGATATTCTCATTCGCGTAAAGAAATAAATCCGGGATAATTTTCCGGATAGGAAACTTTTAAATAGTAGCATGAAAAAAATGGATAAGTGTTCGTTTTGTGGCAGAGATAAGAAAGATGTTCGGATTCTTATTGCCGGTATGGAGGGTCACATTTGTGAAAACTGTATCGAGCAGGCTCATGCCATAATCGACGAGGAATTTAAAAAGAATAAAGGATTTGATCTTACAGCGGTTGAATTGAAAAAACCAAAGGAGATCAAGGATTTTCTAGACCAGTATGTGATTGGACAGGATGATGCCAAAAAGGTGTTGGCAGTTGCTGTTTACAACCATTACAAAAGGTTGAATCAGCACGCAGATGATGAAGGTACTGAAATTGAGAAATCAAATATTATACTTGTAGGTCCGACAGGTACAGGTAAAACATTGCTGGCCAAGACAATCGCAAAAATGTTACATGTACCGTTTACCATTGTTGACGCAACAGTTTTAACAGAAGCCGGATACGTAGGAGAAGATATTGAGAGTTTGCTGACTCGTTTGTTACAGGTCGCAGATTATAATGTACTGGCAGCAGAACGGGGAATTGTTTTTATCGATGAGATTGATAAAATTGCCCGCAAGGGGGATAATCCTTCCATTACCCGGGATGTTTCAGGTGAAGGAGTTCAGCAAGGTTTGCTTAAACTGCTTGAAGGTTCAGTTGTAAATGTTCCGCCTCAGGGGGGAAGGAAACATCCTGAGCAAAAGATGATCCCTGTGGATACAAAGAATATTCTATTTATTTGTGGTGGTGCATTTGAAGGGATAGAGCGTAAGATCGGTTTACGGCTAAATACAAAGGTGGTTGGTTACAAAGCGAGCCTTGAAAACGGCCAGGTTGACCGAAATAATCTTCTGCAATATGTCTCTCCTCAGGATCTCCGTTCATTTGGACTAATTCCTGAGATTGTAGGCCGTCTGCCTGTTCTGACCTATCTCGAACCACTGGAGCGGGAAGCATTACGAAGAATCCTTACTGAACCAAAAAACTCCATTATCAAGCAATATCAGAAATTGTTTAAGATGGATGGCATTAAAATCATCTTTCCTGAGGAGACGCTTTATCTTATCGTTGATAAAGCGATCGAGTTTAAACTTGGGGCCCGCGGACTTCGTGCTATCTGTGAGACTGTAATTATGGATGTAATGTTTGAAATGCCTTCCGGATCAAATACAGAGGTTGTGATCACCCCTGAATTTGCGATGGAAAAGATCGATAAGTTAAGCGCAATCAGACTGCAAGCAGGCTAATTCGGAACTACTTGTTAAAAAGGGAAAGGTCGTGTTGCAAAAGCAAAACGACCTTTCCCTTTTTAGATAATCGGATTATTCCGGTACTTTATAGACAATCGAATTTATTGTCATTCCGGCACCAACAGAAGTAAGAATAATAATGTTCCCATTGGAAATCTGATGATCCTCCATTTTGTCTTTGAGAACCAGATCTAAAAGGGTCGGCACTGTGGCAGTCGAGGAATTTCCAAAACGTTGAATCGTCATTGGCATTATCGCTTTATCATATTCTTTTTTGCCATAAAGTTTGAAAACCCGGCTCAGTATAGCCTCATCCATTTTCTCATTAGCCTGATGAATTAATACTTTGCTAACATCATCGAGTGTCAGATTCGCTTTATCGAGGCTGTCTTTCACAACCCCTGGAACAGTGCTTAGCGCATAAACATAAACTTTAGACCCCAGCATCTTGAGATACTGATGATCCTTAGGGATACTTAGATTTACCGAAAATCCCATATTTAGCATATTGTGATCATGGTCTGACCGGCTGGAATGTGATAATATTCCAACAGGAACATCGCTTTCTACTCCTTCAACGATAGCCGCCCCTGCTCCATCAGAAAATATCATCTTGTCACGATCATAGGGATCCGCAACCCTCGACAATACATCAGCACCAATAACTAACCCACGTTTAAACATTCCGCTCTTTATGTAGGCATCAGCAATAATCATTGCTGTGGTCCATCCCGGGCAGCCCGAAATTACATCATTGGTCAATATGGCATGATTATTAATCCCAAGTTTTGTTTTTACACGGTTGGCTAAGGCAGGACAATTATCAGGTTGAACAAGGCCATTGATCATATCCCCAAAGTTATGAGCAACCAGAATAAAATCAAAAGTCTCGGGATCAATTCCTGAAGTTTCGATCGCATCACGTGCGGCAAGTGTTGCAAGATCACTGGTTACCTGATCATCATCTGCATAACGGCGCTCCTCAATATTTGTAATTTCAAAAAATTTGCGAATGATTTCTGAATTGGGTGTTTCAAATTTTCTATTTGTTGCCGGATCATAAAATTCTGCATTCAGAAAAAAATCATTGGCAATCACTCTGGTCGGCACGAAAGATCCTGTACCGACAATAACGGTATAAATTTTTTTATTCATATTCATTATTTACTTTTCGTAAGCGTTTCATTAATAATCTGTTCCAGTTTAAATTCAGAGCCGTCCCATACCCCATAGGTGCATACTTTAAACCAATCACCAAGGATGATTATTTTGCTGCGCTCGTTTAATTGGTAATTTAGTGCAATATGTCTGTGCCCTACAACAAAATAGTCAAAATGTTCCTTCTCCAGTTTCTTTTTTGCAAAAATAAGCTGATGTTCACGCTCCTCTCCTAAAAACCCAGGACCGTCAATTCCACGGCCTAACCTGCTGCTCTTTGACCAACTAAACGCCAGTCTAAAAGATAAATCAGGATGTATCTTAGCGAATGCCCATTGTGCAAATTTATTGTGAAAAAGCTTTGTTAACAACTGATATTTTTTATCTGTTTTACCCAGATCATCACCGTGGGCGAGGAAGAATTTTTTTCCGAACAATACTGTCTCAAAGGGCTCGTGATGGATGATCATCCCCGTTTCGCGGGGCAAATAGTCAAAAACCCACACATCATGGTTTCCGGTGAAAAAGTGAACAGGAATCCCACTGTCACAGATCTCTGCAATTGCGCCCAGTACACGCACAAAACCCTGCGGTGCAACCTTACGGTATTCAAACCAGAAATCGAAAATATCCCCAAGGAGAAAAATAATTGCAGCATCTTTTTTAACCTGGTGTAACCAGCTTACAAAAATCAGCTCTCGTTCGCGGCTATGCTTTAGTGCTGCAGCCCCAAGATGAACATCAGAAGCGAAATATATTTTTTTGGTTTGGTCCAAAATGAATTATCAGGTGTATGAATTATAGATTATTTATTCTTTGGCAAAGATAGACCTAAAATAGAATTTTTCAAGCCTTAATCTGTTAACTATTGATTTTAACAACTGACCTTCCACCATTGAAAATCATTTTTAGTGTGGATTAATAGTAAAACGACTATTTGAAAATCTGGTTTAAAGCCTGATTTAATGCCGGTCCCCGAAGGTTACGCGCAATGATATTTCCCTCTTTGTCTATCAGATAATTGAAAGGCAGCTCCTGTATGTTGTAATTGCTTGCTGCCTGAAAACTCCCTTTCATATCTCCAACATTGATGCAACTAAGGTTATCACTGGCAATAGCTTCCATCCAGGCTGCCCGGTCATTATCAACGCTAACCATGAAGATCTCAAAGCCTCGGCTTTTAAATTTATGATACAGTTCCGAAAGTACAGGATTCACTATTCTCGATGTGCGATCTTTTGCAGACCAAAAATAAAGCAATACATACTTTCCGTGCAATGACCATAAATCTCTTGAATGACCATCAGCATCAGGCAGAACAATATTGGGTGTATTGACCGCATTATTTTTCACAGCGTTAACCAGCTGCTTGTTTCGCTCCTCCTTAATAAATTGAAGTGTGTTGTTATATAATGCGATAACCTGCTCATTTTTAGGATATACTGAATAAAGAGCAGAAGCTGCCGTTTTCATTGCCTGTAAATCATTAATTACAAAATTGGATTCATCCCATTTCTGATATAATGCGTAAACCGATGCCAACGAAAATGGATTTCTTTTAACAAAGGATGTAACATAATTTGAATGTTCTGTTGCAATTCCATTATAACGGGAGTTCAAAGCTTCAACTTTGGTAGCATAAACCGGATTGTTTTTCAATGAATTATAGAGTACCCGAATCGAGTCAAGCTGAGTCTTTGCCTTAATAAACCTGCCGTCTAAATCTCGTAGCATTTCCGAACCAGTTGATCCTGAAATTTTAT
>CAIXCY010000130.1 GCA_903918045.1 uncultured Bacteroidia bacterium
ACATCATCAATTAAAATCCATACCACGTTGGGGGCTCCTTTGGGAGCCTGTGGATTCTGAGGCCATGCCTCCTTGGAATCGGCGGATGTTTTGCCAACTACTCCCGTAAAATGTTTCGCATACTCTTTTGCCGACTGAGCCGAAGCTGATGCTACTCCGAATGACAGCGACGCAGAGATCAGGCTGTTTAGGGTGAGCTTATTTTTGAAATACCAGTTTTCTTTTTTCATAATCTATTTCTTCTCCCCGCTTTTAGTAACCTCTTTTAACCCTTGCTCAAAAGTGAAATGATTTTTGCCCTGATGAATCTTACCTTTAAAGACATCATCCCATGTAATTAAAGGATAGAGGTTATGTTCTTTGGCTTGTTTTTCAAAAAGAGCTTTGAGTTCTTTCAACTTTTCCGGATATTTTGCAGCAAGGTCAATGCGTTCGGTAAAATCTTCATTCAGATTATAAAGTTCCCAGCCGTTTTCATCAAACGGAACATTGCTTTTTGCATTTCCTGTAATAAAGCTGTTTGGATAAGCCAGTTCAGCCTTCCACCCATCTTTATAAATTGAGCGGGCGCCAAAAATGTAATAATACTGTGTGGTGTGGCGTGTGGCCGCTTTGGCATCATTGATTGAATAAGCAAGCGAAGTACCCTGGATATTTTCCTGTTTGATACCCTTGATTTTCACAGGAGCTTTAACCCCGGTCAGCTCTAAGGTGGTAGGTAAAATATCAATCACATGACTATATTGATTGCGGATTCCCCCTTTTTCTTTAACACCTTTTGGATAGAAAACGATCAGCGGATTGCGTGTCCCACCCTCACTGTTGGCATCCTGTTTCCAGAATTTGAACGGCGTATTGGCGGCTTGCGCCCATCCCAACGGGTAATTTCCTTCAATAGCGGATGGAGTGCCGATTTCGCCGATTTTATTCAGATTATATTTGATATTTTCCTCTTCGGTAGCCTTACTTCCAAATATTGGACGATCGACATCTCCGTTCAGAGTCCCTTCCTTGCTTGCTCCGTTATCGCCGATCAAAACAAATATCAGCGTGTTATCCAGCTGATTAATTTGTTTCAGGTGATTTACGACGCGGCTGATCTGGTTGTCGGTATAGGTGAGATAACCCGCGTAAACCTCCATAAAGCGTGCATACAATTTTTGTTCATCGCCAGGAAGTTTATTCCACTCCTTAATATTCGGATTGCGATCAGGTAATATGGTGTTAACAGGAATAATTCCCTGTTTCTTCTGATTGGCAAAAACTTCATCCCGGAAAGCATCCCACCCTTTGTCGAATTTCCCTTTGTACTGATCGCTCCACTCCTTGGCTACCTGATGAGGTGCATGCGTGGCTCCCGGTGCATAATAGAGGAAGAATGGTTTATTAGGCGCCGCTTTCTTCTGACGATCGATATAACTAATGGCTTTATCGGTAATCTGTTCACTTAGATGACGGCCATCAGGCTTAACATGCGCCTGGTCTTCGACCAAATCGGGAACGTATTGATCGGTTTGCGATCCCAGGAATCCGAAGAAATGGTCGAAGCCTTTACCTGTTGGCCAGCGGTCGAAGGGTCCGGCATCCGTGGCATCTTCATCGGGTGTAACACCATATTTACCAACGGCAAACGTGTTGTATCCGTTTTCACGCAGAATCTCAGCCACAGTTCCGTCTTCGGCGGGAACACGTCCGTCCCATCCCGGGAAACCGGCTGATAAAATGGTATGTGAAAAGCCCGAAACATGCACCGAGGCGCTGTTTCGACCGGTTAATAGTGCAGCACGGGTTGGGGCGCAAATCGCAGTCGTGTGAAAATTGGTATACCGCAATCCCTGGTTTGCAAGGCTGTCGAGTATCGGTGTACGGATGACTCCTCCGAATGTACTGGCAGCACCAAAGCCTACATCATCGAGCAGGATCCAAACCACATTGGGAGCTCCGGCGGGAGCCTTAACAGGTTCAGGCCAATATTCCTTCGACTCGGCAAGTGTTCTGCCGACAACTCCTTTAAAGGGTTGCTGAGCTGCAGCCTGTCCAAACGAAAGCCAGCTGGCACCTGCAAGGGTGGCCACTTTTAATAAATTAATTTTTGCCATGTTTATTCTTTTTATTGAAAAAGGTTTAATATTTCTTTATTGATTATTTCAGTGTTTCCCAGGACAATACGACTCGTTCACTATACACTGCATTTTCATCCGGAAAGGTTGCAACCAATTCCTCAATCTGCTCCTTAGTGGGCGGAGTGGCATATTGATTTTCCCAGGCAGACACTAGTTTTATAAGTTCTTCTTTACCGCTCGTTGGAACACAATTATTGCTCATTGACCGGTTATAATGTATCAATCCAGTGATCACAAGTAGTAATCCAAAGAATGAGAGGCATAAAAAGATCTTTTTGAATATACTATTAGTGGTACCGGAAAATCCGGCTTTAGCAAATTGACTCATAATCATTTATTTAATAGGTGAATCAAACAAGAAATTCAGCAGTAAAGATCGGGTTATTCCCAGCCCGGATTCTGGGTTAATTTCGGGTTCAGCGACAACTCATGTTGTGGTATCGCAAGCAGGTAATTCTTTTCTGAGACATTCACCTTGTCGGCATATTTCTTGAGTTCACTCACTAGTCGTTTTGTCCGGATCAAATCAAACCACCGGATATCCTCATAGACAAATTCATGACGACGTTCCACATATACAGAATCCCTGAACTGATCCTGGCTTAAACCTGCCGTAAGGTTTGGCAAACCAGCCCGGGTGCGCACTTTATTAATAGCATCATAAGCCTCTGAAACTGCACCTTGTGATTCATTCACCGCCTCAGCATAGAACAGAACAGATTCTACATACCTTAGTACAGGAACATTAACACCCGAATTAAGGAGGTTCTTTCCCGATGCAGGATCAAAATATTTTTTGAAGTGCGGAGTAAAACTCTTTAACGCTCCATCGAACGGACTCACCAGCGAGGTATAAAATGTTACGCCATACCGAAGATCCTTAGAATTAAACGATGCGAGTAAACTTGGATGAGGTGCATCTGCATCGGCACCATTTAGCTGAATTGGTGCAGATATAATTTCACGGATATTTGTATTCCCTGTTCCTGTAAGATTTCCGGCACCATCAGCAATATATTGCACAGAGAAAATATGCTCTTTTCCGTTTTTTGTTGCCGTGTTGAAAACATCTGCATAATTTGAAAACAGATCATATCCGAAACCTCCGTTTTTGATTTCATTGTATTTACTTATGGCATCAGCCCATTGTTTCCTGGTCACGTAAATATTTAGTTCCAGCGCCTTTGCAGCCCCACTGGTTACGCGGAATGAATTTACACCGGTGAATTTAACAGGCAATTTTTCAGCATCCTTCAGGTCACTTAAAATTTGGGTGTAAACATCAGCTGCAGGTGCACGCGCCACATCCAGGTTTGCCAAGGATGTCGTTTCATGTAAAACCAATGGAACATCACCCCATAATCGGACAAGATTGAAATAAAGTAAAGCCCTTAGAAATCTGGCTTCGTGAACCAGCCGGTTCGTAGTTGCAGTATCACCCTGGATTTCGGGTATACGGTCAATTGCAATGTTGGCACGGTTAATTCCATCATAATGTTGTTTCCACAACTGTGAATAACGGTCATTTGATGCTGATTGCGTCAGAGCTGCCAGAGAACGAACATCGGGGTTTGTGGCCCTTGGTCCTGCTATATGGTCATCGGTACTCATACTTATTGCAAGGGTGAATAGCCGGTTGTAGATCGAGGCATGATCTCCAGATGTGTTATGGGACAGTGCATTATAAATGCTTACAACCGCAGAATTCGCATCTGCCGGATTGTTATAAAACTGCCCCGACGAGATATTTGAGCGTGGATCCTCTGTAAGTTTAACACAGCTGCTAAACCCAAGTGACACAAGTACAATTAACAGATATATCGATATTTTTTTCATTTTCGTAATTTTTTGATGATTTAGAATGTAACACTTAGGCCGCCTGTAACAGTTTTGGCTGTCGGATAAGCAGAATAATCGATCCCTTGCAGCGCAGAATTACCTTCATAATAGTTTACTTCGGGATCGTACCCTTTATAGCTCGTCCACGTTTTGAGATTCTGGGCCGACACATACAGACGCAGGTTGCTGATCTTCAATTTAGCTACAATTCTCTTTGGGAAATTATATCCAAATGAAATATTCTTAAGGCGAACATATGATCCGTCATAAACATACAGATCAGAATTTGGCGTGGTAGGCACATTCTCATTGGCTCTGGGATATTGTGCATTTTCATTGGCCGCAGTCCAATGATCGGTCAGACCTTTGATACCGTTTTGAAAGCCGGTTGTTAATTGAAGTTGCTGAAGAATGTTGCTGTATATCTTATTCCCGATAGAACCTGATAGAGATACTGACAGGTCAAAATGGGCATAGGTAAAATTGTTAGTAAACCCGAAGGTGAACTTTGGCTGTGCATTCCCGATCAGGGCACGGTCATAAGCCTGGCTGATAATCCCATCGGGCTTACCGTTCGGACCCGAAATATCCTTATATCTCACATCACCAGGTTTAGTCCCGGTCTGGTCAATCCTCGGAGTAGTTGAAATATTGTCTGTGCTTTTAAAAACACCATCCGCCTTATATCCGTAGAAAGAACCTAAAGGCTGACCAACCTGGACAATTGCTGCCGTATTCGTTCCGCTAAGTGTTACAACATACGACTGGAGCCCGTTACCAAGACTCAGTACCTTATTCCTGTTGAGTGAAAAGATCACATTGGTATTCCATCCAAACTTACCCTTGAAATTTTCGGTATTCAGACCTAATTCTATCCCCTTATTTTCAACCGATCCGTAATTTTCATAAGCCGAGGCGAATCCTGAGGTATAAGGCAACTGTACATCAAGCAATAAATCGGTTGTCTTTTTGTAATAAGCATCAAAGATTAGGTTGATGCGATCCTTAAATAATCCAAGGTCGATACCACCATCGTACTGAGCGGTAGTCTCCCATTTCAGATCAGGATTTGCCACCCTTGCCGGAGCATAACCTGCATTTGTAGTGGTGCCGGAACCTGTTGGATACGAATAGACAGACAAAAGGGATAAGGACTGGTAAGGAACGATTTCTGAATTCCCTGTTTTACCGGCGCCAAAACGCAGTTTCAGGTTGCTTACTGTTTCACTTAACGGCTGGAAAAAAGATTCTTTATTTACCTTCCACGCAATTGCGGCAGAGGGGAAATTACCCCATTTGGAATTGACGCCCAATCTTGAAGTTCCGTCACGGCGTACACTGGCTGTCAAAAAATAGGTTTGTTTATAGTTGTAATTTACACGGCCAAGGTAGGAGAGCAAGGAGTATCCGCTGTAACTGGAATACGATTTATTGGTTGTTGATCCGCTGTAAAGGTCATTATATTGAAGGATATCATTGATAAATCCCTGGGAACTGGCTATTACCCCTTCAGATTTACTCGATTCCTGAGTCAGACCGACAAGCGCCTCAACATTATGTACATCCGAAAAAGTCTTGTTATAGGTGAGCGTGTTTTCGTTAAGCCATCTGTTTGTAAATTTACTCCCTACTGTTGCGATACCTCCGACAGAGGCACCTTCATAAAGTGAAGAAGGCAAATAACGATTTTGCTTGTTGGCAAGAATATCCGTACCAAAGAGCACCTTGGCCTTTAAACCTTCAATGATTTTATATTCTCCGTATATCGTTCCCAATAACCTGTAATTGGTATTTAAATTTGTCGCCAGGTTGAGGGTTGCAATCGGATTGGCAACAGCCGATTCGTAAGGACTGGCAAAGGTATATGCTCCGGTTTTTGTTCTGATCGGAACTGTAGGTGGCATATACAATATCGATAGAATATTATCGCCAACACCCTGAACATTTCCAAATGATGCCTGGCTTGCATCCGACTTGCTGCCGTTCAGATTGATACCTACAGTAAATTTATTTGAAATTTTGCTATCCAGCGAAACTCTCGACGAAAACCGGCTAAAATCGGTACCAATTAAAATACCATCCTGTTTTAAATAACCAGTTGAAATAGAATAATGTGTTTTTTCGTTTCCACCCGTAAATGAAAGATTATGATTTTGGATTGTTGCACTCCGCAATGCCGCCGATTGCCAGTCAGTACCGGCGCTTCCAAGGCTGTCGAGCTGGGCGGCTGAGAATAATGGCGCCTTCCCGGAATTGGCTCTTGCATCATTTTTTAGGGTAGCCCACTCTTTGGCATTCAGCAGATCAATCTTCTTTGAAGCAGTTTGAACGCCCAAAGATCCGTCATAAGTGACTTTATTGACTCCAGCTTTCCCTTTTTTAGTTGTAATAATAACAACTCCATTTGCACCGCGTGAACCATAAATTGCTGTTGCAGATGCATCTTTTAGTACGTCAACACTTTCGATATCCCCGGGATTGATACTGGACAACGGATTAATCGCCTGGGAGTTTAGAGCTCCTGCATTGGATTCATTGCTGTTATTGTAAATCGGGAAACCGTCAATAACATACAATGGGTCATTTCCTCCGGTAATAGAATTTCCACCGCGGATGCGGATACTTACACCACTTCCGGGAGCGCCCGAAGTCTGTGTAACCTGAACACCTGAAATAGCTCCTTGTAAGGCACTTTCGAACGAGGGACCAGCCTGTTTCAGTTTGTCGACAGGTAATGAACTTACCGACCCTGTCAATTCACTCCGTTTCTGAGTACCATATCCGACAACCACTACGCTGCTAAGCCGGTTTTGGTCCTCTGCAAGGAATATCGTGATTGGTTCAGCTTCGTAAACATCAATTTCCTGGTATTTATAACCGATGTTGGAGACTAACAGTGTAACCGGCAGTGCCTTGACATTAACCTGAAAGTCGCCATCTACATTCGAAACAGCTCCGCCAGGGAGCCCTTTGAGTTTGATTGTTGCTCCAATAACCGAGAGCTTGGAACCTTCATCGAGGATTTTTCCCCGGATTTCAACCTGCTGGGCATATCCGGTCAGGTTAAGTAAAAGTGTAAGAAGGAATAATATTCCGATTTTGCACACTGCGTGCCCGGGAAACTTTTTGTAGTTTCCCCAAAATAATTGTAGCTTTGTCATAGAATTTGATTTCTTGCGAGCTATTCCTCAATCAGTTTGCCGACGGAGAAGAGGGATGCTCGCTTTATTTATACTTATTGGTTTTACTTATTTTAAGGTCAGGAACTTTTCATTCAGCCGATTCGCCTGTTCTGCAAGTACCTCTTTATCCAGATTGAGGAAGCCCTCTTCATGGTTAAATTTCTGTCCGTCAGACAACACCCACCTCAGGAAATCAGAAACTTCCTTCCGTTCATTTTGCTGAGAGTAGATAAATCCAAACTTCTCAACGGGAATTGTCTCAATCTTATTTTTCTCAAGGGTCGCAATCACATTATCCAGATCGCCGGTTAGCAATTCCTTTGCATCACGCTTTAAATCGAGTGGCAACAACGCCAAACCATCCTTAAGCTTCCGCGAATTGACATCATACAGATATCCCAGGTTATTATAGGTTAACCCGATGGAATCCTTTTTAACGGCAGTAAGCAAATAGATGTCATCACCGGTAACCTTCTTACCCCTGATCTCCGACGATACATGACCAAAATAGCCAGCCAGTGCAATCGATGAACAAGCCTGATTTTCGCGGGAATAGATTGTAGCTGTAAACTTTGAGTTCTCAACTTTCGCCTCATCATCGTAGTTTACCACCTCAAAGAAGAGCTTATCGACCTCCTTTTTGTTTAACCCTTTTTTAGGCAGTGTACCAAAAATAGCATTATGCTGATTCGTTGCAGGGAGTAACGCAAAACGCCCTGCATAAATGATCTCCTGGTTTTCTTTGAGCTCTTCCTTCGCTGGTTGGTGAGCTATAATATTTAGGTCGGCAACCTTTGCAGCTCCGGATTTTTGAACCAGCGTGATTTTCAGGCCTGAATGAACTTTAGCATATTCTGAAATCCATTTCTCAATCAGCGGATAGGTAAACTTTGTTCCACTAATGGTTAAGGTCTCCTGCGCATTGGTTTTAATCGCAAACAGGCTTAATAAAACAACAAGCAGCGTTGTGTATTTAATCGATATTGATCGTTTCATAATTGAAAATATTACGTAAAAAAAATAAGGTTATTACATTGTAAATTTAAGACGTTTATATCGACCGTCTTTGTGTATATTAGATATAAAAATCCAAGAAAAAGGATTAAATAATTAATATTCAGCAATTAAAAATTAAGTGAATGGAAGGAAAATTGTGAGGAGGTAATTTTTGGCGGCATCACATGGCACACCGGCAACACATCTGCATGCACATTAACATTGAATTGAGACGGTCGTTGCTTTTGGAGTGAGCTGACCTGTTAACGGATCTAAACCTGTTAATACCTGTAAATTTGTCTGAGTTCGTTGTCATAAAATATCCTGTTAATTTATACAACAAAGAACGGGATCGCAACAATTTTTAACAATACCTATAATTCTGTATTTTATATACCTATTTATAGGTGTTTTCACAGAGAAACGGGGCTGATTTCTATTTAAGTCATTGTTTTAAATCCAGAAACCGCTTTTCAGTTTCTTTTCCCCTGAAGATGAATTTTTTGTCATCAGGAAGTTCTCCATAAAGACGAACAAAGTTGGTTACACACGAAGGTGCGGGAAAAACAATGGTCTGAACATTGGTTAGATCAAGTTTTTTCAGATTATCCGGAAATTTATTCTCGTAAAAAGATGGTCGGGTGACCTTCCAACCCAAACGTCCGAGATTTTCGGGAAGTACCTCCAGACCCAGGTTCGAGCGGGGGATCAGAACATGCCCGGCAGGGATTTCCCTGGTTTCAATCTCTTTTATCAATCCGTCAGATGACTCATCGGCAGGTTCAAGATCGGGAAGAATTCCATACTTTTTTAGCGCCTGGGTGGTGAGCTTACCCATCGAGGCTATTTTGAGATGAGCCAGAGATCGGCAGTCCTTACCATAATAATTTAAAAACTCGAAAAAGAACTGAACAGTATATCTGCTGGTGAAAAAGATCCAGTCAAAATGCTCAAGGTGGTGGAGGTGTTGCTCAAGTTCGGGATTAGGTTCAATCCGGTTGATCTCAATCAGCGGCTGATGGATTACAGTACCCAGTTTATTGTATTTTTCGGTTGATGTGCCTGTCACCAGAAACACAGGTTTTAGAACTTCGAGCTCTGAATTATTCCGAAGGGCCACCACTTTGCCGATAACAATAATGATTGGGGTGGGATATTTCTCATGACCCACAGAAAGCTCTTCGAGGGTTGAGAAAAACTCTTTCTGGTCGGGCAACGAGATATTGTGAACCAGCATAACCGGAGTATCGCCTCTTTTGCCAGATGCAATCGCTTTTCGGGCAATCATCTGCATATTATAACCACCCATAAAGCAAACCAGCGTATCGGTTTGAGGAATTTGCACCGAATCGGAATGACCCGATACAAAAGCGACAGAGGAAGAGATTCCCCTGTGAGTCAGCGGAATTTGCGTATAGGCAGCAACCGCAATTCCGGCAGAAACACCTGGAATTACATCCACCTGAACGAAATTGCGATGCAAATACTCAAGTTCTTCACCGCCATGGGCAAACACCATAGGATCGCCACCTTTGAGACGAACGACACATTTGCCTGCTTTGGCGGCATTAAACAATAACCGGTTGATCCGGTCCTGCCTGAAACTATGGCAGTCTTTGCGTTTGCCCACATAGAATTTCTCCCCGGCATATTTATCGCAAAACTCCTGATCCAGCAAATCATCATGAAAAATAATATCTGCCTTCGTCAGTGCTTTGTCACCACCGAGCGTGAGCAGGTCGGGATTGCCGGGACCAAAACCCACAAGGGTAACCTTACCGAAATTGTGGCGAATGTCCGTAGTTTCACACAATCTGTATAATTCGGGTTTGTCTTCCATTGCAACTAAAGCCATGTAACCCTCCAATGGATCTGTCTCTTCAGGAAGTTGCTCCAGATTAATATATTCAGGATTTAATGAAAAATCCTTCGGAATATCCGAATCAAGGATGGCTAAAACATTAAGTCCCTGAGGCATCGGGAACGGTAAATCGGATGCAGGAAGAATAGCGATTTCAGCCCTTCCATCTGTCAAAAATTGAAATAATGAACCGGCAAGAGTTAACGGATCACCACTTTGAATCGCCTGAAGATGTTCGGACTTATCCTCCAACTGAATCAGGTCATAATCTAAATCCGGGATTTGGGCAAAACATTCCGCTGCCTTTTTGAGGGCAGATGGATTGCTTTCGCAGATTACCTTTATTTTCCCGACTAAATTTGACATAAAAAATGGACTTGTAATAAATATTTTTAACGTAGAATTAGTTACGTTTATAACGACTTTCGGTAATTTTTAAAAGAGCATGATTGATTATCATTGGTGCCCGGTTAAAAATTAAATATATTTTATAATTATCAAATTATAGCCATTGTATTAAGATTTCGCCACGACGTGGCTTGCTTTTTTTACTGTTTTGATGATTCTACAAAGATTTGACTGCTCCGCAGCCTAAATATTGCAAAGAAGTTGTAATAACTTTATAAATAAGATTATTCCAAAATCCCATAAGCAACATAGCTGCGATATGTTAATAGGAAATCATTTTAACAGAAAAATAATAATTTATTTATCACTTTGCGATTCTCTGCGATGTTCCTCAGCGGTTTTCTGCGGTTAAATATTTTACTTTTTATACACCTCTTTAAACCTTTGTTAAAAAAGTAAAATACAAAGACTTGGGTACCTATATAATTATTTTCCCTTCCTGAATCAGGGTTGCAATCTGATTTCGGATCGAAACCGACTGAAAGGCATCCCTCCCATTTGTTCCGACAGAGATTGTGACATGCCCCTCATTATGAATGGCGGGTGAAACAAAATCGCATAGGAAAGGGGAGTCACAAACACTGGTAAGAATCCCGAGCTCTTCGGCATCCACCTTAATTTGGGCGTTTAATTCATGATTGCCGGTACAGACATATACCAGAAAAAAACCTTCCAGATCACTCTTTTCATATTCCTTGGTTACAAAGGTGAAAGGCAACTGACGGATCTCCTCGGTAAATTCCGGTGCGACAACCGTAACCTGTTCTTTCACAATTCGTGCCATGATCGTCCCTTTGTGTGTCGCCACCTTTCCACCGCCAACAAGAAGTATCCTCTTATTGGTCACATTGATCGAAATGGGTAAAAACTGAAGATCTTCACGTTTCATATTCCGGATTTCTGAATTAAACTCGAACGAACTAAATAATCAGGCATGAAAATATTTACCGGCGGTGGTGGCCTTCACATACCCTTTCCGGATCACAAAATCACCAAAGTGCTCATCTTTAGTGCGGCTTTGCGCATAATGTTGAAGAATCGGAGAGAGAATTTCAATAATCTGATCTTCATTGACCATCTCGACATAAAGTTTGTTGAGCCGTTCTCCGGTAAAACTTGCTCCAAGATAGAGGTTATAGATGCCTGGTGCTCTGCCAACAAACCCAATCTCAGCAAGAAAAGGCCTGCCACAACCATTAGGACAACCGGTCATCCGGATGCTTATCGGGGTTTGAAGCAGGTCATTTACTTCGAGGATCTTATCGAGCTTATCAATCAGCGTTGGAAGGTACCGTTCCGCTTCGGCAAAAGCCAATCCGCAATAGGGCAACGCTGCACAGGCAATTGAATTCTGGCGAAGCAACGAAATTGCAGAAGCATTTATTATCTTAAACTTCTTGAGTATCTTCTCAATTAAAGGTTTTTGAGTTGCGGATACCTGGGCGATTACCACATTCTGATTACCAGTCAGGATAAATGTTCCCTTGTGAATCTGTGCAATCTCGCGGATGGCCGTTTTGGCAAGATAACCATTCTTATCCACAAGCTTCCCACCTTCAACAAATACGGTATAATGCCAAAGTCCGTCGGTACTCTGTATCCATCCATATTTATCTCCCATTGAATCAAACTTATACTCTCTGTTTGGTTCAAGAATAACTCCATGCGTCCGTTTTAACTCAGCCTTGAAAAAATCAAGCCCCAAACGGTCTACAGTATATTTTAAACGGGCATTTTTGCGCTCTGAACGGTTTCCATGATCGCGCTGAAAGACAAGTACTGCCTCAGACACATTAACAATCTTATCCTTTGACAAATAACCAACCACATCAGCAACCCTTGGATAGGTCTCCTTATTCCCGAACGTATAAGCCATTCCTCCCCCAACGGTGAGGTTGTATCCGATAAGTTTCTCCCCATCGACAATGGCAATAAATCCCAGATCATTTGACAAGACATCTGAATCATTACGCGGTGGTATTGCAATAGCCGTTTTAAATTTGCGCGGAAGATAGAGTTTCCCGTATAGCGGCTCCTCCTCTTTCTCACCACCTTCAACCAATTTTCCATCGAGCCAGATTTCATGATAGGCATTGGTCTGAGGTGTCAGATATGCCGATATTTTCCGTCCATCGTCTGCCACCTCTGCATGAATGGGCGATTCGAACGGATTTGCAGAGCACATCACATTGCGGTTTACGTCACCACAGGCAGCTATTGTGTCGAGTAACGATTTGTTGATCTCCTGAATCGTTTTTTTAAGGTTGCGTTTGAGGACACCATGAAACTGAAAGGCCTGACGGGTAGTCAGTTTTAAGGTCTTATCGCCATATTCCTCTGATAAACTATCCATCGCAAGCCATTGTTCCGGGGTGGTAACACCCGCAGGCACCCTAACCCTTATCAGAAAAGAGTACAAAGGCTCGAGTTTCTGATGTTTACGTTCCTCATCCAGATCGCGGTCCTGCTGCTGGTAGGTCCCGTGAAATTTAATCAGAACCTGATCAATGGGTTGCATTCCACCGGTAAGCGGATCAGCCAAACTTTCGTTAATGGTCCCCCGAAGGTAATTACTGTTATCCTTTATGACTTCAATAGGAGAAGGTGTCGGGATATTTTGTTCGTCATCCATGATTCTTTTAAATATAAAGCAAAAAATATGATCTGAAACTAATGATAAAAATGCGGCTCAAAATTACAAATTACAACTCTGATAAACGCTGAGATTACATGACCACTGATAAGATTTCTCGGTTTCGATAACGGACTCTGTAAGGCTCCATATATAAGAACGCTCGAAGCCCCGAACGAACCGATTAAAAATACATTCTCATAGTTTGAAAGCAGCTTGCTCTGAAAAAAAGCGATAATTCCTATCCCTGCAAAGGCGTCTATAAAGGACCAGGTATGCTCATAAACATCGACGAGAGTCTCCTTTAACAAGATCTCCCGGGAAGCGATCCATCCCTGTTTTATTTTCTTCTTTACCATTTAAATAATGCTTGTTCTCACAAAAATAATTCAGGGAAACTGGTCTGTATAAATTAGTAGACATCAAGCTGCAGCCTCTTTTCACGCTGCAGATTCGTAATATATTCCTGCGCATCCTCAGCATTTAAGGCACCCTCTTTCTCTACAATTTTAACCAATGCCTTTTGAACATCACCGGCCATATTATTCATATCGCCGCAAATATAGAAATATGCTCCTTCCTGAATCCATTTAAAAAGTTCGGCAGAGTTCTCAATAAGCCGATGCTGAACATACTCTTTATTTGCGCCGTCACGGGAAAATGCGACGCTCATTTTTGTCAACGCGCCCGTTTTAAGGAAGTTTTGCCACTCAGTCTGGTATAAAAACTCGGTTTCAAAGTTTCGGTTTCCAAAGAAAAGCCAGCTCTTTCCACGATTCTCTGACATTTCGCGGTGCTGGACAAAAGCGCGGTAAGGGGCAATTCCTGTCCCTGCTCCGATCATCACAATCGGAGTTTCTTCGTTTTTGGGTAACCTGAAATTTGGATTCGATTCAATAAAAACCGGAACCTGTTCATCTTCCACTGTCACCTCCGAGAGGTAGGATGAACAAGCGCCGCGTTTGGAGCGACCACTATTCTCATAATTCACAACGCTAACGGTGAGGTGTAGCTCACCGGGACACGCCAAAGGACTTGAAGAAATTGAATATGACCGGGGTTGAATAGGTCTTAGCAGTGTGGCCAGGTCGGCTGCTGTAACTTTGGCAGGATAATCCTGAAGCAAGTCTACGATATCCCGGCCATAGAGGTAATCCTTAAACTTATCGGGCTTTTCGATCAGCTTTTTAAGTTTTGCATTTGGTGAAAAGGCAAGGTACCTGGCAGCCACATCGGTAGTTATCTTCGACAATTCGAAATTGCGGTGAAGGGCATCATATAGGGTAGTCTTTTCACCATTAATTTCAAGCTCTTCGGTTCCGTTTAAGGCTGTAACATTTAGTACTTCCTGAATAAGTCCCTTTGAATTTAAAGGGATTATTCCTGCCGAATCGCCTGGTTCATAGGTTAATCCTTTATCGTCAGTTGCAAGTTCAAGATGAAGTGTCTGACGTTCGGTGGGTTTACCATGTAGTGAAATTTTCTCAAATACAGGAGCTTTAAACGGATTCTTCCTGGAATATTTCGTCACCGGGTTATCTGCCCCCGGCATCAATGTATCGCTAACTGACAGGGAGGCGGGTTGCCACAACCCCTTAACATCATCCCCAAAATTGGAAAGTGTGGATTTAATCCATTCCAGAGCAGGTTGTTCAAAATCGATATCGCAGGTAAGTATTGGGGCAACACGTATTGCACCAATCTTTTCAAGTTGCTCATCAAAATCTTTACCGGTTTTGCAGAAGTGAAAATAGCTTGAATCACCCAATGCGAGAACCGCAAACTTAACCTCAGCGAGTCTTGGAGCCCTTTTCCCGTAAATAAAGGTATGAAGTTCCTGTGCCGAGAATGGTGGAACACCTTCGCCATGCGTTGAAACAATTACGAGCAGATTCTTTTCTCCCTGAAGGTCACGGGTTCTGTAATTCTCCATACTTTTCATGGCTACCTTCATCCCTTGCTGCTCGGCTAACTGTTTAGCCTTTTTGGCCAGACCTTCACCATTCCCAGTGCGGGAACCGTACAGAATCGTCAACCCATTATGCTGTGAAGCTGGCGCTAAAATATCTTCCTGCTGATCTGACACCTGTGATCCATTTCTGGCTGAAAAACCTGCCAGATATCCCGATACCCAAACCTGTTGTTCCTTATTAAGGGATGTCGTAAGTTTAGTCAGAAGATCAAGTTGCTCTGCTGACAATGCCCCCGATATATTTTTTTCCACGATTAAGCTATTTAAAGATTCCAATTCATCTGTTTATAATTTGTTTTTAATTGCCAGATGGAACTCGCCATAGATAATCATGCTTCTGTATGAGAGGAACACTCATGGCTCGTTTCAGCTTACAAAAATAGAGTAAGGCAGAAAACTCTGCCATACCTTTAATTTGGCATTTTCATACCTACAATATGGTATAATTGGGAAGCTTGCAGAAACGCAGGAAAAAATCGAAGTAAGGCAAGATATTCAGGAACCTGATTGCACAAAAGAAAGAGGGTCTTTTACTTTTATCCGAAACTTAATAATCAAAGCTAAAATTCCCGATTAGCCTCCAAAGCGATAACCGATCCCGGATTCGGTATTCAGTAAAGTCGGTTTTGCGGGGTCGTCTTCGACCTTTTTACGCAACTGCGCCATGAAAACTCTTAAGTACTGCGTTTGTTCCAGGTAGCCCATTCCCCAAATCTCTTTTAAGATAAACTGGTGGGTCAAAACTCTACCTTCATTTTTTGCCAGTAAGGCCAATAAAGAAAATTCGGTAGAGGTTAGCTTCAGGATTTCATTTTTCTTTCGGACAGTATGACTTGCCAGATCGATGGTTAAGCTACCGAAAGTTAGTATCGGATCATCCGATGTTCCCTGGCTTTGGCGGATTGCCACCCTGATCCGGGCAAGCAACTCCCCGGTTCTGAATGGTTTGGTGAGGTAATCGTTTGCCCCGTTGTCCAGGGCATGGATAATATCTTCTTCCGAATTTCGGACAGAAAGGATTATAATTGGTTTAAGATACCATTCCCGAAGTTTTTTAAGAATTTCGATCCCATCGGCATCCGGAAGGCCCAGATCGAGGATAATCAGGACAGGATGTGTTGTCGCAGCATGGATCAGGCCATCTTTTCCGGTAGAAGCTTCAGAAATCTTATATCCGTTAGCTGAAAGGGTGATTTCAAGCAATCTGCGTATCTGTACTTCATCATCGATAATAAGTATCGTTTCAGCGTTGGTCATAGATCTTCGTTTTTTAGATGCTGGTTCAAATTCTGAATCTTTACAGGTATTTTAATAATAAACTTAGCGCCTCCATTTACCCTGTTCTCGGCGATTATTACCCCCTCCTGTGCGGCTACAAATCCCTTTACAATCGACAAACCCAAACCGGTTCCACCCGCTTTGGCATCCTTGCCCCTGTAAAACTTATCGAATACAAAATTCAATTCTGAGGGGTTAAAACCGGGCCCCCTATCCATCAAATGAATATTAAGCAAACCATTATCGTAAAATAGCTTAAGGCGTATCATGCTTCCTGCCGGGGCAATTTGAGTGGCATTCAGAATCAGATTGTGTAAAACCTGTTCGATTAATCCAAAATCAATCAAAACAAGTGGCATATCGGCGGGAATAATGGCTGAAAATTTAAACGGCTTTAATTCCATTTGCAATGTGTCGGCCACCGTATTGGTGAGATCATGGACATCACACCAATCGGGCCGCGGCGTTATATGGCCCGATTCAAGTCTCGACATATTAAGAAGATTCTCGATTAAACGGTTTAGCCGGATTGAGGCAATACTGATTTCGTTGTAAAGTTTTCGCCTGGTATCCTCCGGGTAGTTTTGGGATAACAGGGTATCCGAAGCCCCCAATATTGTAGCTACGGGAATCCTTAACTCATGTGAGATGGAATTAAAGAGCGTTTTATACAATTTCTCCGATTCACTCACTATGTAGGTGTTCTTGGCAGCATTGCGCAGAAATTCGCGCTCGTACTTGCCTGAGATCTGAGACAGACATGCCTCCCAGAATTGTTCCTCCCCCTGGGTAAAAACACCAGGCTGGTCAACGGCTATAACCCCCATATTCCCCTTATTCCCCGACATCGGATAAAAGGTATAGACATTAGAGGGTAAGGTATTTGTGTACTTTCCGGCTGGAATCGAATTTTTAAATACCCAGTTTGCAACGCTATAATCATTTTCAGACAAGTTAATTACACCCCCCTGCTGAACCTGACTATCAAGCTGGTTTAAATCGGTTTTAAGTATGATCGCAGAGTCAATACTGAAATATTTCCGGACATATTTCATCGCAATTTGAGACACCTCCTCCATTCCCGATGCTGTATTCAGTTCTTTAGTAAGCTGATAAAGGGCATGGGTCCGTTCTTCTCTTACCCGAATTTTCTGCTCCTGTCGTCGCACCCTGGAGGTTAGAATTCCATTGAGCAATGCAATAATAAAAAACATGATGAGCATTAACAGATCCTCAGGTTTTCCAACATGAAGTGTAAACTGAGGGGGGATAAAGAAATAGTCCCAGATTAATGCACTAAGCGCGGCAGCTATAAATATCGGACCCGAGCCCAGGAAAATGGCAAGAATCGAGACCAAAAACAGCAAACCAAAGGATACAATCTGATAACCAATGAAGTCCCTTACAAGATAACAGATCACAGAGGTGAGGAAAATCAACCCAACAACTGTCATGTATTCCCGCAATGAAGAGGTAAAAGAGGGGACGTAGAATCGTTCCCGGTATCGTCCTTTCGCCTGATTATCAGAACCAAGTATATAAACATCAATATTCCCGCTGTACCTGATCAGCCGGTTTACAAAATTGCCAAGTCTTAACATGGAAAGGAGATTCCGGACTCTTGGTTTACCTACGATAATATGACTGGCATTTTCCTTCTGCGCAAAGTCTACGATGGCGCTAACGATATCATTATTGGTAACAATCCGGAATTTAATACCCAGTTGTTTGGCCAGGTTAATATTTTTATTGAGCTGTTCGTCTTCCTTTATGCTTAGATGGTGGGCAGTTTCGACATAGACAGCCTGGATATTGGCACCCATCGAATATGCAAGATTTTTTGCCCATCTCAGAAGCCGCATCGACTCTATTTTGTAATCTATTGCCACCAAAAGATGTAGCCCCGATTTCCATGGCCCCCTGATTTGCTTTTGCTGCATGTAGTCATGCAATTGTTTATCAACTCTTTCCGCAACAATACGAAGGGCCATTTCCCGCAAGGCCGTAATATTTCCCTTTCGGAAAAAGTTCATAATTGCTTCACGCGACCGTTCAGGTGCATAGACTTTCCCCTCAGATAGCCGTTGTAATAACTCGTCCGGACTTAGGTCAACAAGTTCAACCTCATCGGCGTTCTCGAAGATCTCATCGGGAATTGTTTCACGCACGGTTACCCCGGTAATCTGGGCAACGGTTTCCGAGCGGCTTTCAAGGTGTTGGACATTAACGGTAGTATAGACATTAATCCCGTTCTCCAAAAGCTCCTGCACATCCTGGAACCTTTTAAGATGCCGGCTTCCGGGAGCATTGGTATGAGCAAGTTCATCAACCAGAACAATCTGAGGATTTCGGATAATGATCGCATCCAGATCCATTTCCATCACAGCGGTTGATTTGTAATCATATCGACTCCGCTCTATCACCTCAAGGCCTTCAACAAGAGCCTCTGTTTCTTTACGTTTATGGGTTTCGATATATCCGATAATGATATCGCATCCTTTCAACTTTTCTACCCTGGCGGCCTGCAACATCGTATAAGTTTTACCTACACCAGCGCACATGCCAAAGAAAATCTTCAGTTTTCCACGTTTACTCTTCTCCTCTTCATGAATAATTGAGGCCAAAAGTTCATCAGGATTCGGGCGATTATCGGAAAAGTCCATGAGTTATAATTTGGTTTCTAAATTAGCCATTAATTCCATAGCACGCTTCTCATATCCATGCATTTGTTCGAAAATCCTTTTCAACTCCTGCACCTGGCTTAGGCTGATCTCCCGCTCAAGTTCTGCCTTTAAATTCACCAATAAATGGTGTTTGTTCTCATTGATGTTCTTTGCCATATCATTAAATACCAGTGATATATCATAGAATTCATCTTCCCCCTCAAAATTTAATCGCTGGTCATAATTCCCCGAACCAATCTCTTTGATCCCAGAGTACAATTTTGAGAACCGCTCATTAAAATAAGTAGCAAAATTGAAAGTAAAACTCAAAGTGATGATAAACAACACAGTACCTAGAATTGTGACATGTGTCAATCCTTTCTCAGCAGATTTTTTGATATCGTCAGCCTTCCTGAGAATTGCCTGCTCATTGATCTGCGAAAGTAACATGGTTTGCTGGTAAAGCATGCGAAATTTGGTTTGCAGTGCAGTTGCCCGCTCTTTTGACAGAGGTGTTCTAAGGGATGTCATCAGTTCAGTAAGGTATTCATTAAAGCCCGATTCAATCCCTGAAACGAGTTTATCCTCACCTGCCTCAGTAAGATTTTTTTTCTCGAGCTCTAGCGATTTTCCAAAAGAATTCGATGTTAAGACGATAAGAGTTGAATCAGGATGAACTTCATTTAAAAAGGAACGGTTAATCTCCTGATCCATAATCGTTAATTCTTCACCCATGTCGCGGGCAAAAATTACCGAAAAATGATTCTCCTTCAGCAGGGCATCTGTTTTGACCGAAAGCCTGTTTAAATGGTAGGCCGACAAAATAGAGAGCCCTCCAATGATTACAAAGAAAAATACCATTCCTAAAAAAAACCTTGTTCTGATTGAAATTTTCATAATAAATAAAATTAGTTAAAATGTGAATATTGTCCGTAATTTTGATCCAGTTCCAGATTCATAAGAAGCACATTGACACAGCCGTCACCCAATAAACCAAACTGTGGATAACAGACCGATGAACTGATATATTTTTTGAGATTTATTTTCTCGGCTCCACTTAATTTTCGGGCACTTGCGATACGATCAAGCTGCAAATAAGCCGCTTCCGGTGAAATATGCGGATCAAGACCACTGGCAGAAGCGAATACCATTTCCGAAGGAATTGCAGAATTTGCATCCAGGTGGTTAAACACCGCAAATTGTTTTCTTAATGAATCGACAGAATGTTTCAACTTATCATTTGTCAATCCTAAATTTGATCCCCCCGATGGTAATGGATTATAAGAAACGGCTGAGGGGCGTGAAGAGAAATAGATCAGACCGTCAAATTTTTGGCCGATCAATTCGCTTCCAATTATTTTATTGTTCTTTACAATTAAACTGCCATTTGCCTTTGCAGGAAAGGTTAGCTGGGCAATTCCAGTAACAATAAGCGGATAGGCGATCCCCGTCAAAACTGTGAAAAACAAAAATATTTTAAGTGATGTATATAAAGTTTTCATGGTTACAGATTTACATATTTATAAGGATATCAATAAGTTTAATTCCGATGAAAGGGGCGATAATCCCTCCAAACCCATAAATCAAAAGGTTGCTTGACAATGCAACATTGGCCGAAACAGGTTTGTAGCGAACACCTTTTAATGCCAGGGGAATAAGCAATACAATAATAAGCGCATTGAATATTACAGCGCTTAAAATAGCGCTCTGAGGTGAGCCCAGCTTCATGATATTCAAGGCAGAGAGGGGACCTATTCCGTTCTTTCCCGCATAAAGGGAAAGGGCGATTGCCGGGACGATTGCAAAATACTTTGCCACATCGTTGGCAATGCTAAAGGTGGTGAGGGCGCCTCTGGTCATCAGTAATTGCTTACCAACCTCGACGACTTCAATAAGTTTGGTGGGATTGCTGTCCAGGTCAACCATGTTGCCCGCTTCGCGTGCAGCCTGTGTGCCGGTGTTCATCGCGATGCCAATATCTGCCTGAGCCAATGCCGGGGCGTCGTTTGTCCCATCTCCGATCATCCCTACCAGATGACCTTTAGCCTGCTCTTCACGAATACGTCGCAATTTATCTTCCGGGGTTGCCTCTGCCATAAAATCATCAACACCTGCTTCTGCCGCAATGGCAGCCGCTGTGAGATGGTTATCCCCGGTTATCATAACAGTTTTAATCCCCATCTTGCGAAGTTCGGCAAAACGTTGCTTAATACCCCCTTTGACAATGTCTTTTAGGTGAACCACACCCAGAACCCTGTTATCCTCGGCTACAACCAATGGTGTTGCCCCCTGGCGTGCCAGGTCGGATACAATATCGTGCGTTTCCTGCGTATAAAACCCGTTGTTGTTATGGATAAATGATCTGATTGCCTCTGAAGAGCCTTTTCGGATCTGATGAACTCTATTATCGGAAGATTTAAAATCGACACCACTCATTTTCGATTGAGCTGTGAAGGGGATGAATTTTGCATTTAACTGATTAACCGCACGACCACGTATATTGAATTTCTCCTTAGCCAGGACTACGATTGAACGTCCTTCGGGTGTCTCATCGGATAAGGATGAAAGTTGAGCGGCACTTGCGAGCTCCTCAACAGTCACCCCCTCAACCGGAATAAAATTTGTCGCCATCCGGTTACCCAATGTAATTGTCCCTGTCTTGTCAAGCAGCAAAACATCGACATCTCCTGCCGCTTCGATAGCCCGTCCGCTGGTTGCAATCACGTTACGCTGCAAAAGACGGTCCATACCACTGATTCCGATAGCGCTCAGCAACCCTCCTATTGTGGTTGGAATTAAGCAGACGAGTAAAGCGATCAAAACAGGTAAGGTTAGATTTTCTGATTGTGGTAATCCAGATGCAGTCAGTGAATAACTAAAGAATGCCGGAAGTGTGGCCACAGCCAATAAAAAAACAATTGTCAAACCCGAAATTAAAATTGAAAGGGCAATTTCATTGGGTGTTTTTTGCCTTTTTGCCCCCTCAACAAGGGCTATCATCCGATCAATAAATGTATTCCCAGGCTCAGAGGTGATGCAGATGAAAATCTTGTCACTGATCACCTTTGTACCGCCGGTTACCGCTGAACGGTCTCCGCCGCTTTCGCGGATGACAGGCGCCGATTCACCCGTTATGGCAGATTCGTCTACACTGGCAATCCCCTCAATTACCTCACCATCAGATGGAATAACGTCTCCTGCTTCACAAATAACGACATCTCCCTTCTTAAGTTCTGTTGCATTGACTAAAACTTCGAGTTTTCCGGCAAGCTTTCGGGCAATGGTTTGGGTGCGGTTTTTTCGCAAACTGTCAGCCTGGGCTTTTCCTCTCCCTTCAGCAATGGCTTCTGAGAAATTGGCAAACAACACCGTAAACCACAACCAGATCGCAATATTCAGGTTAAAGACTGAGAATTCTCCATTAAAAATTCCGGTAAAGACAATGATTGTGGTCAGCAGTGACCCGATCGCAACAATAAAGATGACCGGATTTTTTATCAGCAAGGCAGGATTTAATTTTACGAAACTATCTTTTATTGCCTGAATAGCCAACTTGCTGTTAAACAGACTAATATTTTGTTTAGCGCTCATTTTATAAAGAATTAAAAGGTGATTCCATTATTCATTAGCAAATGTTCGACAATGGGTCCCAGCGATAAAGCAGGAAAATGGGTTAATCCACCGACAATCAGGATTACAGCAATAAGTAAACCGATAAATAACCAGTTGTCTGTTTGAAAAGTACCGGCAGAAGTGGGGGTTATATTTTTCTTTGCCATGCTTCCGGCAATGGCCATCACTGGTAAAATAATTCCAAAACGACCGATAAGCATACCAATTCCAATGGTCAGGTTGTAAAATACCGTATTGGCATTTAGTCCTGCAAAGGCGCTTCCGTTATTCCCGGCTGCCGAGGCATAGGCATAAAGAATTTCAGAAAGACCATGCGGACCACTGTTATTCAGACTTGTGAGCCCCGGACTACATACAGAGGCCCATGCTGCGAACAGCAGGATTACAACATTGGGAGCAAGAACCGCGATGATTGCCATTTGCACCTCGAACTTCTGAATCTTCTTCCCCAGGTATTCGGGGGTCCGACCGACCATCAACCCTGCAATAAATACAGTTACAATGATAAAGATCACCATTCCATACAATCCGGCACCTACGCCACCGAAAATGATCTCCCCCAGCATAAGATTAATCATAGCCACCATTCCTGCAAGGGGCGACAAACTATCATGCATGGCATTGACAGAACCGTTAGATGCAGCGGAGGTAGCTGTTGCCCATAAAACGCTGTTTGTTATTCCGAAACGAGTCTCCTTCCCCTCCATCAAATGAAGATTGCCAAAAATTGGATTGGTTGAGTATTCGGCATAGAGCGATATCGTTAACCCAATGACAAGCAAAATTAACATCGCCTTAAATATTGTCCACCCTTGTCGTGTCGACCCAACCATCTTACCGTAGGTGAAAGTTAAGGCGGCAGGGATAAGGAGCAAAGCCAGCATTTCAAGAAAATTGCTGAACGGAGTCGGATTTTCAAAAGGGTGGGCGCTATTGGCATTAAAAAAGCCCCCGCCATTTGTCCCCAACTGCTTTATAGCTATCTGTGATGCTGCCGGTCCCATCGGGATTACCTGAGACACACCCTGGAGCGTTTGGGCCGTATCGTATGTTTTGAAGTTCTGCACTACCCCCTGACCCACCAGAACAACCGCAAATAGGATCGAGAGCGGGAGAAGTACATAGAGTGTCGACCTTGTAAGATCTGTCCAGAAATTGCCCAGCTTATTCGTTGTTTTTCGGGCAAGACCTCTGATCAGCGCCAGTAGTACGGCTATACCAGTGGCTGCACTGACAAAATTCTGAACCGTAAGACCAATCATCTGAACAAAATAGCTGAGCGTCGTTTCACCGGAATAGCCTTGCCAGTTTGTATTGGTCATAAAACTGACTGCCGTGTTAAATGCAGAATGCCATGATACATTGGGTAGGTTAGCCGGGTTAAGAGGTAATTGCGCCTGAAATAGCTGAATGAAAAACACAAAAATAAATCCGATAAAATTAAAAGTCAGCATATTAAAGGTATATGACTTCCAGTTAGTCTCTTCATCGGGATCTATCCCGGAAAATTTATAAGTCAATTTTTCAAGCCAACCAAACAGCGGAGACATTAGATGCTTGCTTCCTGTGAATACTTTGAACATGAAATTGCCCAATATGGGTGTAAGCCCAATCAATACGGCAAAGAATAATATAATTTGAATAAAATCCTGGGTTGTCATGGTTAGAATTTTTCAGGTTTAATAAGTGAATAGATCAGATATCCAAGGATTAAGATTCCAATTATTGCCCCGATTAGATACCCGGAAAGATTTTCGGAATGAAGGGGACCTGCCAAATTCAGAAAAATTATAGTTTTCATAATGAATGATTTGAATACAATCCAAAAGTACACGTGAATCTATTTGGGTTTTATAAGGATTGTCCTGTAGAATATAAATAATTTATAAAGAATAAAATCTTATAAAAAAAGGTCAGCGCCTATTTTGCACTAACCTTTTTTATATTGATTTTAACTTTACCACATAGGAAAGTGTCTGTTAAAATTTCAGGATACCGTTTGCCGCTTAATCCACCTTAATCGGGAATATCACGATCGGAATGCCGAATTTAAAGAACCGCTTCTGAATCGAGAAAATGGTATGGTTATGAAGTAATTGCGACATAATAAAGGTCTTGGAGAAGACCATCTGACCGCCAAAAAAGGTCGGATTGGGAAGCAATGGCATGATTTTTTTTACCATTTTGTAGACCTCTTCAACGGGATCAGTCCCGATGGTCCAGATGCTTTTACCGTAAAATCCAAATTGATTGGCAATATTCACATATTTCCGTCCATCTTCCCTGACTGAATCTTTAAAATGGTCAAGTTCATCCGAACCTCTGTAGATTTTTGAATTTACGATCCCCACCCGAACGAAAATGAAGTTCTGGTAGATTCCCTTAAAACTCTCATTGACTCTTAAAAAGGTGTGAAGCCCTGTGCCGCCAAACCCTTTAACTAAAATAATTGCTGTTTTTGCTTCGGGGTTATATTGAACGACAGGTGCAACCTTTTGCTGGTCAAGAAAAGGGACCTGATCAAGGGCAGAATGAAGATCTGAAATCGCTTTTTGACGAACTTTCATAAAGCGAACCGTGGTTTTAAAATAATGGCGTTTTATTCGGATTGCCAAAACAATAAATAAACCGGTAATAACAAGTGTGATCCAGCCACCCTCCGTGAATTTGATAATTGTCACAGAGACAAGGATAAATGAAGTTAAAATAAAGCCAATTCCATTGACCGCAAGTTTTCTCCGCCAATGATCCAGTCTGACCCGCTCGATCCACCAGTGCCGAACCATCCCGAGTTGAGAAATCGAAAAGGTGATAAAAACATTGATACTATAAAGAACGATCATAAACGCAACTGAGCCTCTTGATAATGCCATCAGAATAACTGCCGAAATACCCATAATTAATACCCCATTCATCGTAACGAGACGGTCGCTAAGCGAGGCATATTTTTTTGGAAACCAGCGATCCAGCGCCATATTGGCCATAATCCTCGGACCATCAATAAATCCTGTTTGTGCAGCGACAAACAATAATGCAGCTTCCGAAAACAGTGTAACGCCAATAAAACTTTTCGACCAGAAAGGGGCCCAGCCAGCGGTTACACTATCAAAAAGTACCGCATTAAGTGTTTTTGTATCACTTACATGAACATTGTATAAGGCATAGGCAATCATTAGTCCGAGTACAAGAAATGACAATGAAACAGCCATCAACACCATCGTTCTGCGCGCAGTCTTGACTCTAGGTTCACGGAGGATTGGCATGCCATTACTAACGGCCTCAATCCCTGTAAAAGTTCCGGCCCCCATGCTGTAGGCTTTGAGAATCAGAAACAAGGTTCCCAACCGGCCGACCTCCATAACAGAGGAGTGGACCTGATTGGATGTTTCGCTAAATACCATCTCAAAATTGCCTGCCTTTAAAGCGATTGCATAAATAATTATAAAAACGTGCATTATTATAAACACCACGAAAATCGGAGTAAGCGATACAACTGATTCCTTGACCCCGCGCAGATTCAGTAAAATAAGGAGAAGAACGCCGCCAAGCGCTACGCTTAATTTAAACATCTGCACAGATTCCGGCAGAAAACTGAACAGCGCCTCTGAACCACTCGACACCGAAATCGTTATCGTAAGAACATAATCGATGATCAGCGCACAACCCGAAACCATACCTATCGTTGGTGACAAAAGCTTACTGCCAACCAGATATCCTCCGCCACCATGAGGGAAAAGCTTAATTATCTGGCTGTAGCTTGAGCTTATAATAAAAATGGTGAAGACAGTACCCAACGCAACAAAGATTGCGAGCATGGGATGACCTGAAAGGTTTCGGAATGCCTCTTCGGGGCCATAACAGGAAGATGAGATACCGTCGGCCCCAAGACCAATCCAGGCAAAGAAAGCGACTAACGAAAGTTTATGAAATATCGATTTATCCTGAAGGGTCTTGGCTTTGCCAATGAAGATGTTCTTTAATTTCCCGGCAATCTGTGACCCGTCTATATTTTCACCCATAAATTTAATGCATTAAGAATTTAATTTCGCTTCCCTTTTTCTGGTTTTTCTGACTGCGTAAAGGAACTCACGATTTTATAAGGGGATTATCAATATACACGGGTATAGTATAAAGATTTTATAAAGATGCTTTAGGCCGAAGGCGAACGGAGCAATTCCAGGCGGGACCAGGAGTCGCACCCGGACTATCTAAATCTGGCTACAATTTTCTTTTTCTGAATCTTACCTGTCTGGGAAAGATCAAAGGCGAAAACTGAAACAACCTTGCGGGGGTACTCAAACTTCGTAAGGAGGGTTGCCATGGCTACCTCAAGGTTATCCAGTTGAATTTGACTCAAGGGATCGCCTTCTACAAAAAGGGCAACCTTTTCACCCAGAAGCTTATCGGGCAACCCTGCAATAAAAAACCGCCCCGAAATCAAGGGAAAGATTTTCTTTTCGACCTGTTCCGGAAAGATTTTTACTCCTCCTGAGTTTATTACGCTGTCTAAACGACCAATCCATTCGAAATGAGAAGAATCGCTTATTGCAACGACATCATTTGTAATAAGCAGATCAGAGGTGAGTTTTGGAGCCTTAATAACAAGACAGCTTCGCTCATCAACTGAAACTGTAACACCCTGAAGGACTTCATAAAATGCAGAGCGGTGCTCTCCGTTAACAGCGCGTATTGCGATGTGTGAGCTGGTTTCCGTCATTCCATAGGTAGCAAAGATATTGGATGAGAGTTTTTGACAATCCATCTCCAGACTGTAGGAGATCTCCCCTCCCCCAACGATAACGGAATTAATCTGCTTTTCTCCAAGCCAATCAATCGAATGGGCCAACTGATAAGGTGTAATAGCCACAAAGTGGATCTTGTCCCGAACCTCCTTAAGCGGATTTGATGAAGGCTCCACGGTTATAAGGTTCATCCCTGTAACGAAAGTCCTTACAACCATCATCTTTCCTGCTATATAACTAACAGGAAGACAAAGCAATGCATTCGTTCCGCGATCCAATCCAAAATAATCGGCAGTCATCATCGCCGAGTTAATCATTCGTTCCCTGGGTTGATGGATTACTTTTGGAATACCTGTAGATCCGGAGGTCTGAACGACAACAAATTCAGCTTCAGAGAGCCATTCCAAAATAAATCGGTACAACGAATTCGCCCATTCCGGAAGCCCGACCCTCACAACCTGGGACTTACAAAAAGCGATGAGTTCATCCCGCTCATAATGAATGCCATCAAGTGTTAATGAAGATGAATTATTTACCATTCCAAAAAGCTTAAATCCCATTCATTTCTGGGAATGTAATAAAGTCTTCCCTTCGATATTGTTAAAGGGGAAGCAATGTTATTGGTATAGATCTGCCCGGTTCCCAATCCCTGAGGTAGTGCATTGTTAAGTGTAAATGTCCATTGGGCGATGGCATTCAGACCAATATTCCCTTCCAGGGCAGAGGTTACCCACCATCCTATTCCCTCTTTTGCAGCAATAGAAATCCACTCATTGCTTGCTGCGAACCCGCCTATCAGACCAGGTTTCAGGATAATATACTGAGGCTTGATAGAATTTAGAAGTTCCTCTTTTTCTTTGGGTGTGAAAATACCAATCAACTCCTCATCGAGGGCAATCGGGATCGGTGTCGTCCGGCATAATTTGGCCATGTCCTCAACCTGTCCCTGCCGGATAGGCTGCTCGATGGAATGGATCGAAAACGCAGAAAAACAGTTCAGCCTCTCCAGCGCATTTTCAGGTGTAAACGCCCCATTGGCATCCAGCCTGATTGTAATATCTTCCGGGGAGAACTGTTTTCGGATATTTGAAATGATATCCAGCTCGCTTTCAAAATCCAGGGCGCCCACTTTTAGTTTAATTGTATCAAAACCCTGCTCAATCTTCTCACTGATCTGCTTCTCCATAAATTCACGGCTACCCATCCAGACAAGACCGTTAATTGGAATCCCTGCTTTACCGGCAGTAAAGTCTGAAGGATAGAGGATATTTTGATTTTCCGAATTACTGGCAAGGTCAGCCATTGCGGTCTCCAGGGCAAATGCGATCGATGGAAATTCTGCAAGATCCAGCATTTCAACAGGAACACCTGCATTGATCTCCCCACATACTTCAGCCAGTTTATCTTCATAATCAGACCGGTCATCAATACTTAACCCGGGAATAATTGAGCACTCCCCGATACCGGTATACCCAATGAAGTAGTCATGCAACAGGATATACCACGCTTTCTTATCAACAAGGGTTCCTCTGGATGTCTTCGCAGGCACCTTGAAATTAAGTTTATGCTTGATAATCCGTGCGTTGAGCATTTGTGAAGCTGATCTGATATTTAGAGTATCATCCCAATCCCAAAGGTAATTGAAAAGAACAACGTTGATAGCGATAGATTTCGGAGCTCAACATTCAGGTCGGCAGGAATCGTATTCCGAAGAACAACCACCATATTTCGGATAAGTAGTGGTATTGAAATTACAAATAAGAGCTGGGTAGCGGAATGGTAATTTAGAGCCACATATAACGCTGTGGCCAGGATCGCAAGACCAATAAGTGTCGCATGATAGATTCGCCCCCACTTTCCCCCCATCTTAACCACCAAAGTATGTTTATTTGTAAGTATATCAGAGCGTTCGTCCCGCAGGTTATTTAAATTTAGAACCCCGGTGCTAAGCAGTCCCAAAGATACTGCAGGCAAAAGAACTTCGGGACGAAGGAGTTGTCCATGTAAGAAATAGGTACCTGTTACTGCTATGATTCCAAAAAAGATAAATACAAAAAGATCTCCAAATCCGCTGTAACCGTAGGGATTTTTACCGACTGTATAATTGATTGCAGCTCCGATTGAAGCAAGGCCCAGTGCCAGATAGGTCAGTTTCAGAGGTGCATTACCATCCGGAAAGCCCTGAAGGATAAGGAAAATACCCGAAACAAGCGCCAGTGAAGAAACCAGCCCGATCGCTGCGATCATCTGCCGCGGAGTGATGGCTCCGGTTGAGACCATCCTGTCGGGACCAATCCGTTCATGATTATCGGTACCTTTTGTGAAATCGCCATAATCGTTTGCCAGGTTTGAGAGGATCTGAAGTAACAGTGATGTTAATGCAGCCAGCAGGAAAATATTCCAGCGGAACACTCCATCAGCTGCAGCAAGAAAACTGCCGAGTATAGAACCGGAGAGCGCCAGAGGCAAAGTGCGTGGGCGGGCTGCGTGAATCCAGGGTTTTATCATTTGGGACAAAAATAAAATAAGTACTTGAAAACGGGAAATAAATATAACACAATAAACTATTGCCATAGTTAAGAAGACAATATATAACCAAAGTCAGAAAGATTATTCAGTCGAAAAAAAAATCCAAGGTCGATACCGACCATTAAATTTCATCCAGCTCCACCAAATAACAACATTCTGCTAACTATTACAAAGGAGTTTCTTCACTTCGTCATCAATGTCTCCATCGTATAAATCTGATAATCGCACGAAGTTTATAGTTTCTAAATGGTTGCCATTCGCAAATTTTGGACTTCTCCTTCGCAATGGCAGCTTCCTTACCTTAAAATAGCAAATTTATTTACGGGAACCTCGGAAACTTCTTAAAGTCAGGCTTCCTTTTCTCGAGGTAAGCCTTTTTCCCCTCCTGTGCCTCTTCGGTCATATAATAGAGCAAAGTCGCATTTCCGGCTAACTCCTGAATTCCGGCCTGCCCGTCAAGATCTGCATTTAATCCAACCTTGATCATACGCAGTGCCAGCGGACTGTGCTGCATCATCTTCATACACCAGGCAACTGTAGTATCTTCGAGCTGATCAAGTGGTACAACCTTGTTTACCAGCCCCATATTGAGGGCTTCCTGCGCCGAATACTGTTCGCAAAGGAACCAGATTTCACGCGCCTTCTTCTGACCCACAATTCTGGCGAGATAGGATGAGCCAAAGCCGGCATCAAAACTCCCAACCCGGGGTCCGGTCTGACCAAAAATTGCATTCTCTGAGGCAATGGAAAGGTCGCACACAATATGGAGCACATGACCCCCACCGATTGCAAAGCCGTTTACCATCGCCACAACCGGCTTCGGCATAGAGCGAATAAGTTTCTGTAAATCAAGCACATTTAAACGAGGGACACCATCTTTCCCGATATATCCGCCTGAACTCTTGACGTTCTGATCCCCTCCGCTGCAAAACGCCTTATCTCCCTCACCGGTAAGAATAATTGTGAAGATATCGGGATTCTCACGACAAAAAACCATCGCTTCAATCATCTCCTTTACAGTGTCGGGGGTGAAAGCATTCCGGTATCGCGGACGGTTAATTGAGATCTTTGCAATTCCTTCAAAATATTCAAATTTTATCTCTTCAAACTCCTTGATGGAAGTCCAGGTTCTGGCGCTCATAATAATTTTATTTGGTTATAATATTCTTTAAAAACAGTTGTATTTACATCCGGATCGGTCATTATCTCAAGAATTGCAGGGTGATCAGACGGTTCAAAAAGCCAGTCAAGCAAGCCGGATAACTCATCCATCGATTTGCACAAGGCATGACTGGCTCCGAAGGCGCCTGCCAAAAGTTTAATATTAACCTCATGGGGCGTTTCAAAAAACTCACGGGCCGGGTTCTCCCCGTCCATGGGGTTGATGAGGCTGAAGATATTTCCCCCCCCATTATTTATGACAATAATTTTAAGATTCCCTGAAACATGCTTGTTCCATAATCCATTCGAATCGTAAATAAATGAAATGTCCCCGGTGATCAGAAATGTAGGTTTTGAGGATGCTACAGAAAAACCTGCAGCGGTAGAGATACAACCATCAATCCCTGACGTCCCCCGATTGCAATGATAAACAATATCTTCACAACTTTCAAAAAGCTGTGAATGACGTATGGCTGTACTGTTGGCCAGATGAAGGTTATAACCTGTCGGAATATGTTTAAGAACAGCCTCATAAACAACGAGGTCAGACCACGGCATGGAGTGCATCAGTACCTGATGTTTATTATTGACTTTTAAAACCTTATCTGCAAATAGCTTTCCATAATCACTGCCCGATTTATCTTCGCTCGCCAATAGCGCCCCAAGTAAAGTTTCGGGTGTGGTGACAATTGAATGGGTTAATCCCTGAAAAGTATCTACAAATGAGGGGGATTGCTGTATGTGCCAGTGTGCGGAAGGGGGATTTTGCCTTAAATATTTCTTCAACTGCCCCGATACAACTGAGTGCCCGACAGTGATCATCAAATCTGGTTGAAATAAGGAACCCTCCTCTGCGTTAAGCGCTCTGAAAAATCGTTCAGGGGATGAAATTACCCCTGGATTATAATTATTGGCAATATTTTCTGCGATTACAACCACTGAGGGATTTGCCAGAAGTTTCGGGAGGATCTGATTTAGTTCCACATTCTCAACATTCGCACCCAAAATTACAAGTTTGCGTTGACTGTTGTTCCAGGTATACAGAAGTCGGGCGAGTAATTCATCCGACAATACCGGAGCTGAACCTACAGTTTTGATGATCCGGATATCTGCACTTCGTTCCGGAAGAGGGGCGTATAGCGGTTCCCGAAGCGGAATATTCAGATGAACAGGCCCTTTAGGTTCCTGCATGGCGGTATTCATCGCCTCGTTTACCGTTCGGTTGAAGTACCAGAGATCGGAATCGATGGCCGTTTCAGTAGGAAGCTCAAAGCTTTTTTTGATGTAATTAGTGTAAATTTCACGCTGCCGGAGCGTTTGTCCATCGGACTGATCGATCCATTCACCAGGGCGGTCGGCAGTCAGAATGATCAGGGGAATATTTTGATAGAAAGCCTCCGCGATGGCAGGGGCAAAGTTTAGAGCCGCAGTGCCCGAGGTGCAAATCAAACCTAGGGGTTCCTGTGTTTTAAGGGCGAGTCCGAGTGCAAAGTAACCGGCTGAACGTTCATCGGTTATACTTAAACATTCGATATGGCCATGGCCGGTAAAGGAGAATATCAATGGTGCATTGCGCGACCCGGGTGAAATAACCACCCTGCGCAATCCATGCCGGTAGAGAATCTCCGGCAGATCACTAACTCCCTGTTTTGGAGAATTCATAGGAATTCATACTTGTTTTAACGCTCGTTACAAAGGTCGATAAGGTCATGATCTTTTGCGTTGTTTCGTCCCATTCGCGCCGCGGAATAGACCCTTTGGTTATTCCTGCACCGCCAAAAAAGGCAAAACCCTCCTTCACAACCTTCATGCAGCGCAAGTTAACAAAAAGTGTCGTTTTATCACCAATATTTACAGGGCCCAGAAATCCGGAATAATATTCACGGTTATGTTTCTCAACGCCCAGCAGAAGCTCCTTTGCAGCAACCTTGGGCAACCCTCCCACGGATGGTGTTGGTTGCAGCGCTTCAATAAATTCTCCAAGCTGGGGTTTGATCAGTGATGCCTCAAAATCAAACTGGGTTCTCAAATGAACCAGGTTTGCAGCCCGATAGCTGTGGGGGCCAATTTTCTCCAGGGTGGTGACCCCAAATGTTTGTAAAACCTCCTCAATATAACCTGTAACTATCTCCTGTTCATCCAGTTCCTTTGCTTTCCAGACCACCTTCGAAACCTCGGAGTCTCCTAAAACCTGTGTCCCTGCGATGGAGGTTGTCTTTGCATGATTCCCTTCGATTAGCAGCAAGGGTTCGGGTGAAGCACCCATCCAGCACCCCACACCTGGTATCCGAAGCAGGTAAACAAAGGCCCCCGGATAAGATTGACAAAGTGAATTAAAAAGGGTAATCAGATCGACTCCGTCAATGCAACGGTCAATTGTAATGCGTGAAAGGACAACTTTATTGATAACTCCTTCCGCTATTTTTTGTTTGATTGTCTCAACCTGTCTCGTAAATTCAGAGAGTGTTGCCTGGTGGATCGGGTTGGAAGTGACCTCCCCCTCTTCCGCTGACTGGTATTTTAACAGTATATCCATAATTTCGTCAACCGAAAGGTTACCCGTAAAAATATAATCGGGCTCCAAAATTATGGTGGGGAATAAATCGTTCTTATCAAACGGTGCAATTACAAATCCTCTGGCATTGGTAAGATCACCGGCAGATTGCTGGATACGGGGTTTTCCATTAAACTGAACCTGTGTGCTGACCTGCGATTCACCGGGCATCTGATAGGAAGCAAAGGGAACGCCATTTTCCAAACAAGCCCGAAGAAGCTTATTATTCAATCTTATATTATCTGTATCAATACGATCTGAAGCAATCATCTGTGTCAGTTACTTGAATATCTTCAAAAATTTCTATTGCCGTTATCTGTTTATTTCCACGACCATGGCAGTAACTCTTCCAACCATAATCTTGCGGCCATTCTCGTCTACAATCTCCACATTCCAAACATGTGTCCGTTCCCCCTGGTGTACGATGCGGGCGGTAGCAGTAACAAAACCCGATTTAGCACTCCCCACATGGTTCCCGTTTACCTCAACCCCTACAACTCCTGACCGGGAAAGATCAACCAGCATTGCTGAACCGGCACTCGCCACTGTTTCTGCAAGGGCAAGAGAAGCGCCTCCATGCAATAATTTAAAAGGCTGAATGGTGCGGGCATCAACAGGCATTTTTGCAACAATTTCCCCCTCAACGGCAGAAAGAAACACGATGCCAAGATTATCGACAAGTGTATTTTTACAGAATTCATTTAGCTGCTCTGCCTTTGAAACCTCTTTCATTACTTTATCCATTTAGTAAAAGAGAACCGATAACGCCAATTAGCCCGCAAAATTAGTTTAAAACAAAGGATTTCCAAGACAAATAGCGTGGCAAACACGTTTTATTCCTTCATCATTAACAGGATATTGGCAAGAATGTTGTTAAAACGACAGATCCCAACGGTTCTTCGCACGTTTAGTTTGCAGGATATATCAAAAGGAACAAAGGCAAACTTCATAATAAATTTACCATATCCTCCAAAAATCACGAAAATTATTAACACACACTTAATCTAAATTAGTTGCAAACGTCAACTAATTTAGATTCTTTTGCAGTCAAATAAAGGATTGGAATGGGATCAGAGATACCACTTGGATACATGTTGAACCGCAGCAGACGGGTTTTTAAGAATCAGATGGCTTCAGAATTGAGGGAGAAAAAGATTGATTTATCCTTTGAGCAATATGTAATCCTGAAACTTCTGCATTTTAATACCAATCTAATCCAGCAGGATCTGGCTGACAGGCTGCAAAAGGACAAATCAATCATCGTTCGGCACATTAACTGCCTTTTGGAGCACAACTATGTGGTGAGAGTTACTAACCAGGCAGACCAGCGTAAAAAAAATCTGACCCTAACTTCAGATGGAGTCGCGATTCTGAATCAGATGAAGGTGATAGCGGCAGATGTAACGAATAAATTACTCGTCGGAGTTTCGGAAACCGAACTTCAGATATTTCAGGATGTATTGCTGAAAATTCAGGAGAATGGAGATGCAGAAGAGTACCTTTGCATCTTAGGAGACCAGGTTGAAAAAAGAGAAATAAGTTGAAATTTTGGTGGTAGTCTTTTTATCTCGAATCATGAACAAATCAGTCCATTATAGAAATACGAAATTATATCCCTCTTATTAATCAAGTAATTCTAACGATAATAATTCAAAAATAATAACACGAAGTGTGCTTAAGCGTTAGGATAGTGGACAGGTGACTGTTCCTGATTTAAAAAGTCACCAGCCCACTTCCTCCGAAACAAAAGAACATAAATATTAGAAACAATTTATATGATAATTACAAAACATTTCAGAACCCTCGCCTTATATATGATGGCGATAGTGGCAGTTTCCTGCGGCGACCAGCCCAAAGCCGGGCAGACGGGCGCAGCATCTAAAGTAAAGGAATATCCGGTTATTACGGTAAAGACACAAACGACCCGGCTTTTTAAGGATTATCCGACAAAGCTTCAGGGACAGCAGACCGTTGAGATACGGTCGAAGGTTGCCGGTTATATCGAACAGATCTTTGTGGATGAAGGGGCGTTTGTCAGGAAGGGACAGGTGCTATTCCGTCTCAATGCTACGGATATCGAGGCTACAGTCCGTTCTGCAGAAGCATTTGTAAAAGTAGCAGAAGCAGATGTAAAGGTTGCCGAGGTGAATGTTGAAAAAACCAAGCCGCTGGTCGAGAAGAATATAATCAGCAAATTTGACCTCGAATCGGTGGAGTCGACCCTCAAATCGAAAGAGGCGCAGCTGGCTCAGGCCAGGGCAAACCTTGAAAACGCAAAAGCAAACCTTCAATATACTTTAATCACAAGCCCTGCTGAAGGGACAATTGGAAACTTCCCGTACAGGGTGGGCAGCCTCGTAAGCAGTGCAACGACGGAACCACTTACAACGGTCTCAAATACAATAAATATGTATGCTTACTTTTCGTTTAACGAGAAGGAGTTTCTCGCGCTAACCAAAGGTCTGGAGGGGAAAAATCAAGCAGAGAAATTCAGTAAACTGCCGGGAGTTATGCTGGTGCTAGCCGATAATTCGGTCTACGAACAGCCAGGAAGGATTGAGACTGCAAGCGGTCTGATCAATTCACAAACCGGTGCAGTTAATATACGGGCCAGTTTTCCTAATACCGAAGGGCTTCTACGAAGTGGTGGCAGCGGATTGGTCCGGATACCGCAGGTTATTGATTCTGTAATTATTATTCCTCAGAAAACCTCTTACGAACTGCAGGGAAAACATTTTGTTTATCTCGTAGGTGCCGACAATAAGGTGCATAATTCTGAAATTGAGGTTCTTGTCGGAAATCTTAAGGACTCCTATGTCGTCACGGGGGGATTGAAAATTGGTGACCAGATTGTCCTTGAAGGGATTGCGGCATTGCGTAATGATACGGAGATCAAGCCAAAACTTTCAGAAATAGGCCCCCTTTCCGAAAACATGTCAACCGAAAAACCGCTTAAAAACTAATCTAAGGAAACATGTTCAGAAAATTTATAGAACGGCCGATTCTATCATCGGTCATATCCATTATTATTGTTATTCTCGGAGTGTTGGGTCTTATTACCCTTCCGATTGAGCAATATCCAGATATTGCGCCCCCCACCATACGGGTAACTGCCTCGTACGCCGGGGCCAATGCTGAAACTGTTCTTAAGAGCGTGGTGATTCCTCTCGAGGAACAGATCAACGGGGTTGAGAACATGACCTATATGACCTCTACCGCCAGCAACGACGGATCGGCAACCATTGAAGTCTTCTTCAAACAGGGGATCAATGCCGATATGGCTGCGGTAAACGTTCAAAACCGCGTGGCACGTGCCACAAGTCTCCTTCCTGCTGAGGTAACCCGCGCGGGTGTGATTACTGCCAAACGACAAAACAGCATGTTGCTTGTTTTTACACTGCGAAGTGAAAACGGAGAGTTCGATGAGACGTTTCTTCAGAATTACAGTAAGATAAACCTCCTCCCACAGATTCAACGTGTAAACGGTGTTGGCGAAGCGATGGTCTTTGGGATGAAAGATTACTCGATGCGAATCTGGTTAAAACCCGAAGTGATGTCTTCTTACGGCTTAATGCCTTCGGATGTGATCACGGCGCTAAATGAGCAGAATCTTGAAGCAGCTCCCGGGCGTCTTGGAGCGCTAAACCAGCAGTCGTTCGAATATGTCCTCAAATACAAAGGGAGGCTTTCCCAGACTGCCGAATTTGAAAATATCGTTATTAAGGCCGATAAAGATGGAAATATCCTGCGGTTAAAAGATGTGGCGCGTATTGAACTGGGTGCACTCGACTATTCAATTGCCACTACCGCCAATGGTAAACCCGGAATTGCAATGGCTGTTTTCCAGGCAGCGGGGTCAAACGCCCGCGAAGTGATCATCAATGCAAAAAAAGTACTCGAGGAATCGTCCAAAACGTTCCCTCCGGGCATTAAATATCAGATCCTTGTTGATGCCAATGACTTCCTCGACAGTTCGATTGAAAAGGTTCTTCACACGCTGCTTGAGGCATTTATCCTTGTGTTTATCGTGGTCTTTGTATTTCTTCAGAATTTCAGGGCAACCCTGATTCCGGCGATTTCGGTTCCGGTATCAATCATTGGGACCTTCTTCTTTTTGAATCTTTTTGGATTTACAATCAATCTGCTAACCCTTTTCGCCTTGGTTCTCGCCATTGGGATTGTCGTCGATGATGCCATAGTTGTGGTCGAGGCGGTTCATGCCAAGCTCGATCAGGGGGCAAAAAATGCCCGGGAGGCAGCCGTTTCTGCGATGAGTGAGATCTCCTCTGCTATTGTAGCGATCACACTTGTCATGGCGGCAGTTTTTGTTCCCGTAACCTTTATGAAAGGGACGACGGGGGTGTTCTACCGGCAATTCGGCATCACTCTTGCTGTTGCGATTGTCATTTCGGCGATCAATGCGCTTACCTTAAGTCCTGCGTTATGTGCCATTTTCCTTAAACCTCACACCGGTAGCGCCCTCCATAAGAAGGGGGTGATGCAACGGTTTTACACTATTTTCAATTCCGTATTCGAATCAATGACGATGCGCTATAAAAAGACTACGGGTCTCTTTATGTCGCACCGCTGGCTTGCAATCGCGATCATCGTAGCTTTTTCGGGTGGATTATGGTATCTCATGGAGACTACACCCACAGGATTCGTTCCGACAGAAGATACCGGAAGGATGTTTATTGACATCTCACTTCCCCCTGCAACAGCAATGGAACGGACAAAAAATGTAATCGAGACCGTTGAGAGTATCGTTAAAGGTATCCCCGAAATAGATAGCAGAACGGCGATTGTTGGAAATTCGCTGATCAGCGGCAGAGGGAGTTCTTACGGAATGTTGATCTGCAGCCTTATCCCTTTCGACAAGCGGAAGGGCCCCGGTCAGGATATTAACAGCGTGATCGGTAAACTCTACATGCTTACCTCGAAGGTAAAGGATGCCAAAATCATCATCTTCACACCTCCGATGGTACCTGGATTTAGTATCTCGGGAGGATTTGAATTAAAACTCGAGGATAAAACCGGAGGCGACATCAAGCAGTTTGAACAAAATGCCCGTCAGTTTCTAGGCGCCCTAAACCAACGTCAGGAGATCCAGTACGCGATGACCTCCTTCAATACCAACTTTCCGCAATACCAGGTTGATGTAAATCCGGCTCGTTGCAAACAATCTGGCGTAACGGTAAGTTCCGTCTTATCCTCACTGCAGGGTTATATTGGAGGGTTTTATGCCTCCGATTTTAACAAATTCGGGAAACAATACCGGGTTATGGTTCAGTCTGAAGCCAATTACAGAGGGAATCCCGAAGATCTGAACAATATTTTCGTGAAGACTTCCAACGGCGAAATGGCTCCAATAACTGAGTTTATCTCACTTAAAAGGGTTTTTGGCCCGGAAAATATCACCCGTTTTAACCTCTATACTTCAATCGCAGTGAACGGAGCGCCGAATTTCGGTTACAGCAGCGGCGACGCGATAAAGGCGGTGCAGGAAGTGGCTGAGCAAACCCTTCCTTTAGGATACGGTTATGAATTCTCTGGGTTAACCCGCGAGGAAAAATATTCGGGAAGCCAGTCGATCATGATCTTTATCCTGAGTGTAATCTTCGTATATTTTCTATTATCTGCGCAATACGAAAGTTTTGTCCTTCCATTCTCAATTTTGCTTTCACTGCCAGTGGGGATCTCCGGAGCCTATATCTTTGCAAAGATCATGGGCGTTGAAAATAATATCTACCTCCAGATTTCGCTCATTATGCTCATCGGTCTGCTCGCAAAGAATGCGATCCTGATTGTTGAATTTGCGTTACAGCGGCGTCATCGCGGTATGTCGATTGTTCAGGCGGCTATCGAAGGGGCTACGGCCCGGTTACGTCCGATTTTGATGACCTCCTTTGCCTTTATCTTCGGCCTCATACCGCTTGTTATCGGAGGTGGAGTGGGTGCTAAAGGGAACCGCTCGATCGGCGTTGGATCTGTCGGTGGGATGTTTATCGGAACCATGATCGGAATTCTTGTAATCCCGACAATGTTTGTGATCTTCCAGACGCTTCAGGAGCGGATCAAGAAACCGGATATGCTCGAGACAGAATCTCTGGAGAATATTGAGGAGTAATCAGAACCTTATCTATTCCTCTTAACTTTAGTAGGATATATAATGGAAGATAAAAACCTTATTACCTTATTTCAATGATACAATTTTGTGTTAATCTTTGAATGTAATTCGTGCTGTTTGAAAATAAATAAGGTTCTCATAAGGGTTGATCTATTCGACTAAAGTTAAAAACATAAAATAAGGTTAACAATTATATTGCATACCCAAATACGATAAAGCGTAATCAAAATGAAAATAGAATTAACAAATAAAATTCTTCTGATCGCCGGATTTGCCCTGGCCATTTGGTCGTGTGCCACACCGCAACATTTCAGTCGTGATAATTCGGTGGTGACCGGTATTTACGGAAGTTCAGATACAACAGACACCACCTCGATCGGAACCAAAAACTGGAGCGAGGTCTTCACGGGTCCATTTCTCCCGAAGCTTATCGGTGAAGGGTTGTCGAATAATCCGGACTTACGGATCGCAATTCAAAAAGTATCGGAAGCCGAAGCCTGGTTATCGCAGAGTAAGGCAGCGCTTTTGCCGGCAATCGCTCTTGCCGCAAATGGAAATTACACCCGTAATCCGGAGGTTCTCTACCCAAGTGGCCCGGTCGATGTTGGAACCTGGCAGGTTGGCGCCGAGGCGGCCTGGGAGATCGATATCTGGGGTAAGCTGAGCAGCTCAAAACGGGCAGCTTATGCAAATCTTTTATCGAGTGATGCTGGCAAGAAGGAGGTTCAGACACGGCTGATCGCCAACATTGCGACGGCATACTATACGCTTATCGGATTGGATGCAAAACTGGAAATCACACGTCTGACCGTGAAAAACGATATTGAACAGGTCGAAACGATGAAAGTGCTCAAGGAGAGTGGTAAGGTGACCGGCGCCGCCATTGTGCAGAGTGAAGCCAACCGCTACGCTGCAGAGGTAACTATTCCCGATCTCGAGCAGCAAATCCAGGAGACTCAAAACATTATCTGTCTGCTTCTTGGACGTGTTCCGGGACCCATCGAACGGGGCCGGATCGATGAACCTGTTATACCCGCAGTGGTCAATGCCGGAGTTCCCCTACGTCTGCTCGATAATCGTCCCGATGTGATGCAGGCAGAATTCAGCGTGATGAGCGCCTACGAAGTGGCAAACAGCGCCCGAGCCGCATTTTATCCCGCGCTCACCTTAAGCGCCTCGGTGGGTTTTGTTGCGACTAACATCAACCAGTTTTTCGATCCAAAGACCTTTGCCTCCAATGTTATCGGAGGGCTAACCCAGCCACTTTTCAGCAAAAGGGTGAACACAACGCGCCTCAAGGTTGCCGAAGCTGAGCAGGAGGTGGCTTTACTCAATTTCAGGAATACCCTCCTAAAGGCTGGACAAGAAGTTCAGAATGCCCTCTGTTCGTATGATAAGTCAGGGGTAAAAATCGGATTACGAAAACTTCAGTTGGAGGCGCTCGTGAAATCGGTCGATTACACCAAGCAGCTTCTAACTTATGGATCAGCTAACTACACCGAGGTGCTCACTGCTCAGACCAATTTATTATCCGCACAGTTGAGCAGTATTAACGACCGGCTACAGCAGCTCAATTCTGTGGTTTCGCTCTACCGTGCAGTTGGCGGGGGCTGGAGGTAAAAGTGGGCTGTATAGACGCACGGCCCTGCGACATATACAATTGCAATCACTTGTTAGTATTCTGATGAAAAATATTAACTCACTAAGATTATTGAAACGGGAGATTGCTTCGTCACATAAGCATACTCCTGTTCCATCCGGAACGCCGATAAATTTTCGTTCCTCGCAATGACAGGCGACTTGCAGGGAGAGGAGAGAAAGGGGGACATTTGTCATTGCGAGGAGCTCATTAAAGATTGCGATTATAGTGATTAATCTCATGAGCGACGAAGTGGTACACTGAGCCTGTCGAAGTGCAATCTACATCTTTTAGCAACCATTCCTTAGGGTTCAAACGAAGTGGTACACTGAGCCTGTCGAAGTGCAATTTACCCACGTTTATGGTTTATCCATGGTTCTCATTCTCAAATTTCGCCCAAATTTTTGGGTGCTCCCTAATAATGAAAGTATTTTTTGGTATTTAAATAAGGAGATTACTCATTCCGAATAAAGCGCAGCGAAAAGAGGAATCGCTGATTTAAACTATAGAACTAATTAACATCCCAGGTCACCCGTTGGAAAAAAAACATTAAACATTTAACCTTTTCGAAAAAACAAAAAAAATAGTTTTTGTCAAATTTCATTACACCTGTTAAATAATTCACCTCGTCTGTTCGTAAAAACGATACAGTTGTCAAAATATTCAGGAAAATATTTTTATTCTGAAAAATAAAACGCGAAGCCCGGACCAAACATCCCGGATAAATCCGCGCTTTTTAGGAAAAATTTCAATAAATTTGTCGGAACCTTTGTTAAAGCTGAATGTTAATTAAGAGTAATAATCGTTAAGAATTCAAATTTAATAGTAATTTAATGTAGATCAGCTTAATTACAAAAATTATCACCTGGCGATTTCGGATTTACGAAACTGCTAATTGACTGCATGTTGCGTTTACTGACTTATGAAAAGCCCGTAAATAGTTTGAAAATTAGAATTCATTTTATGCTACTCCTTGTTTTGGATTTCGATCTAATAGAGGAGTATAATTATTTATAGCTGTTACCGAATCTGCTTACTTGAAAATATTAAAAGCTTATGAAAACCTCTGCCTGTTCCAATGTCCTGAAACCGATTTCTGCCGGCGCTACCTACGCTGGTGAATCCTTTAACCTATCATCATTACACGCTATGACCATGAAAAATATTAACACTCCCGCATCCCGAAAGACTAATCTGTTCTTGAAATTCCTTAGTTCAGTAAAGGCGATGGCCATATTAATGACTATCGGAATATTGCTTTTGGGAATACCTGAATCCTATGGTATTATCAAGCAGGTAGGTACAACACAAACAAATGCAGGAACAGCCTCCACCGGAGCTATCTCAAAACCCATAGGAATGAAAGTTGGTGATGTGATGATCGCTATTGTTTCGACCTATCGCAGTACCAGTACACCTCCGGCTGCCACACTTTCAGGGTGGACACAGGTGGCTACTTCAAGATTAGGTGGGGGAAGTGGTACCGGCGCAGGCACAATATTATACCGCGTTATAGCTGCTCCTGCGGATACCGTCACGGCAAACTATACTTTTGCAACAGCCAGTTCAACAGTAACGAGAGGATCCATTATGGCCTTCACCGGAGTAGATGCCACCGGAAGCTTAAAAGCTGATGGTACATATGGTGGGCCTTTTGATATTACGCCTGGAAGTATTGCAACATCCGGAACAACCGCAACTCCTGTTGCAACAGGAAGTGCTGCGTCGATTTCACCTGTTACCGCCAATACCATGGTTCTTATGTGCGGAATGGGTATCGGCACAACAACTACCACTGCCAATGCAAGCTGGACCGACAATTCCTGGGTACCTGCAGTACTAGGTGCATTAACCGAAATATGTGATAATGGTTCTGGCGTTGCAAATACACCTTTCGTTGGTGCAGCAATTAAGGTTCAAAGTTCTCCTGGGGGAACTGGTGCAGCTACTGTAACTCCTGTTACCTCATTTAACGGTGCAATCTTACTTGCCCTGCGGCCAAAACCATATACTTCTGTTGTCCCGGCCTCTCCACTTTTGCCAAACTGGAGCCTTGGAACTACCTGGGATCAGGGTACAGTTCCTCCTGCAGGAAGTAATGTCGTAATTGCCTCGGGTGCCCCGGTTACTCTGGACCAAAACACGGGGATTCTTCATAAATTAAAAATTATCGGTCAACTCGATGCAAGTAACGCTTCATACACAATTAGTGGAAACGACTCCTTAACCATTACAAGTACAGGAACTTTACTTACCGGAGGATCGTTCCCGTCCAGTTTCACACCTAACGTTTTAAATGCTGCCAGTACCGTTAATTACAACGGAGCTATTCAGACAGTCACCGCTTTGACCTATGGAAATCTTACCCTATCGGGAAGTGGCGCTAAAACGCTGACCGGAGTTGGTTCAATTGCCGGAAGCCTCTCCATGAGCGGCAGCGCAACAGCTACAACTGCATCATCAATAACCCTCGCAACCGGAAATGTCACACTTAGCGGAAGCGCCGCACTAACAACCGGCGCAAACCTGACACTAACTGCAGGCAATATTTCGTTAGCCGGAACCTCATCGCTCACCACCGGAGCAAATCTGACCCTTACCAATACAACTACCGGCACACTGACTATTGGTGACGGGACAACCTTTACTGCCGGGACAGGCGCAGTATCCATTGGCGGGACAACCACCGTTGGTGGAGGAACCAGCGGAACTTTGGCGATCAACAATGCCACGGGAACCAAAACATTTACAGGTGCCGTGACCATTGCCAACGGCGCATCATTCACCGAAAGCGCGGCTGCCCAACTTGGATTTGGATCGGATGTAACGATCAATACAACCGGGACTCTGACTGAATATGGTGCCGCCATAGTTAACATTGCAGGAAATCTCACAAGCACGGGAACCTACACCGCAAGTACAGGATTGCATACCTTTACCGGGGCAGGAAAAACTATCACCGGGACAAATGTTATACCTTCGGCTACCTTCTCCGGAACCTCCTCCTATACAAACAATGGGGCATTAACTTCATTAACGGCACTTACTGCAAGCAATACATTTACAAATGGCGCAACAGGCACCATAACAACAGGAACTGCCTTTACAGCAGCAGGCGGTACCTTTACAAACAGCGGAACGATAACCGCTCCTACACTTACTGTGAACAGTGCCTTTACAAATGGAGGAACGATAACATCCAGTACCCTCCTCACTGTTGCCACAGGAATTACCCTGACCAACAACGGTACTATAACTGCCTCAACTGCGCTATCTGGTCTGGGTTCTCTGATCCAGGGGATCGGCTCAACACTAAACATCGGTTTTGCAGGTTCCCCTACAATATCGACCCTAAATGCAAGTTTGAATTCAAATACAGTAAACTATAACCTGGCCGGAGATCAGGCAATTTATCCTACCAACTACCGAAATCTTACACTATCGGGAAGCGGGACAAAGACATTCAGTGCGAAAACAGATATTGGAGTGGCACTTAACGGAACCCTGACGATTAACACACCAGCTATAGCTAATCTTGGTTCATTCACACATACTGCAGGTACCCTAGTCCGTGATGCGGTTACCCCGACAACAGGTATATTCGGTGGAACAGGTGCTACTGTTGAAGCAGGAACAACTGCCCCAACCGTAGACCCAACCTATTTTGCCGCAAGCGCAGGGGTACTTTATGCAGGTTCCTGCGTTCCCGGAACATGGACTGGAATAGGCACTGATGACTGGGAAGATCCGACTAGCTGGGCTTGTGGCTGGGTGCCAAAATCAACAACAGATGTTATAATTGCGGGTACGTTTGTAGCTAATATAAAAAATGATGGCATACCGAAAGTAGCCAAAAGTATTACGATCAATTCGGGAGCAGCACTGGCATTTATAACCGGTGCAAATACGTTAACCGTTAGTGGAAACTGGACTAACAAGGGTGGCACTTTCACACCGGGAACCTTTGGTACTGTAACCTTTAACGGTCCATCAACCATCGGCGGAACCTCACCAACCACGTTTTATGATGTTTCAATCACAGGTTCAGGTGCGGTAACAACCGGAGTGGCAACCACGATCGGGCATAATCTGACTACCGATGCCGGGACAACGCTAACTCTTGGGGCGAACTATGCCCTGACGGTAACGGGAACAACTTCAATAACAGGTGCATACACTGATAACAGTACAGCCACAAAAACATTCACCGGCGACATTACGCTGAACAGCGGTGCGGCCTGGACAGAAAGCGCAGTTGCGCCTTATGCCATTGCCGGAAGCCTCACCAACAACGGAACTACCTATACAACCACCTCGAATACAGGTGTTCATACGTTCAGTGGAACAGGTAAAACGTTAGGAGGATCTACGACTACGACAATTCCAAACGCAGCCTTCACGGGAACATATACGAATAACGCAACCCTTGCGGTTACTTCTGCCCTTACTGGTGCAGGTACATTAACTCAGGGAGTAACAGGGGTGTTAAATTTAGGAGGTACTGCGACTATAACAAACTTAAATGCGACAACAAACATTGGTAATATTGTAAATTACACCGGAACAGCGCAAACAGTAAAGGTTACAACTTATGATAATTTGACGTTATCAGGATCCGGGTTAAAGAGCATTACACCTGTAACAACTATTGTAAACAATAAACTTACAATGGATGGAACAGCAACTGTAAATAACGCACCGGCCTATACTCAGGTAACAGCCTCACTACATTATAAGAATCCGGGAACCCAGACCGTGGGGGCAGAGTGGGTCTCTCCGTTTGCCGCAGCAAATGGGATTACAATTGAAGCAGGTTCCGGTCCGATCATCCTGGGAGTAGCAAAGGGATTAGCGGATAATATACCATTGACAGTTAACGGGACCTTTGCACCGGGAGCCAATCTTTTATCACTTGGAGGTAATCTTATTATTGCTGGATCAATAACAAGCGGAACAGGAGGTATCGCCTTAACGGGTGCCGTTGCGCAAAACATTGCCGGTTTTACAACCACGGGACCCGTCACGCTGGGCAAGAGTGCGGGGACGGCCACCTTTACGGGGGATATGAGTGGTGGTGCGTTAACAATTGCAGGTTCAGGATCGGGGACCCTCGATCTTGGCTCAGGAAACCACCACTTTACCGGCAATGTAGCGTTAAATACGGGTTCATTATTTGGAAATTCAGCGACACTTAATGCCAGTGCAGATTGGACCGGGACAAGCACCGTCTTCACACCAGGAACAGGAACGGTGATCCTTGGAGGCACTACGCAGGCAATCTCTTCAACTGCTTCAACATTTAATAACCTCACCCTTTCGGGAGGGTTAAAAACATTTTCTAATGTAACAACCGTTGGCGGATTATTCACTATTGACAGTTCGACCGGAGGGGTCGCCAAATTACCGAACGGAACCACGTCGAATGCTTTCCAGCTGGACCTAAATCCGTTAGGTACTTACAACTCCGGAATTTGGGGTTCAGCACTATCCGGAGCCGGAAACACGAACGACACCTACTTTGACGGTACATCAACTGGTAAACTCAAGGTAAGCTCATGTACTACCGGCACCTGGCTTGGGTTAACCGATGACTGGAATGATAAAAACAACTGGTGTGATCAGGCAGCTGTACCGGATGCATCAACCGATGTTATCATCAATGCCGGAGTTGGGATCATACAACCAGCCATAAAAGCCGATGGAATTTTTAAATATGCGAAAAGCATTACAATAAATACCGGGGCATCCCTATCTTTCACGGGAGCAAATACACTAACCGTCTCGGGTGACTGGACCAACAAGGGG
>CAIXCY010000131.1 GCA_903918045.1 uncultured Bacteroidia bacterium
ACTTCAAAACTCAAATAGTTCTTTATTGTTGAATTTCGGTAACGACTGCTATCTTCCTCCGTTAATCGGGTTCCGTTTGTCGCCTCAACGATAAACCGGCGAAGGTATTGAATAAGGGTTTCGGGTTCTGATTTTGGTCTTTTCTTTCGGTAGGATTTATCAACAAATGATTCTAACCAATTCCGAGTAACTCTTTTCCCGCCTAAATTATTTATTTCCTTCAGTAGCGAGAATTTCAAATTATGGAACTTCTCCTCAATATTTATCTTTTCCTCCTCTGTAAATTCAGAATCAAATGTTTCAACTTTTCTAAACGCCTGGGATTTGTTATTCCAATATTTCGGAAATATCCTTTCCGGGGTCTGCACATAAATATCATTCGTGGTGTCCCGATACCTCAAATAAATAATAGCGGGTTGTTCTTCCTTTATGGACTTAACGACAAATTTAACGGTTGGCATAATCTTTGGTTTGTTGGTGACACATCAAAGATAATCATTTAAAATTCCCTTCCCCGTATCTTCCCCGTAAATCTTTTATTTATCTTTATCTATATAATTTACTTTTAATCTATTTTATTGATTTATTGATATTTAATGTTTTCAAAGAAGTAAAATAAACAGCTATAAATTAGATTTTGATGTCCGCCACCGACCTCAATTTAAAAACCGATAGCGTTGATATTCAATGTTATCGGTTTTTTGTTTGGGTGATTTGTCCCATATTTGTCCCACTAAATCAAAAACTCGTTTCCCAAAGCTCAGTAATCCCACTCCGCATGACTCACCGGCAACTGATTCAGTTCATCCTTTAATTGCCTCCAATTCGGAAGAAGGGTCTCAAGATGATGATGGAACCGATCGTTATGATGTCGCTCAAGCAGATGGATCATTTCATGTACGATGATGTATTCCAGGCAATGCTCAGGTTTCTTCGCCAGTTCCAGGTTAATCCATATCCGCTTCTGCTCAATGTTACATGATCCCCACTTGGTTTTCATCTGCTTCACCTGCCATTCGTCAACCTCCACACCGAGCATCTTTTCCCACTTCTCAATCAGGTCCGGTATCAATTTCTTTAATTGTATCCGATACCACTCATTCATGATCTCAAGCCTTTTCGCAGTGGGGGTCCCGGGTCTGACGAAAAGATCGATATAAGTCTTGTTCTTCAGGATAACCTTAGGTGGTGCCTCAGCTTCAATAATATTCAATAAATACCTCTCACCCATGAAGTAGTGACTTTCCCTGTTCAGGAATTCTCTTGGAGTGATTCGTTCCTGTCCCTCAAACTTACGTTGATTTCGTTTGATCCAGGCTAATTTTGATACTGCAAACAAACGGATGGCATCTTCACTTACCTGAAGTGGAGCTGCAAGTCTTACCCTACCTGTAGGTGGATAAACCGCTAGATGTATATTCTTTATGTCCTTTCTGACTACATCAATAATGATGTCGCTGATCATTATCTGCTCCATCTAATATTCCTTTTGATTTTTCACCAGGTTAAGCAAACTCTCCGCATCAGGTTCACTCACTTCATGCTTGTCAAGTATCTCCTGAATCGCATATTTCACCTCTTTTAATTTTATTTTATGATCACGCCAGCCATCACGCTTTGTGAGTCTTATTTTTTGATCCATATCAACCGTCAAGACCTCATTTTTTCCGAGGTTATCATAAAGATTCTGTTTGGCTGGAGTATCCAGAGAGACAGGATAAGCTCCTGTACTAGCGGGCTTCTTTATTTTTGCTGAGAGTGCGATAATCTCTTTCAGGTACTTCTCATATTCAAGTGTCTCTTCTTTTCTCAATCGGATCAGTTCACTGAGCAACACACTCATTTTTTCATAGTAAACAGGATTCGTTGGACTGTCTTCAATGATAACCCTTCGTAAATTGTTCTCAATAGTCTCTGCCATCGCCTCCTGGTTCTTCCTAATACTGTCAGGCATTTTCTCTAATGCACCTTCCCCATGATTAACCAACAGATCAACCAGGCTCATTTCGTCAAAATTGGCAAGTATCCTGCTCTCGTCGGCACCAATGTAACTGTCAATTAAATGGCGCATGGCTGGCTCGTATTGTTTAAGATCAATATAATCGCCACTTGCAAGTTGAATCTCTTTCCGGAGGTTCTCAAAATGAGTCAGGTCACCCTTGATACTTTCAGCCTGCTTATCCGAATACCCGGCACCCTTCATATCGTCGGCAACATTGGCATAGGCTCTGATCAGGGCAATGGTCAGCGAGTAAAGAGCAACCCTTCGTGGTTCTGTGTCTTTTAGTCCCTCAACGTTTTTGGAGTCATTCCCGCAGAAATAAAGG
>CAIXCY010000132.1 GCA_903918045.1 uncultured Bacteroidia bacterium
CCCGCCCCGGGTACGATTGTTGATTGAAACCTGCTGATAATCAGCAGGTTTCTTCATTTAAAGGGAAAGAATAGGGAAAGAATTTTGTTAATTTTTCCAAATCCCCAAAACGCGTAAAATGGCTAAATGATAATTAAACGGGATAAAAATTGAGCTGATTTTTCAATCGATTTAATTAATTGGACACAAATTTTTAATTAAGTTCCAAATCCGCTTTGTTTTGGCCGCTCTTAAAATCATTGTCAGTATTTAAGCTGGCGACTAATCTCAGGTCGTAAATTATGAAGATTTATTAAAGATAAAGGCGATGAGCCGACAGAATCTTTCCAATGGACCAAGGATGGATCACCTCCATTTACTATAGGGACTTGACCAGAATAAGCTTCACTTTGAGATAATTCCTTGATTTCAACGGTTGCTCCTAATATGGTTAATCGCAAATTCGCACTTGACTCTATGATAAGATTTAATGATTTTTGAGCACTCTTTTCTGACAGTTCTACACTCTTTAGCCAGTTCATAAATCGTTTGGACCAATGCGTGCTTTTACTTTTAAATCTTTCCGGTATTTCAATCCCATGAAAGTATAAGAAAGATTTTATCCGGTTTTTGTTTCTGGTTAAGTCACGGACAAAAACTCCGCGTGTGCGCAATAAGTTTCTGTCTTCAAGTGTTTTTGGCGATGGTACATATATCCCCTTTAAATGACCGCTGCGTAAAGATCTTGCTATTTTCTTGTTGTCACGCTGGTCCGTTTTGTTAACTTTTTCTTTATCCGTTGTTGGGATATCGGCAGGGTTAACAACAATTGAATCAACGCCCAAGGCAGAAAGCCGGTTATGAATCCAGTATCCACAAAAGCCAGCTTCATAGGCCGTGTGGTAAATTGCATTAGGAAAGTTCCTAGTCAGAAATTGATGTAAAATTTCCGGACTGGGATTCTGTGAAAAAGTTTTAATGATCAGCTCCTCTGTCATAATCGTAACATTCCAACTTCTTAAATGAGCATCAATACCAGCATAAATATGTTGGCCATTAAAATCAATTTTGTTACTTTGTGTAAGCATAAGTTTAGTTTTTAATTGTTTATAATGTGGAAATTAAAAATAACTAATATTCTAAGCTTATGCTTCATTTTACAAACATAGGGCCTGCGGATTTGTTTTGGCTTCTGGCACTGCCGTTTACACTGAAATAAAGGACCCCAATATTGAGCCGGGCGGATTCTGTCAAGGGCGCATGTCAGTTTCTCAACCGGCAATTCGACACCGCTCATTGTCCGGTTGGGAAAGTGAACAAGCACGAAGTGCCGGGAGGCGCTGCGCAAATGCGAGGAATAGCGGCGCCGGACGGCCCTTGACAGTTCCGGCCGACGATCAATAAATTTGTCGTTTATTTGAGTGTAAAAGGAAACTTTCTCAGAAAAAAGAGAAATAAGGGAATGAAATGACCATAAAAAAAGCCCCCGAAGAGGCTAAATATTAGTGGTATAAGTTAGTTCCACCGGTCGAGGTAACTCATGTATTCTGAGAAGAGGATCTGTGCAACTTCTTCAGCGATTAATTCATCGAATGAGAGGTCATTTTCATTTTCCCAGATCTTGAGACAATCATTCTCCAGGTTCATTGGATTACCGAAAATTGAAGATGGGTTTTCTTCATCGTTGATTTCCTGATTTGAGAGCGTTTTCATGGCTAAAAAATTTAAAAGTTAAAAATTACATGCTCTTCTGTTCAGGGGAGCTCGGAGGGGTTGTCAAGAAACGTGGAATACCGGAAGGAGGTACGACTGAGGATATGCCGCGA
>CAIXCY010000133.1 GCA_903918045.1 uncultured Bacteroidia bacterium
ACGTCAAAGAACTCCTGTCTGTTTTAGAACTTAAAAAATCAATAAAATCTTCGCGAAGTGCATAGCCCTGATCCCGGCGGGTGTAGTTCAACACCGACTCATCACTGGGTCTTGCAGACCGCTCAGAGTCCTATTTATTGTCGGCACTGAAATCAATCTCGCCAAATTGGGCGGTTACTACCTTGCCCGGTTTGAGCTTTATGAATTTGAAGTAACGTTTCCACATAAATTTCAACTATTAAACTGTCGCTTCTGTAAGCGGAATATTTCCCTCATAGAGGTAAATGTTCGCCGTTTTATAGGTGAACTCAGCTGACATCCCCGCCCGGGAAGCGGTTGTTTTTCCGGTACCGCCACCATCGGGTGAGCCGGCATATACTGCCGGACGAAGTGCATCACCCATCAGAAACTTATTGTCGTTGCTGTCAACAACGATAAAGACAAGGTTCTCGTTTTTGGCTGCATTCATAAACCCAATGATCTTCTTTTGCAGTCCCGGATGGAATAGCGTCAGGTGTGAAACAAATGATTTTCCATCGACTTCTCCGACCGGATCAATTTTGAATTCTCCTGTATCGTCGGTTAAGTACATTTCAAACATTCGTTTTCCGGCTTTCATGGTCAGGTCACCTGTAAGCGCCGCAGCTGTTTCCAGCGTGGCAGGTGCTACCGGCTTGGGTGGGAACGTTGCCACATCGGCATGATATCCAAAATACACCTTTTGGGTGATCCCGCCCATATTCTCTCCGTTTGGGAGATTCTTGTCAATATCTGTAAAATCTATCATGACAGGTCTTTATATTAAAAATTGATAAAAAGAACCTCCGGTCATTGAGCTAATTGGACATTGATCGGAGATTGTGTTGAATTATTAAACTGTCGGACGGATATTGGTCCACACCGCTTCGTTGATTCCAAAACCCAGCCCTTCGCTCCAGTCTGCCATCACGGCAACAGCACGTTTGGCCTCTTCGAGTTTAAACTGGTTTTTGGTTAGCGTTGCCGGAGAGATATGGATGAAGTTTTCTACGGGTGTGCAGAAAATATCGCTGGTACCAACCATGCAGGCAAGTGGCTTCACATCCAATGGTGTGAAATCGATTTTGCCATCGATGTCCTTGTCAGAAGTCCGCTGGTAAAAACCCTGGGCACGTTTATCCTGCATGTACTTTTTGTACCAGTACCGGCTCATAAATACGTTCATCTTGATCCCCTGATAAACTTCTGCTATGGAGTCAGTGAATGATTCGACCTGATCAAAGATGGTTGTCTTATCCAGGGCCCCCAAATTGATCGAATTGATCTTGAGCGCATCAACGCCAGCCTGAATTTGTTTTTTCAGACCGTTCATACCTGTTCCGTCTGCACCGGCAGTACCGGAAACGGGTGCAGCATAGATACCTTTGTAATACTCGTTCAGTTCCATGTCCTGATCGATCTGCCGGGCATAATAGACCTCGATGAGCCATTTAACAAAAGGCCAGTCTTTGCGGTCAACACTTTTCTGGGTCAAAAAGCCCAGCCATGTTGCGTAAAGTTCATCCGGCATGAATTCATCATCAATCTTAAAACGGTACTGACGGATTTCATTCGGCACAATTTCAACACCTCCCTTTTGGGTGAAGGTTTTCTGGAACGGTTGTACCAACGTGCGGAAGGTGGCATTTGCCAGACGGAAAATGGTATCATCCGTTTTGATGGGAGTAGCAAAATCGGTGATTTCGCGCCCCTGGGAGAGCATGGTCAGAATCCTTTTTTTATTCTGTCCAGCGTCGA
>CAIXCY010000134.1 GCA_903918045.1 uncultured Bacteroidia bacterium
ACTTCCTGCAGGTAAAATAGTTCTTAATAATTGCCAGCTCCCTTTTTTCCCTTTCGTAACCATCTCCTGGTGCCACGGTTTAAAGATTTCTGATTCAGCTTTTTCGTAACTGTCATCAAGCTGTTTCATAATGTCTAAGGTAGCCATTGTTCCTACCTTCATTGTAAAATCCTCTTTTGTTTTATCGACCTGCTTTAATAAAACCTGATTGGCAAAAGTTCTGGATTTTCCGGTTTTATCAAACATTGCAATCAGCTCTTTTTCAGACATTTTGGGATAAGCTTTTTTCGCGTATGCCATAACATCCATTCCTGTGGTGGCGTTCATCATATTCTCCAGACTTGAAAAAAGGGTTACCGTAAAATACTGTGAGCCCTGCTGCGTTCCGGATGGCGTCAGAGTCCACAAATCCCATCCCAGAATACTCTTATCTGCAACACGTTGCTTGTGTATTCCCGACCAAAAATCTTCGACAGGCCAGTAATCTACGGTATTTGTACCATCAACATGCATAAACTCAAATAATAGATAAAGTGACGATTCTTTTTCCTGCGCTTTTGTTCCAAAGGTGATCAATGCCACCAAAACCAATGTCAAAATTGTTTTCATATTAAGAATGTTTTGTGAGAATTGTAGTTTAAGATGAATAGGTCCCGGAATCTATCCGGATTTAGAGCAACGTTGATTATTAACCCCTTCAAACAGTTTAATATTTCACATATTCATTGGGGTTCCGATGCTCAGTCAGAGGTTGGCACCTCCTAAAGCTGACTTATAAGACAAAACTGTGCACCACGGTTAGCTTTTGCAAAAGTCTTCATTGTTCCCTCCTTTCTTAGGTTTAACTTTATCACCATGCCAGGGCATGGAAATAATCTGGCTAATGATAATCGAGTTTAAGCTGCTATTATTTAGAACAATTACAAATAAAGTTTTGTTCAAATTAAGTTGTGAAAAATCAATAACGATGTAAAAATAATTTCCCGAAAAGTGATGAGTTTAAGTTAACCTGATATTTAAATGCAAGTAATACAATGAGATATATAAGAATATAAAAATATGTTGAAAATAAATTTGATAAACATGTAAAAATATATGTTATATAAAATATTGAAATTATTTTATTCCAAATCTTATTTTATAACGCTATTTTCAATATTTTTACACCATTACTCACCAATACTTGCAAGCATGAGCTTTGAAACCTACTTTAAAATAAGTTATGGATTATATATCGTTACCACAAAATCCGGCAATAAAATGGGTGGCTATATCGCCAATACTCTTTTCCAGGTGACAGCAACTCCTCCTCAATTTGCAATCAGTTGCAATAAGGATAATTATACAACGGGATTAATTAAGGAGAGCGGTGTTTTTGGATTTTCCGTCTTAAGTGAAAAGGCGAATCCGGCATTAATTGGAAATTTCGGCTATAAAAGTGGACGTGATTTCGACAAATTTTCCGGGGTCAACTACTTTACGGGAAAAACAGGAAGTCCCATTGTGACAGATTCGTCAGTGGCCTGGTTTGAATGCAAAGTCACGGGCTCCTATGAGGTGGGAACACATGTTGTTTTTATTGGAGAGGTTATCGACAATGGCTCCATTGAGGAGAAAACCAAGAGCTTGACATACAATTACTATCGTGAGGTTTTAAAAGGATACTCCCCTAAAAATGCACCGACTTATATTGAGAAGGCAAATGTTGAAGCTCTTTTTGCTGACCAGAAAAAGCAAATGGATGTCTGGCAATGTCAATTATGCCATTATGAATATGAGGAGGAGAAAGGAGATCCGATTACTGGTATTATTCCTGGAACCTCCTTCCTGGATTTGCCTGATGACTGGACCTGTCCAATTTGTGGAGCAGGAAAAATGTTATTCGAGAAAGAGTAATAATACGATAAACTTTTCTCTTCGCGATTTGCATTTCTGATTTTTTTGTATTAATTTACACTAATACAAATTGCCCTTCCTGAAAATCAGAAAATTACATGGCAATGCAAAGTCGAAAACTAAGATTACCAAAGCTAACTCAAGAGGGATTGGAAGATAAAATTCCTGTGACCGGGCAAATTAACAAGGGTGTCCTTCGCCAAAAGGCTGAGAAATTGCTGAAAAAGAGACAGTCTGATCATTCTGCTGTAAATGTTATAAGTTCCGGGGAAGGACGTGGCTTACGCGATGCAGAAACAAAACGGGTTATATACGAGCTTGAAGTGCATCAGATAGAGCTTGAATTACAGAACCTTGAGCTTCAGCATGCCAAAGAGCAAAATGAAGCATTGGCGGATAAATATACACAGTTATACGATTTTTCACCAGCGGGCTATTTTACCCTTTCCAGGGAAGGGGCAATTATCGACTTAAATCTTTATGGATCAAAACTATTTGGAAAAGACCGGATCAAGTTGCGTAATAGCTTATTTGGATTTTTTGTAACAGAAGATTCCAGGATTGAGTTTAATCATTTTATCGATTGCGTGTTTCAGAGCGGTTGCAAGGCTTCGTGTGATGTTACCCTAAGCCCCGAAAATGGTAATTCCCCAGTCGAGCTATCCCTTACCGGAATTATTTCAGAAGATCGTGATAAATGTCTTGTAGCAGCGATAGATATTTCAGATCGGAAACGGGCTGAAGCGGAGGTAATCCGAAAAAACATCGAACTTCAAAGAGTCAATGCCGAAAAAGACCGTTTTTTTTCAATTATTGCACATGATCTTCGAAGTCCGTTCAATGGATTTTTAGGTCTGACTGAATTAATGGCAGAGAGTTTGTCGGGAATGACCTTTGACGAGATCCATAAGATGGTTATGATGATGAAAAACGGAGCGAATAATCTTAACCAACTTCTGGGAAATTTGCTTGAATGGTCCCGAATGGAAAGGGGAATGTCTGTCTTTGCGCCAAAGTCTTGCCTTCTTGGTCCCAGAATTGACCAAAGTCTCTCTTCTGTCCGTGAGAGCGCCGCAAAAAAGAGGATTACAATTGACTGCCAAATTCCGGAGGATACTGAGGTCTATGCAGATGACAATATGATCGAATCCCTTTTCCGAAATTTATTATCCAATGCCATTAAGTTTACAACTTCGGATGGGCAGATAAGGATAACATCAGCCCCTTTTTCCAAAAAATATATTGAGTTTCGGATCAGTGACACCGG
>CAIXCY010000135.1 GCA_903918045.1 uncultured Bacteroidia bacterium
TAAAGGCATCGGTGATTATTCCATTGTTCACTTCAATTTCAACCCGCAAGTGACCTTCAATCCGGGTAATTGGATCTATAACGATTCTTTCAGCCATGGCAATTAAACTTTAGGGTTTTCAATTTCGGAACTTGTCTCAGGAGTATTGGATAACTCCTTGTGTTTTCTGATATTGGTTACAATGGCATGGCCTGCAACTCCGACAGCTGTCGCAATACCCAGTCCGAGCCCAACCTTGTCAGCGGTAGTTTCGATCCCAAATCCCTTAATGCTTGGAAGATGCTGGTAGATCGGACCATTATCCCAGAACCCCTCTTCAGAACAACCGATGCAGGGATGACCCGATTGGATCGGATAACTAATCCCGTCATTCCATTTTATAATACCGCAGGAGTTATAGGTAACCGGACCTTTACAACCCATTTTATATAAACAATAACCTTTTTTAGCCCCTTCATCGTCGAACGACTCTACAAATAGACCGGCATCAAAATTAGCACGGCGATAACAGGTATCATGAACACGTCGGGAATAAAAAGCTTTAGGCCTTCCAAGTTCATCAAGCTGTGGAATCCGGTCGAAAGTAAGTAAATGAACCACAACACCGGCCATAACATCAGCTATGGGAGGGCATCCTTGAACATTGATAATCGGCTTGCCACTTATAACTTTATGAACAGGTTTGGCGCCTGTAGGATTTGGTTTTGCAGCCTGAACACATCCTGAAGAGGCACAGTTTCCCCATGCAACAACAGCCTTTGCATTTTTAGCAGCCTCCTGCAAAATCTGAAGAGCACTTCGCCCGCCAATGCAGCAATAGGCTTCATTTTCGGTCGGAATTGATCCTTCGACCATTACAATATACTCTCCGGGATGTTTAGCCATCACCGTTTTGTATGCCTCTTCCGCCTGGAAACCGGAAGCTGCCATCAGCGTCTCCTGATAGTCCAAAGAGATCTTATCCAAAACAATCGTAGCTACGATAGGGTGTGAAGCCCTGATAAATGATTCGCTGCAACAGGTACACTCCTGAAAATGAAACCAAATGACAGGCAGGCGGGGTTTGGTCTCAAGCGCTTTAACAATTTGGCCTACACCACTTGATTCCAGCCCCAAGAAAGCGGCCATTGTGGTGCAAAACTTAAGAAAATCCCGTCGGGACGTACCTTCACCACGGACTTCCTCATAAAATGAGCGTTGTTTTTGTTCCATAAAGAGGTCGATTTTAATTAGTTCACTGACTGTAAATGTAAAAAGATATTTTGCCCGTTTTACAATTAATTATGAAAACCAAAGCAATAAATATTCTTTCTAAATAAGTGATAATTAAAATACTAAGTACTCTTTTATTGAAAATCACTGACTTTATTCAGTTAATAAGAGAAATTAGGAGATGAATTTGTGGTTTAAGGAATAATAACTATTTAAAAATGGAGTATCTCCCGGCAGTATAGGTTTCTGTTTTAATAATCAGTTTATTGTGGAGCCGATCAAATTTATAATTCACAGCATCCAAAAGTGCCGAATTATCCAGTATCACCCTTGTAGGTTTAGCTGACATATTAATTCGAAGGATATGTGGTTTATGCACATCTCCCAGCGTGATACTGATTTTGTCGGGATCATCCTGAACAGAAACAGATGTTTTCCCTGACTTATCCGGATGATAAACTGTAAAATCATTTTTGCCGTCCGGATAGATCAGTAAAGTTAAATATCCCGCCGAATTCCTGTCTCCGATCCCTGTATACTCACGCTTAATATCAAAGGGAATTATAGCCCCTTCCCTGATATAAACCGGATATTCATCCAAAGGAAACTCCCGTTCAAAGGATGCCGGACCTTTAATAACCTCCTTGTCGTTAAAGAAATACCTCCATTTTCCTTTTGGAAGGGTTATCTTCTTCCGGAGCTCGTCTTTATAAATAGGGGCAACAAGCAGGTTTTCACCAAACATATAGTGATATTTACCATCAATGGGATTCTGAAGGCGCGTTCCACCCTCATGAGCTCTCACAACATAGGTATACATGTACGGCACCATTTCGGTATGAAGCCACGAAAATTTCCGGATGATTTCGAGCTCCTGAGGTGTCCTTTTCCACAATGCCCTTTCCCCATGCCCCCCATTTAGAAATAAGCCGCAGAATGCAGAAAACTCAGCCCAACGGATATATAACCGTGGAGGAATGATATTTCCGGAGAAACCCGCCACGTCGGATCCGATGATATTATAGCCTAGCTTCGCACTGGTCAGAATATTCTGAATCGCGAGTTCAATCCCGTCGATCCCATCCATTGCAATATCTTTATTCCGGCGATCCTCATCGGTTATCTTTCCGGTCGACTCCCACGAATGCTTTTGATCGCCGACCCAGTTTACAGGCGAGGCATCAATAGGTGCAAATCCCTCGGGATGGTACCAGCGGTCGATTGCCCGCGACATTGTCGCAAACTCAGGGTTCCGGGTTAATCCATAGAAGTATTCATCCCTGTAATAATGATCCATATAGTTGCGGGTAGTCATGAGTCCTTCGTGACTCATTTTATAGAAAAGGGGAATAGGTCCCAGTTTGGTATAAAACATTGTGGCAGTACCGTCCAGTTTCCACCCGTCTATTCCATAGTCAAAAACAGTTTGTTGCAATCCGCGCCACCATTTTACAGCCTCGGGATTCGTATAGTCGATAAATCCGCCCTTCCCCTTCCACCACTTTATCTGGTCGCCGTTAGCCGCGAGGTACCCTTTCTCTTTGGCGCTATTGTACCAGGGTTCAGACTGCCGGACCCGGGTGTCCTGGCTTTTACTGTTAACCATCGTGGTCATCCACATAACAACCCTGTAGCCGTGGTCCTGGATTTTCTTAAACCATGCTTTGGGTTTAGGATAAAGTAAGGTGTCAATTTCAAAATCGTTGTATCGCATGGTCCACGGACTATCCAGGATAACTGTTCGCACCGGAACATCATTCCTTGCATAACCTTCAAGCAGCGTATCTACGCGGGCAGCAGTATTTTCATCGTCCTCCCAAAGCCAGCATTCGAGCGCCCATGCTGGTGTGAGTGGCGGATTACCGTGGCGTTGCGAATTGAATGGAGCGCCACGAAATGGATAGGCGAAGCCGAAATAGTAAACCAGCGATAATATGGAAAGGATGATCAGGAAATATTTAAGGATTTTACGGGTTCTTGCTGATTTGGACATAATGAATAGAGATGATAAAGGTTTTAAAAATGGCAAAGTGCAGCGAAGAATCTTCTTATCGTAATTGCCATATTCCTACATGATAATTTTAATATTTTTTACTTGATAAACTCAAGTCCAAAGATCACCACTGAACTATTGACAAGGGTATGTACAATTGCGCTGTAAAACACATTTTTGGTCTTAAGATAGGTATATCCATAAGCCCAGCCAGCAACACAGGCAAACCCGATATAAATTATTGCATGAGAATGGTAATGGACTAACCCAAATATCGTAGCTGTAATTGCTAGTCCGGTGTAGAGACCCGCCGGATGCCTGTTTGACTTTTCGAGAAAAAAGGCTGCCGCATAGAGGCAGATTGTCATGAATGCAGGAAACCATTGCATTCCCCCTATCAGTGTATAGCCAACAACAAGTGCTGCAGGAATTGAAATTATTAGTCCAACAACCCAGAAAGTTTTCCATGTTTTGGCCTGTCCGATTCGTTTGGTCAGCATATTAAGTAGAATTCCCCGGAAGAACAATTCTTCAAAAATGGCCGTATGAAAGAAAGTTGCAATTAAGGTGATGGCTATTTTTTTAAGTAATTGTTGGTCAATAACTTCATGGCCGACGAATCGGATAAAGTGGATCGGGTATCCAATGGTTAAAACGAGCAAATAAAAGGCGGCCCACACCCAGATTGCAGTCCAGAGGTATTTCCAGTTAAAAATCGGGAAGAAACCGATATCGCCAAGCCCTCTGACAATCCCAAATGAATATACAGCCGAGAGGATCAGGATGATCCGGTAAAGTGAGTCGAAACTCTCGCCACTAAATGGGAGATCGCCGGCCGGTTTGACCTCAATAAAAGTTGTAGGTAAGAGGTAGATCACAAATGCGGTAAAATCGATCCAGTCAATTTTCTGAACGCGGTTTTTGCGTGTGGCAAAAAGCAATACCGGGAAAAGAATGAGATAAGGCACAAGGGCCAGTGTACCGAAAACCGGATTTTGTCCGTTGATAATGACATATAAGAAGTAAAGTCCAAGCAGAATCCCAGGGAATAATATTACTTTAAAAAGGTTGCCATGGATCCACCTTCTTAATAAAGAGGTAGCTTCTCCCTTCCCAAGTGTAAAAAACAGGTAGTAAAACAGGATGAAAAAAGGTAAAGCAATTGCCACATCAGAGAACAGTCCCACCGATCCGTAGAGAAGAAGAAACAGGGTGGTGAGCAGTGTGGACCAGAGAAGACTACTTTTTAATTCTTGAATAAGCGCTTTTGGATTTTCCATTATTTCAGACAATTTTAGGGTTAAAGATCAAAACTAATTCATTTTCTTTTTGCTATAACGATTTAGTTAAAATTCTATGTAAGACGAACAAATTTCTATCTGTTTGTGTTATGCTAGAAAGTTAATTTTATATTTCAAAAGTTAAAAAATGTAAATGCATCCGGATTTCAAATAATGCCTTTTATCATAGGAATTCTGATATTTAATTATTTGAGTTTAATGCTTGGAAAAGTAAATATTTGCTGTATGCCGGCCGTTATTTTTTATGACAAGAAATAAATAATTATATAACTATCAATTAAATAAATTCAATTATGAGAAAACAATTACGTTTGTTATGCTTAGTCTTTGCCGTTGGACTGGTGGTGCTGTTCCAATCGTGTAAGAAAGAGACTGTACCGGCTGTTCCACCGCAGGTTGGTATTTTCTATAGCATTGTAGATAAGCAGGTTGCATTTACCGGGCTGACCTTGCGTGCAACAACCTGGAGCTGGGATTTTGGAGACGGCACAAAAAGTACGGACAAGAGTCCTGTCCATATTTATAAAGATGGAGGTTATTACAAGGTTAAGCTCATTGGTGCCGATGCCAAGGGGGATACCGCTTCTGCTGTAGTTACTGCTGCTGTTTCGTTGACGCCTTATTCGCTGCTGACCGGAGACAACACTGCAGCGGGCTATGCCGGAAAAAAATGGAAACTAAGCTCATCCTACTCGGGGGATGAATTTGTTAATGCAGATGCATCACTTTCAGATGCTGGTCCCGGATCCCTTTCTCCGGGAATTTTTGGTCAGGCATTTGGGATGTCTGAAGTATATGATGACACTTTTACGTTCCATTTTGACGGGAAATATGATCATGATGTAAAAGCTGATGGTGCCTCGTTCGGAGGAATTGTTTTTGCATATGCGACAACCGGTGGAGCAGGGATCGTCAATACCGGTGGTAAGGATTATGGCCTTATCACTTGCAAGTACACTCCACAGGCAAATGCTACTTTTACTTATATTGAGAAGGAGAATTTCGATGTTCCCTCTGTTTACGGAGCTGGTGGGGTCGTAACCTATCCCGGTGTAAGTACCCTCGATTTTTCAGGAACAGAATTTATCGGTTTTATGGATTTTGAACGCAAAGTTATTGTTCAGGAAATCACAGACAACACAATGAGGCTGGTATGTTTTGCGTCGTTATCTCCTGATGCTGCTCCAAAGAACACCCATGCACTGATTCTGACCTTTGATGCAGTAAAATAATCAGTTATATAACGCGTTGACAATTAGAATCATAATTTCAAACCCGAATAAAAATCAATTATGAAATATAAAAACTTATTTATAAAGAGTGTCAGGCAGCTATTGCCTGTAATGTTGGCAACAGCATTACTTATTGGTACTGCTTTGCCGGGTTCCGGATCCCCTGAGAAAAACAGCTTGCAGGGGAATTCAGAGGCTCAATAAATAGGACTCTGAGCGGTCTGCAAGACCCAGTGATGAGTCGGTGTTGAACTACACCCGCCGGGATCAGGGCTATGCACTTCGCGAAGATTTTATTGATTTTTTAAGTTCTAAAACAGACAGGAGTTCTTTGACGTA
>CAIXCY010000136.1 GCA_903918045.1 uncultured Bacteroidia bacterium
AAACTCAATTTCACTACATTTGCCGACCATACCAGCCACTTTAGCTCAGTTGGTAGAGCAGCTCATTCGTAATGAGCAGGTCGTGGGTTCGAGTCCCATTAGTGGCTCAAAGTTTAAAAGCGTTAATATCAAGGGATTAAGCAAGAATAAAATATTTCTTAATCCCTTTTTTTGCGTCAAAATTTACTGCTTCTTACCTTTTTGCACCTCAGAAAACCTATATAAACACTGTTGAGTATTAAAAAACTTACCCTTTACTTACTATTTTTGCAAACATAATTTAAACACATGGCAACGATCAAATTAATCATTAAGTCAGCTGATCCCCGGGATGATGGCAAATGCCCGGTCTATGTACAGATTATGCAAAATGGGAAAGCAGCTAGAATTAAAACCAAATATTTTGTTGAACCTAAGTTTTGGGACAAAGTAAAAGGTCGGGTAATTGGCGGAAAGACTGGAGATCCGAACGCGACTAAAAAGAATTTCTCACTAGCTGAAATATTAATAGATCATGAAAAGACTTTAATTGACAATGAGGAAAATATCAGAAGCCTCGATGCGCTTGAGATTAAAAAGTTTCTGGAAAGTGGGAGTAAATTTTTTGAGACTGACTTTTTTAAGTTTACCGAAACCCGAATACTGGAATTAAAAGCCAATAGAAGCCCTTCAGCGCGTCATTATGCCAATACCCTGACCATGGTTAGGAATTATCACAGCCGGCAAACACTGAACTTTAACGATATCACAAAGCGGTTTTTAGAATCATTTGTTTCCCACTACCAGAATGAAGGCCACAAAGTAAACTCAATTGCTACATACCTGAGATATATTAAGGCAATCTATAATTTAGCGATTGATGAATTTAATACCAATCCCCGCAACCCTGTAATCTTTAATTATCCCTTTCGTAAATTTGAGATTAAAACAGATAAGACGACAAACAGAAATTTAAGTGTCGATACTATTCGCCAGATCCGGGACTATGATTTTAAAACCAAACGCGAGCAGTTCGCCAGGGATATTTTCACCCTGCAAATTTACCTGTTAGGTATAAATATAATTGATTTATTCTATATGCCTAAATCTGCACTGGTGGGTGGCCGGTTACAATTTTACAGGCGCAAGACAGGTAGATATTTTAATATCAAAATTGAACAGGAGGCAAAAGAAATCATCGAAAAATATCAGGGAGAAAAATACTTGCTTCGATTTGCCGATAATTGCAATTTAGAGAGGAAGCCCAATAAGATTAAGCATGCAAGATTAAAACGCGACCAGTGGGGGGATGAAGTAAGTTTTAATAGAATGATCAACGAAAACTTAGGGGTCATTCAGGGAGAGTTAAAGTTTATTTTACCAACTGATCTAACCAGTTATTATTCCCGGCACTCCTTCGCCTCAATCATGCGATCAATTGGTATATCAAAGGATACTATTAGCCTTGCATTAGGACATAAAGATGTTGAGCAAAATTTAAAGACATCAGGCATTTATATAGTCGATGATTTTAAAGAGGTGGATCTGGCAAACCGGGAATTGATCGATTATTTGAATAGTGATTTTACGGATGGGAGGGAATGGAAGGATAGGAAACAAAAAAAGCCCGATCTATTAATTTAGGTCGGGCTAAAATGCAAGTTTTTTTAAATTATTTTTTTGGGCTTAATCGAGATAATCACATCCTTGCCCTCGGCAATCACTTCTTTACCGGCTGCAATGATTTCCCGGACGCTGTTTTGCTTAATAGTGCCGTCGTCTTGAATGGATTGGTCCAATACAGCCAGAAACTTTGAACTATCGGCAAACAGTTCCCCGACCTCCTTCGTGATTACCGTTCCTTTGGCCCCAATTATTTTAATAATTTGCGTCCATCCATGTTTTGCAAGGATTCCCGAAACAAACACAACTGCAAGCCCGGTTACTCCACCGGTGAGCCAACTCCCTATTTTACCAAACAGTCCGGTCGCCTCCTGTGCGTGGCTTTGGAATGGTAATAACAGAATCAGCAGGAGTGCGAAAAAGAGAACTAATTTTAAATTTTTCATTTTTAAGTTTTTTGATGAATTTGAATACTGAAACAAGGTTGATTTGAAAAGCCGGGAGTCTCATTAATGAGGCTGTTGGTACACATTTTTGTAATAATACTCCGCAATGGCAGTACTATCCGACCAGCTTAACTTGCCGTCGCTTAGCTTCTCAAGAATGAGCGAGCCAAACCCATGATAAAAAATGTTTCGGGTCTCATCTCCCGATAACTTAAGGGCAC
>CAIXCY010000137.1 GCA_903918045.1 uncultured Bacteroidia bacterium
CCAAAATAACATTCACTTTATAAGGAACTGAATCGTTTCTCCGTGGACGAACGACCGAAAAGTTTTCTCACCCAGTTTGTATTCCGAAAGGTAATAATAATCAATTAAAATCACTTTTCAATGCAGATTCAGTATGGCATTGCAAAGTTCAGTCTGAAAGAAAAAATTAACTTTGTGAGTCAGAATTTTCAATTTGAAAAATAACCGATAATGAGAAAATTAAAATATCATATTGCGCTTCTTTTTGCCGTATTAATTGTCCCCGCTTCAGCGCAAACAGGTAGCAGAGTGGCGATAATTCCACAACCTTCGCAGGTAATAGAGCGACCCGGAATTTTCAAGATTGACCGATCTACCAAAATAAAGAGTGAACCTATATTTGATCGGATAGCCTCTCTTTTTGCAATGCAGTCAGACCTAAAAACCTTTGCACCAATTTCAGGTAATGTTAATGGGAATGAGATTCTGTTTTCACTTGCAGGAAAAGATATTGTAGCCGACAGTGCCGGTTACCGGCTTATGATAACCCCTGGAAAGATCACTATTTCGGCTCGAACCACTACAGGAGCGATCAATGGAATGCAGTCACTCCTGCAACTCATTCTGCTTCAACCCGTAAAAGGTGAAGTACCCTGTGCGGAGATCAATGACCACCCACGTTTTGGATACAGAGGGGTGATGCTCGATGTATCACGAAATTTCTTTCCTGTAAGTTATATTAAGCATTTTCTTGATTTGATGTCATTATATAAGATGAATAAGTTTCACTGGCACCTAACGGATGGTCCGGGATGGAGGCTGGAGATCAAGAAATATCCTGAACTTACCTCAAAAACGGCATTTCGCACTCACCGGACCTGGAAAGAGTGGTGGGATAGCCCGCGCCATTACTCCACGGAGGGAGATCCAAATGGTTACGGAGGTTATTACACGCAGACAGAAGCAAGAGAAATAGTCGCTTATGCAAAACAACGCGGGATTACAGTTATACCCGAAATAGAAATGCCCGGTCATTCAGACGAAGTACTGGCAGTCTTTCCCAATCTTTCATGTTCAGGGAAACCTTTTAAGAACGGGGAACTTTGTCTGGGTAACGATTCCACGTTTATTTTTCTTAAAAATGTACTTTCTGAGGTTATCGCGATCTTTCCTTCCGAATATATCCATGTTGGGGGTGATGAGGCGGACCAGTCAGCCTGGAAAACATGCCCAAAATGTCAGAAACGGATCAAAGATGAAAAACTTAAAAATGAGTCTGAACTTCAGAGTTATGGCATACGCCGGATCGAACAATTTCTGATCTCAAAAAAAAGAAAACTTCTGGGATGGGATGAAATTCTTGATGGAGGTTTGGCGCCTGCCGCAACCGTGATGTCATGGCGTGGAGAACAAGGGGGAATAACGGCTGCAAATATGGGTCATGATGTGGTGATGACTCCCGGCAGCTATTGCTACTTCGACCATTATCAGGCCGACCCTGCAACACAGCCGCTGGCTATAGGCGGTTATCTTACAGTGGAAAATGTCTATTCCTATGAACCTGTTCCTGCGGAACTTGATCCTTCCAGGGCCAAATTCATTCTTGGAGCCCAGGCCAACATCTGGACAGAGTTTATCCCGACGACGGAACACCTGGATTATATGGCCTTCCCTCGTTTGCCGGCAATGGCCGAAGTTACCTGGTCAGAAAAGGGGAATCGCAATTATGAAAACTTTAAGACAAGATTGCAGTCCCATTACAGGTTGTTACAACGACTTAATGTGAACTATTGCCGCCCCTCAAGCCGACTTGAAGTTGGTACAAAATTCGACAATGAGGCTAAAAAAGTTGCGGTAAACTTTAAAAGCGAGCAATTTAATCCGGTGATTTATTATACCCTTGATGGTTCTGAACCAACCACTGCTTCTTACCTTTACAAAGGAAATTTTGAGGTTTCAGGTTCGGCAATAGTGTCTGCCGCTATCTTTGAAAATGGGTTAATAAAAGATAAATCAGTCAGGCTGGAAGTCGATTTTCATAAGGCAATCGGGAAAAAGGTCACGTATAATCTACCCTATAGCAAGAACTATGTTGCACAAAAAGAGCAGACACTTGTCAATGGTTACCGCGGTGGTTCGCTCACATACGGCGATGGACAATGGCAGGGTTTTGAGTCCAATGACATGGATGTAACAATTGATCTTGAAAAGAGTGATGCAGTAAAAAGTCTGGCTATCTCCTTTATGCAGCAAACCGGTCCGGGGGTATACATGCCCGACTTTGTGGAAGTTTCATTATCTGATAACGGAAAGGATTTTCGGAAAGTAAAAACAATTACAAATGATATTCCACTAACACAAACGGTGCTGACGCTTAAGAATTTCCAGTTTACTCTTTCCGGCGAGAAGGCACGGTATGTGAGAGTGTTTGCAAAAAACGGACAGAAGGGATTTCTGTTTGCCGATGAGGTGATTGTATATTAAGAATTGATCAATTCAAGATACAAATTAGAAAATGCAAATAGATTAACCCCGATTTAGCGAAAGTGAAGGCGAAGAAATCGTTCAAACAATAGTGATTTTTCATTTTAAATTCTTTTCATTCAGAGATCAACTCCTTCCAAATAAAACAATCAGCTGGAAAATCATCCTCCTTTATTTCAGGCTCACCTTTAAACAATCCGAAAACAGAGGAACCACTGCCCGACATGGCTGCGTAGACTGCTCCATGTTCAAGTAATTTCACTTTAAGTTGGGCAATCTTCGGAAAGTGTAGGAATACAGACGCTTCAAAATCATTTACAATTAGCTCCTGCCACTTTTCGGAGGATTGACGGATGGAATCGGATAAGGAGAAATGAGGAATTGCAGGTTTAATTCCCGCGTATGCTTCCTTTGTTCCGACGGCAAACGGAGGTTTTACAAGGACCATAAAGAAGCCTTTTAAGGAAAAATCGATGCTCTGAAGCCTCTCACCTATCCCGGTCGCAAAGGTTGGCCTGTTCTCAATAAAGAAAGAGCAATCTGCACCTAATTTGAGGGCATAATTCTTTAATTGGTCACCCGTTAATCCAAGTTCAAAGTACGAATTGAGTCCCTTTAGTAAGAAAGCAGCATCCGATGAGCCACCCCCAAGTCCGGCGCCAAAGGGTATAACCTTATGCAAGTGGATATCAAGTCCGGGAATCTTAAAATCGGCGGCTAATAACCGGTAAGCCTTAACAATGATGTTTTCCTCCAACTCAATATTCAGAGCAATACCAGAGCCTGAAAATTTTATTTTATTACCCTTATTTTCAACAAATTCCAGGCCGTCCTTGAGACCGATTGGGTAAAAGACTGTTTCCAGATCGTGGTATCCGTCAGTCCGTTTTTGCAGGATATTCAGGCCAAGGTTAATTTTGGCATTGGGGAATAATACCATTGAGAAAGTTATTTAGCCCTGACAGGGTTTGGAACCCTGTCAGGGCTGTTTAATTATCAACTATTTATAGCTCTCCAACGGTTCGCAGGTGCAGAACAGGTTGCGGTCGCCCCAGGCGGCGTCAACACGTCCAACCGGCACCCAGAATTTATTCTCCCGAAGCCAGTTAAGCGGGTAGGCAGCCTTCTCACGTGAATAGGAATGTGACCAATCATTGGCAGTTAGCATTTCTGCAGTATGAGGGGCGTTCATCAAAACATTGTCCACTTTATCCGCAACACCGGTTTCAACCTCCTTAATCTCTTCGAAAATTGCATTCATAGTATCTACGAAACGATCGAGCTCCTCCTTTGATTCACTCTCTGTAGGTTCAACCATCAGCGTTCCATGGACAGGAAAAGATAGAGTTGGTGCATGAAAACCGTAATCCATTAGTCTTTTCGAAATATCAGTTTCAGAAATTCCTGAAGATGCTTTCAGATGACGGCACTCAAGAATCATTTCATGGCCCACGCGACCCTGTTCACCGGTATAGAGAATTCCGTAATTATCTTTCAGTCTTGCTGCAATATAATTGGCATTTAGGATTGCAATTTTGGTTGCCTCTGTAAGGCCGTCGGCGCCAAGCATTTTGATGTAGCCATAGGTAATTGTCAATACGGAAGCGCTTCCCCAAGGGGCGCCCGAGACGGCATGAATTCCGATGTGGCCATTATTCATAACAGAATGGGCAGGTAAAAACTCCACAAGATGTTGCGCAACACAAATAGGTCCGACGCCTGGTCCACCACCGCCGTGTGGAATTGCAAAGGTTTTATGAAGATTCAGATGGCAAACATCGGCTCCAATACGACTTGGGTTGGTTAATCCAACCTGAGCGTTCATATTGGCACCATCCATATAAACCTGTCCACCAAATTGGTGGATTATGCTGCACATTTCGGTAATTGAAGATTCGAATACACCATGCGTTGAAGGATAGGTTACCATGAAGCATGAAAGATCATTTTTGTACTCCTCTGCTTTAACTTTAAGCGCCTCAACATCAATATTTCCACGTTCATCACAAGGGACGACTACAACTTTCATCCCGGCCATTACGGCGCTTGCAGGGTTTGTACCATGTGCCGAGGAGGGGATCAATGCCACATTCCGGTGACCTTCGCCCCTGCTTTTATGAAATTCCCGAATCACAAGTAGTCCTGCATATTCACCTGCTGCTCCTGAATTTGGTTGCAAAGAGATATCAGCAAATCCTGTTATTTCGGCAAGATCGCGCCGCAATTCCTCCATGAGCTCATGATAACCCATTGCCTGGTTCTTCGGAACAAAGGGGTGTATTCCATTAAATTCGATCCAGCTTAGTGGCAACATCTCGGTAGCTGCATTCAGCTTCATGGTGCAGGACCCCAGGGAAATCATCGAATGAACGAGTGAGATATCTTTTTTCTCCAATCGCTTAATATACCGGGCCATCTCTGTTTCAGAGCGGTATTTACTGAAAACATGTTGCTTCAGAAATACCGATTTGCGGATGAATTCAGGAGCAATCGTAATATGCTCAGGTATTGAGGCAATTACAGGGATCGGCTTATTCGCAGCCTTGGCAAAGACCTCCAGAATCCAGTTTATATCCTCAATATTGGTGGTTTCATCAATACTAAGGCCAACCTGTCCATTGGGGAAATAACGAAAATTCATCTCAAGGTCAATCGAGAGCCATTCAATATCTTCGCGCTTAACGTGACGGGGCAGATCGATTCGTATTGTATCGAAGAAATTAGTATTCTCCTGATTGTAACCGAGTTTAGTGATTTCAGCAGAAAGTAATGCTGCAATGGTATGAACCCTGTCAGCGATTGCCTTTATCCCTTCAGGACCGTGATAGGTCGCGTACATTCCTGCCATTGTGGCCAGAAGAGCCTGAGCGGTACAGATATTTGACGTAGCTTTTTCCCGTTTGATATGTTGTTCACGGGTTTGAAGCGCCATTCGAAGGGCGGTCTTGCCGTTAACATCTTTTGACACGCCGATAATCCTTCCAGGAAGATCCCGTTTGTATTCATCCCTTGTTGCAAAGAAGGCAGCTATTGGCCCCCCATAACCCATTGAGACCCCAAAACGTTGCGATGATCCGAAAACGATGTCTGCCCCCCACTCACCAGGTGGTGTGATCAATGCAAGTGCGAGTAAGTCAGTCGCAACTGAAACTTTGCACCCTTTTTCCTGAACCGCACTTGTAAATGCAGCATAATCCTCAATTTCACCATTCGAGTTTGGATACTGCAAAATGGCTCCAAACCAATTCTCATCAATAACGACATCTTTAAAACTGCCTACTTTAAGCTCAATTCCCAGTGGTTCTGAACGCGTGATCAATACATCCAAAGTATGTGGCCAGATTAGTTCGTCGACAAAACATACATTTGCACCCAATTTTTCCTGGGCTCGTGAACGGAGCGCATACATCATATGCATTGCTTCAGCAGCTGCCGTAGCCTCATCAAGCAGGGAGGCGTTTGCGAGCGGCATTGCGGTCATTTCACAAACCATAGTCTGGAAATTGAGCAGCGCCTCAAGTCTTCCCTGCGAAATCTCAGCCTGGTAAGGAGTATAGGAGGTATACCAAACAGGGTTTTCAAGAATATTGCGCAGAATAACCGAAGGAGTGATTGTGTCGTACCACCCCATTCCGATATAGGTATTAAACACTTTATTCTTTTTGGCAAGCTTCATGATCTTGCGGTAATACTCCCTTTCCGTTAAACCATTGGGGAGATTTAATGGATTTGCAAGGCGGATATTGGCAGGAACGGTCTGATCAATTAGCTCGTCAAGCGTGGCTACACCAATCACTTTTAACATTTCCTGAATATCCTCTTCGCGTGGACCAATATGACGGCTCACAAATTTATCTATAGCCATTTATCTTTGTTTTAGAATTATCGTTTTAAAAAAGGCAGCTGGCAACTGGCAACTGGCTGATTAAACTTAAAATTAAAGCTATTATTCCATATTTAATAGTTCGGCAAATTTTAATACTATTCAATTTCAATAATATGTAACAGATTGAAATACTTAGAAATAAAGAAATATTTCTAAGTATTTCAACTTATTTCAACCCATTCATTATGAATCAGATACGAAAAAACACCGAAGTATTGACCTTGATTAATAACCATAATTACCAGGTTATTAATTTAGAAACGGATTATTTCTTTTTTCCGCACCAATTGTGGTTTCAGGACCATGGCCGCAATAGACCTTCACATCGGGATCAAGTACCATAAGCTTCTCCTTTATTCCGGAGATTAGCTGCGCATGATTTCCGCGCGGAAGATCGGTGCGGCCGACTGAGCCACAAAAAAGAATGTCTCCACCAACCAGAAGTTTGTCAGCTTCTGAATAGAATGCAACCCCACCGGGGCAATGACCAGGAACAAATATGACTTTTAAGGTTGAATTTCCGAAAGTGATCAGATCACCATCCTCAAAGTAATTCCCCGGTAACGGAGGCTTGGTCATCGGCATTCCAAACATCGAAGCCTGATTTGAGGCTTGTTCCACCAGAAAATTGTCCTCCTTATGAATCTCGCTCTTCAATCCCCAGGTTCTCTCCGCAAATCCATTTCCCATCAAATGGTCAAAATGACCATGGGTATTAAGTAACCTGACCGGTTTTAAATTGTTTTTTTCAATGAAAGTTTTGAGTTCCTGTTCTTCATAAGGGTAAAAACAGGCGGGGTCAATAATTACACACTCCAGCGTTTCGTCCCATAATACAATGGCATTTACTTCAACCGGATTAAATGTGAATTTTTTTATATGCATGGATGAACTGATTATGATTTATTAAACAGCACTGAATGAAATCGTTGCCATAAGACCGATCCTGAATTGGAATTGGAAATTCGTCTTTAAACTGGCGCTGCGAAGGTAGGAAATGTATAGGTAAGATCAAATTAATCGAGATCTAAAACAATCCTGATATTTCCCTTTACCAGCTCCTGCAAATTTGGCGGCAATACACCAATCTTCCTGAGGAGTCGTTTATTGTCTATTGCTCTCATCTGGTCCATCATAATATCACAATCTTCATGCAGATTACAAGTATTCTTACTTATTGTAACCCTTAAAAGAAGTGAACCTTTTTGCACATTAGATGTGATCGGGCAAATAATAGTTGAAGGATGGGGAATCTTGTTAAGCAGGTTTGTTTGTAGAATGAGAACCGGCCTCGTCTTACCTGGTTCTGTCCCAATTTGAGGGTTCAAATCAGCTGTCCATATTTCAAATTGTTTAATCAACATCTCCAAGTAATTCAAATTCTCTGAGTACTAACATTGAATCTGTCTTTACCAGTTCTGATTCCTCCCTTAACTTTTTCTCAAGAATTACCCTCTTCTGAACCTTATTGTAATAATCAATGGCCTCATTGATATATCTGTTTCGGGGCTTTTTCATCTGACTCAGAATCTTTTCAGTCTCACCGAAGATTGAATCATCTATTTTAAGAGATACAGTTTTCATAGAATGGAATATTTATATCACAAAGGTATATCATAATTGTATATCCTACGCGATTTAACGCCGAAATTTTCTCTAAAATATAAGATTAAACAATGCTCAACGTGCCTTATTTAAAACAATTGAATTAAAAGATTCCCCTTTGAGAGGAGCGGTTATTGATTTGTCCCCGATTCTAAAAGTAACCGAAACATCCCCGGGTGAATCATTTTGGACAACCACCACAATACTCTGATCGGGATTCCGGAATGCCAGAAGGTTTTGAAACTTCCCTTTTACACGGAGAAGTTTTGCCCCGGGTTGCACATAATGACTTAAATGTTTGATCAGATAATACTCATGATTATACTGAAATGTTTTGCCGGTGGCATCGACGGTAATGAGCGAATTTTGTGTCCAGCCCCAACGGCTGACGCCACCTTTTAATAACGACAGATTCCAGTACATATAGGCATTGGCGCCACTGTTTAAATAGTGTTTCATCAATGACCAGGTGTAGTTACAATATTTCCAGTCATTCTTCCCATCGCCGCACTCCTGTTCCGACTGGTAAAGCTTCAGACCGGGATATCTCGTATGGATCCCTCCAATTGCACCTTTACCTGCCCATTGAAATCCTACCCCTTTAATATACTTCCCGGCATTGGGGTCATTCAGAAGGGTATCGACAAGCGCCTCTGCAGGGCGTTCCACTGTCCCAAACATGATTTCAACATTTTGTTTATTCATTGCCGGTCCGAGATATTTTCCCACAAAAGTGGCCAGACTTGCTGCAGTCCAGATGCAGCTTGGGAAAGGCTGGCAGGAATTGAATTCATTTTGCGGCATTACAGCGGAAATGGTAATCCCTTGTGATTTATAGGATTCTATAAATTTGGAGAAATAAAGTGAATAGGCTTTAAAATAAGAGGTATCCTGAATAAAAGAATTTACCCCTTCACGCCCCTGTTTGTCTGGTGAAAGGTGATTATCAAATTTTGCGTCCAGACCGGGCCAGATCATATGGCAGGCGTAATGTTTGTTATATTTCATCCACGAAGGGGGACTCCAGGGTGATGCCCAGATCTTTAATCCGGGATATTCTTTCTGAGCCGCTTTGATGAACGGGACCAATGTTTCAAGGTCATGATTGACCGAGAAATTTTTCAGTTCAAAATCACCTTCCGTTTCATCATATGAATACCAGTCGCGCGAAAAGTCGTTTGCACCAAGTGGCATCCTGCAAATATTAAAGCCCGCCCCAACCCCGGGGGAGAATAATTCGCTGAAAATTCGTTGACGATCATTCTCTCCCAACTCCTGTAAGGATGTCCACCCCAGTTCGTTAAAACAGGCGCCGAACCCGTCAATGGTCTGCAATGTAGAATCCGGAAATACCTCAACATCCGGGGTTGTTTTAGAATTGCTTACCTGCAGATTTTTTTCATTGTGCCATGGAGCCTTTTCGGTAGTGGATACCCATTCTGTTTTGGTGCTGCAGGACCATAAGAAGAAAAGGGAAAATATTAGGAAAAGGGTGGAGATCTTCATTTTATTCATTTTACAATGTAATAATCAGAACGTTACTGCTTAATTTAAACTTAGGTTCTGTTTATATTTTCCATAGAACCAAACTATCAGATCATTCCCGCAATCTGCATGGGTTTCCTGGACTAGTTTTTCAGCCTTTCTGATTACTTCTCCAAAGGTAATCATGTCCTCTTCTGAGGTCTGAAACGCTGATATCTGACCCTTTAGATACTTCTCTATAACGGCTATTTGCTTTAAGTTTAACTCAATCAAGGGTTGAAGTTTTAAAGTTTATAAATCAGAATTTTCACTGATCCTGACACTATCTAAATATAGAGTTTCAGGATCCAGGTCAGCCTCGTTATCCCATTCGATTGTATCAAAATTAAGCCACTGTTGCGTGGTGTCCTTCATAAAGAATTTTCCCTTTCAATAATACCTCTTTGGCGAAGTTGCTGTTTTGTTCGATGAAACGTTTATACATTGGAATGGTATATACGATTAAATCGACAGGCACCTGTTTGGCAATCTCAAAGATTTGATTGCTGACAGACAATTGAATTTCAATGCGTTCGTTGTAATCTTTAGGTATGAATTCGTCATTCGTTACAACCAGTAAATCAATATCACTCTCCTTATCAGGAGTACCATAAGCATAAGAGCCAAAGAGTATCACTAGATATGGATCAAGTTCACTTAATCTGGCTTTAAGCTGATCTATGTAAATATTATCGTTTAGCACCTACTAATTGTTTATTTAACGCAAGTTATAAAAAATTTTAGTTCAATTCAGTTTTATCCTAAAAACCTTACACAATCCTCCGACACAACCCTCTCCTTATCCTTAAACCAAAGAGGTAATCCCGGAGACTGGACCTGCTCACCGTTCGCTTCTTTTTCAGCAACCTGAAGATTAAGTTCCAACAATTGGGCTAATAAATCAAGAGATGGATCGAATCCATAAGCCTCCAGAACAGCCTTATCGAGCGCCTGCTGCAAATCGCGGATGCTGTTTTTGCCCGGCTTTTCAAGCAGCCGGTAAATATCGCGTAAACTCTGATTATTCTCACTCATAACCCGGTTACGCTCATCCCGCAAACCCTTCGAAGCCTTTGCTATGGATTCTACCTGCTTCTCTGTTGGGTTTTGCGGCCACGGAAAAGTGTCCCAGATTGCCGCAGAGTTATAATTTGGTGTTTCCGCCAATGTTGTGCATTTCTCGGTAAACCATTGCCAATGGATACCCGACTGTATAATTCCATATGAATAATCATCTTCGAATGCAAAACACATGACTTTATCATTGGGATGAATTTCTGAAGATATAAATTCAAAAATAGGCCTTTGGGTTACCCTGGCACACGCAATATATCTGGTTATTTGCGAAATTGAATTCAACATATCTTCACGTCGTCGCCACATTTTCCACCACATATTTAATTGAGCCACCCTTCCATTGGCCTTTGTAGTAGACGATTCTTCATCCTTCGCTTTTTGTGTAACATCCGGTAATACCTCTTTTTCAATTTTTTTAAATAGCTCGGTATAAGTTGAAGCCTGATTAATATCTTTGTATGTAAAGTCGATGACAAACCTTTCTGGTTGAGCATTAATATTTGAAACCAACTCATCTCCAATCAAAAATGGCTTTAGAACATCTGAATAATCCGGATGTTCTTTTAATACTGATTTAGCTTTTGAGGCTGATAATAAAAAACCGATATGCCCATGTGTCTGACCTTGAAATACCTTTTTGGGTTCCCTGTTACATTTTAAAATCGTTGCAAGCGTAACATCAGTTTTTAAACTCAGACTGCTGTTGATAACGGGTAAAACAGAACTGAATAATTCATTATGGTTGTTGTAATAATACAAAATTTTCTCCTTGGTAAATAGACCTTTAGTCCAACTTACAATAGAAACAAATACTGCAGCATCCCCCATCCATTTTTCAGAGGAAACAGCATTGACAATAGTACCTTTATTCTTTACAATATAATCGAGACTCCCTTCACGGCTATAGTTCTGTCGTATTGTGTTTGTTCCAACTAAACCGGCAAAATGATCTGGTTTTAAATGTTGGTGAGCCCTGTAAAACCAGTAAGCGCAAAAGTCGGCTCGACCTGGAACTTCGGGATAGGCTTTATGCAATTTGCCTATATATTCAACGCCAAACTCGTTCTGCATCTTATTTTTACTCTGATACGGCGGGTTACCGATGATCGCATCGGCCTCGGGCCACTCGCGCTGGGTGCCGTCAGGATTTAAAAGGGCATCTTCACATAGGATATTGTTGTCGAGGTTATCGAGCGGCAGCGGTTTGTATTTATTGTCATGGTCCTCCTTGGCGCCGAGCCACGTGAGCTCCTTGGCAATCATCAAAGTAACCTTGGCCAGTTCCACAGCAAAAGGTTTAATATCGATCCCATAAAACTGATTCGTTGTCACATATTTATAACTCATCAAAAACGGAATGATGAGCTTTGCATCGGCAGGTTTATTAAATTTTTCGCGCATTTCGGATAGCATCCGCTTTTCAAGAATTTTCATCTCCTTAAAAGCCACAAAAAGGAAATTCCCGCTTCCGCAGGCCGGGTCCAGCACCTTAAATTGTGATAGTTCAGTGAGCAGGTTAAAATAATCGTCAAGTGTTTGGGCGGACTCTATTTTATCGGTCCAGGGTTGCACAATAACCGGTACTACGATTTTTTTGATATCCAGTTCATGCGTATAATGGGCACCAAGTTTATGCCGCTCTTTATTGTCGAGCGCAAACTCAAAGATGGAACCAAATATGGCCGGATTAACATGGCTCCAGTTAAAGGAGGCCGCCTGATCGATCATTGAAATTTCATGATTCGTAAGCTCCAGCGGAGATACGCTATCGAAAAGACCACCATTAAAATAATCAATCCCTTCAAACCTGCCACCATCGGTTACCCCTTTCGTATTCATCGCATTAAAAAGGCCGCTGATTAGGTCGTACGATTTAGGAACTTTGTCACCCCCTAATCCTACAACGTCATCTTTTAAAAGCTCTTTTATTATAGCCGTAAAAAAGTGGCTTGGTAACAATTCAGTATCTTCAGCAAACAGGGTTAAAACCATTTGCAGACAATATTTCAAAGCGATTTCGGGAGGGATACGCCTTCCCCTTAACGAAAGATATATATTAGAGATATAAGAAGCCGCTTTTTTAGTTACATCTTCTTTATTGGTATTGAAAATTGGGGTCTGTGGTTTTGGGAGCATGAAACCAAATGCCTCCTGATGATCAACTAGCCGTATTGTTTTGATTTTCTCAAGTGGTTCGTAAACCACCTTATTTAAATCGTAGATCCAGAATTCATCAAAATTGCAGAGGATTACATATTGTGGCCGGTTTGGGACTAATTTTACCCAGTAGTCAAACGCTTGCTGATAATGTATCGCCAAATCGGCCCCCCGTTTTTTCATTTCAATTAAAACGATGGGTTTCCACACCAGGTCGGCAAATTTGGTAGCCCCTTTCTCATCCCTCATGCGGAACTCACAATCAGCTCCGGCACCCTTCAAGCCATCCGGATATCCCAGCGCCCGAAAGAAGTGATCCAGGAAGATCTGAGCTTCCCCTTTTTCATCCCCCTTAATGTGCTTTTTCGCGTAATCGATAAATCCCTGAAAGTTAGGTGCCATTTTAACGTAATTTGCTGCAATTTACATAAAACTTATTGCTCTCCGGAGTGTTTAGGCAGAAAGTCTGTCTTATTTTCTTGCTCACCGGAGTGATTTAACAGAAAGCCGAATTTAATTCATTCGACTTTAATGTGTTTTACCCCAAATTTGCATCCCGGAGAGAGAAACCCGAAGCAAATCTCCTCGAAACGCAAAGTTTTCAATTGCGATAGAATAACTCTGCGCCACTTTGCGCCTTCTTTGCGTAACTCTGCGGTAAAAAGACCTTTGATATAGCCTCGAATCTATTTGTAGAACCGGGATAAAATGTATTCGAATAAGATACAGTGTACCGAAATATCTAATGATGGAAATGTTTAGGGAATAATATTATGGTACGCTATCTCCACCTCCCTTTGACCCATTCTTCTTGCTCTTGCTTCGTCAGAAACGTCCATGCCACAACTCGGCTTATCTTATTCCCCTGTCCCATCTGAATGGTTTTGACTTCAGCAGCATCTACAGTTTTTAAGATATGGTAGACCTGATTGAGATTTGATTCCTTTGAAATCAACGTTGAAAACCAAAAACACGATTCCGAAAAATGTTTGCTTTGGGAAATCATATCCTTTACAAATCGGATCTCTCCCCCTTCGCACCATAACTCACCCTGTTGCCCGCCAAAATTGAGGATCGTTTTACCTGACTTTTTGGATGTCAGATTATTCAGCTTCCGAAGGGTACCTGATTGAGCCTCGGCTTGTGAGGCATGGAACGGGGGATTACAAATCGTAAGGTCAAAACATTCCTCTTTTTTAATGACCCCCTCAAAAATATTCCAGGAATTAACCTGAAGTCTTAATTCCACCTTCCCGTCTAAAACGGTATTTAATTCGATTATTTTATTTGCAGCTACCACTGCAATAGGATCAATTTCTGAGCCTACAAATGACCAGCCATATTCCGCAACTCCAATAATCGGGTAAACGCAATTGGCTCCAACTCCAACATCGAGGCATTTGATTCGATCACCGGACGGGATTTTGCTATGATTACAGCTCCCCAATAAATCGGCAATATGATGGATATAGTCGGCTCTGCCTGGGATTGGCGGGCATAAATAACCGGCAGGCATACCCCAATGACTGATATTGTAGTAGTGCTTTAACAACGCTTTGTTAAGCATCATGACAGCATCCGGATTAAAAAAGTCGATTGAAAGATCTCCATAGGGATTAGGTCTGACAAACTGACCTAATTCAGGGCAACTTTCAACCAGCAATTTAAAATCATACCGTTCACGATGTTTGTTTCGCGGATGGAGGGTAACCTTTTCTTTAGGATGTTCTCTCTTAGGTTGAAGCATGAAAAGTAATTTTCAATCCGATAAACCAGTGAGTAGCGGAACAAATACAAAACCCCCTTTATCCTCCTCCGCATATTCGAGATCACTTATCCGGGTAATGATTTTCATGATCTGCAAAGTGTTATTACCAACGGGTATAACCAGAATACCTCCAATCTTAAGTTGTTGTTTCAATGGTTCGGGGACAAAAGAGGCTCCGGCAGTGACTATAATTTTGTCAAAAGGCCCATAAGTTGGAAGACCTTGATAACCGTCACCATAGAAAAAATGAGGGCGATAACCCAAGCCGGGAAGGAGGTTGCTGGCAAAATCGTATAACGCTTTCTGCCGTTCAATCGTGAACACGGAAGCGCCCATGCGGCACAGGACAGCCGCCTGGTAGCCTGAACCGGTACCGACTTCAAGGACCCTCTCGAATTTTTTAATTTGCAATGCCTGTGTTTGAAAAGCCACTGTAAAGGGCTGTGAGATTGTCTGACCGGCAGCTATTGGGAATGCTTTATCAATATAGGCAAATTGGACAAAAGTGGTATCCATAAACAGGTGGCGCGGAATTGAACCTATCGCTTCAAGGACTTTCTCATCGGTTATCCCCTTCTGCCTGATCTCCTCAACAAGTTTGCGTCGCATCCCCTGATGCATAAAAGAATCATCTATCCTGGCCATTTTCTGTAAGTTATAGCATATTGAAATTTCCCGGTATTGAGAGTTGTCAATGCACAAAATTATCATAAAATCGGGCTTTGTCAACAAAAGACGGTTGATAAAAACAATTCGTTACCTTACAACCCCATCAGGTATAAAACTATATTTGTTTCAGAATGTTAAGCACAGCAATCATACTTCCGGGTGAAACGGAGATGTTTCCAATTGATGCCTTTCGCAGCATCGATGGGGTGGAGTGGGATGCGATTTTCTATTCCGGGAAAAGGGTGACTTCCACCTTTGACAGGGCGCAAATTTATTCATCACCTGAGATTATTCCGTTACTGTGTGATCTGCTAATTATTGGAGATCCCAAATTCTGCACCTTTGATTATCTCTCATTTGCGATCCGAAGCGGATGCCACCTGTTTCTTACAGATAAACTTAGCCTGTCGGCTGAAGAACAAAAACAATTGGTCCATCTCGCAAATGAGGGAGGTACGTCGATAAGAATTCAAAATGACTTACTTTCTCATCCTTTCCTGGAACAGATTGGTAATCAAACCCATCAGACGGCTTTTATTGAGGTATCACAAACTGCACCGGGAAAATATGACCGGATGAATGAACTTTTATATAATAATCTGTTGGTAATTCTTCGGGCGGCAGGTTCTATCGTTCATAAGGTCGATGTCTTTTGCGGCACAGGCCCATCCATGGTGCCTGAGGTCATAAATATCCATATCAACTTTAAAAACGGTTCCGTTGCAACACTAACCCTTAAATTCATTGTGCAGGAACCCGTTCATTCCCTTTCCATTCATTCGGGTGGAAAGATTACTACATTCGATTTTGTGAAAAATGCAATAAACAGTTGGCCCTCAGACCAGCCTGTAAATTCAATGATGGAGCGATCAGAAAATCCATTAAGAGGACAAATTGTTGATTTTATCCGCACACTGGAAGTAAAGCAAAATCAGGGATTATGCCTCAACGATGAGTTAACAGTTTTTCTTTTAATGGAAAAGATCAGGAAAAAAATAGAGAATCAACTGGATATTATGCCCGCCTGATTTTATTTTACAAAATCCCAATATTCATCAATACATTCGCTTGAATCTTGATTCCAGTATGCAGGAGATACCTTCCCCCCTTCAGGTGTTTTCAAAGACATTTCGTAAACGGCAATCACCGGATTAAAAACCAGGTTCGAAGTGCCAATGGTAAAGGTTGCCGGAGCGCCTTCTACCAGTGCATCGGCATTAACGAGAATTTCATATTTGTTAAATTCCAGCAAGTTCTTTAAAAATTCTATGCGATCTGCGCTTGCCCCTTTTTCAATGATGGTGCAACGTGTTCCGGATATCTCTTCAACGATATGTTTTGCTTTCAGTGTCATGTTGTTTTGTTTTTAGCTTACTTTGGCAGTATCTTAATTGATCCTCCCTTTTGAATTTGATTAAAAGCTGCTTAATGAATAATCCCGAAACTCAAACTGTTAATCACTTCATAGATCTGGCTCCAGAACCCAAGAATAAAGATACCCAATCCACTTAATATCAAACCCGTCCGGGTAGCTAAATCACTCTTGAAATAGGCCAGCGGAGTTTCATTCTTATTGATAAACATCGCTTTTACAACCAGCAGGTAATAATAGAGCGACACAGTAGCATTAAGTACTGCAATAAAAACCAGCCAGTAATAACCAGCTGAAGCTGCGGAGGCAAAAAGGAAGAACTTACCGAAAAATCCGGCCACCGGTGGAATCCCTGCAAGTGAGAAAAGCGCAAGCATCATCAACAGACTCAGTTTTGGATTAGTGGCATATAAACCGTCATAATCATCCATCGACTCTTTGCCGGTTACAGTCTGAATAGCAGAAACAACACCGAATGCACCCAGGTTTGAGAAGATATAAACAAGAACAAAATAGATTACAGAAGTCATCCCCAATACATTTCCACCCAGGATACCAAGAAGGATAAAACCAGCTTGAGCAATGGAAGAGAATGCCAGGAACCGTTTCATATTTTTCTGGCGTAATGCAAAGAGGTTACCGATCGTCATGGTCAAAACACTGATCAGGTATAAGATATGATTGTAAACAGGTGCAAGCTTATTGAAAACTGTGAACATCACAATAATCAGAATAAAGGCGGCAGCGCCTTTTGATATCACAGATAAATAAGAAGTTACATTTATTGGTGCCCCTTCATAAACGTCAGCCGTCCAGAGGTGGAAAGGAACAAGGGAGATTTTAAAGGCCATCCCGGTAAAGAAGAAAATAAAGGCCATTACCTGCATCGGTGAGTTCTGATACATATCCATTACTGTATCATAATAAATTGATCCCGTTGATCCATAAATTAGCGAGATTCCAAAAAGCAGAATTCCGGAGGAGAGCGCTGAACTAAGCAACAACTTTATACCTGCTTCGGCTGACTTGGTGTTATGGTGTGTATAGGCTGCAAGTGCTGCAACAGGAATTGTTGCCAGTTCCAAACCCAGATAAAACATCAGGAAATCACCCGACGAGATCATAAAATCCATCCCAATCAGTGTCGAGAATAACAGAACAAAATATTCACTGATCTTTTCCCGGTTCTCTTCTTTCTTTAACCAGGTTACCGATTGTAAAAGAATAATTAAGACACCGATATTCAGGATGTTTTTCATCATTACCAACAACGAATTGGTTCTGTACATTCCCCCGAAAAGAATACTTTTTTCGGCAGGGAGGAAGCCAACCACCGTATGTAGGAAAAAAAGTACAAGCGTTACAGGAATGATCAGATGCTTATTTCTGTTGTGAAGATTGAGGTCAATGATCAGGACAACCAATGCCAGCAAGGTGAGCATCAGTTCGTGTCTCATGGTCAGAATATCGCTAAAGTTCATAGAATATTATCTTATTAAACTGAATAATTCAATTAAAATAAACTGGTTATCTGAATTGCAGAAAGCTTTTCCACAATCGGGGCAAGACTAAAATTGATCATATTGGTTAGCCAGAACGGGGCAACGCCAATTGCTGTAATCGCTAATACCAACGTGATTGTAGAAATTCGTTCGTACCATTTCGCATCATCAAGATGAAGGAAATGGTCGTTTTTAATAGGTCCCATTAATAATAGTCCAACTACCCGAAGTATATACACGGCTGTAATAACGATCGATGAGGCGGCTACTATTGTAATAACACGATGGAAAACATCAACATGCTGGAAAGCTCCGGTGAAAATAATCATCTCAGCCACAAATCCGCTAAATCCGGGAAGTCCCAGTGATGCAAGACCGGCGATAACATAAACAACTCCTAAGAAAGGGATTACTTTCATCAGACCACCCATCTCCTGAATAATACGGGTATGAGTCCGGCCATAGATCATCCCGATCAGGGCGAAGAAGAGGGCTGTCATCAAACCGTGAGAGATCATCTGAACGATTGCGCCATTCATGGCTGTCTGGTTCATCATTAAAACCGCAAATAGTACAAGACCGCAGTGGCTAACTGATGAATAGGCGTTAATATATTTAAGGTCGTTTTGAACAGCGGCAGAAAATGCGCCGTAAACAACACTGATTGAAGTAAGAATAAGGAATATCCAGGCCTGCTCATGCGCAGCTTCGGGCATCAGGAAGATCGCAACACGAAATGCACCATAACCTCCAAGTTTCATTAATACTCCGGCATGAAGCATCGAAACGGCAGTTGGCGCCGAGGCGTGACCATCGGGAGACCAGGTGTGGAATGGGAAAAGAGCTCCAAGGATTCCAAACCCAACAAAAGTAAAGGGGAAGAGGAACCGTTGCATCTCAATGGGGATTCTGATTTTGGAAATCTCCAGTAAATTAAAGGTCAGATGCGAGTGATCGGGTGAAGAGAAGAAATAAATTCCTAAGATTCCCACCATAAGCATGGCAGAACCGGCCATTAACATTAAGGTAAGCTTCATTGCCGAATATTCCTTCGGACCACTACCCCAGATTCCAATCAACAGGTACATTGGAATCACCGCCAGTTCATAAAAGAGGAACATTGTAAAAAGATCCACTGAAATAAAGAACCCAAACACCCCTGAAGCCAGGATTATCAATGAAATGAAGAACTCACGTGGCAGATAGGTCACCTTCCAGGATGCAAATATCCCGGCAAAGACAACAATACCGGTAAGAGCTATCATCGCAACCGAAATCCCGTCAACACCAAGTGAATAATGAATATTTAAGGTTGGAAACCAAAGCGCATCATAGGTAAAGAGCATTGCAGCTGTATTTCCGGTAGCCCTCTCCCTGAGATAAAGGTAAACCAGAACAAACGACAAAAGCATTTGAACTCCCATCCCAATAGCAGAGACCAGCCGTGACTGCTTTAAATCCTTTGTCAGCACAATGCCAACAACAGTAAGAATGGGAATAATAATAAATAAATTAAGTATACTCATCTCTAATTCAGTTTCTTAAACGAGGTAAACAAAAATAAGGACTAAGATTACAGTACCTCCAACAAATACGAAGGCATACTGCTGAAGTTTTCCGGACTGAAGACCCTTAACCGCATAAGCAGCATAGACAGTCATTCCTGCAATTCCATTCATCGTCCCATCGATAATATGACGGTCGAACCAGGCGATTGGGTCAGAAATATAGCGGAATATAATTTTTCGGGTAACAAACAGGTAAACCTCATCCATGTAGAATTTGCGATGTGCCCATTTATAAAGATGTTTGAATGTACCAGCGATTTTATCCGGAATGGCAGTCTCATTTTTGTACATCACCGTAGCGATGGCAATACCGATAACTCCAATCAGAACTGAAGGGATTGCAATCATCCAGTCGATATGCGATTCAAAACCTTTGCCATCAGCGGTTACCATATCGTGGAAAGGGAGGAATCCTGCAAAAACTGAGCCAAATGTAAGAATCATCAGCGGAATGGTCATTACCAGTGGAGATTCATGCGGGGTATGATGGTAATGGGTTTTCTTTCCCCAAAATATTCCATAATAAAGTCGGAACATATAAAAGGCGGTCAGACCGGCAACGATATATTCAATTGCAAATAAGATTTTATTACTGTGGAATGCTGCAACCAAAATCTCATCCTTACTGAAGAATCCGGAGAACGGAGGAATACCGGCGATTGTAAGACAAGCGATGAGGAATGTGATATGGGTAATGGGTAAATATTTACGAAGATTTCCCATGTCCTTAATTTCGTTGCTGTGAACAGCATGAATAACAGCGCCTGCACCAAGGAATAGTAAAGCTTTAAACATCGCATGTGTAAAGAGGTGGAAGTTGGAGGCCATAAATCCTAAACCCTCTTCACCGCCAAAACCCGAAACACCCAGAGAAAGCATCATATAGCCAATCTGCGACATTGTAGAAAATGCAAGTACCCGTTTAATGTCGGTTTGAGTACAGGCTATTACCGCTGCGAAAATTGAAGAGAATCCACCAACCCACGCTACCACATGTAATGCATCAGGTGCAGCCAGCGCATAAACAGGGAACAACCGGGCAACCAGATAAACACCCGCAACAACCATCGTTGCAGCATGGATCAATGCAGAAACCGGTGTCGGACCCTCCATTGCATCGGGTAACCAAATATGGAACGGGAACATGGCCGATTTACCGGCGCCTCCCACGAATATGAAAATCATTGACCAGGTTAATACCGACATACCCATGAAGGCAGCACCACCCAGGGAAGCTATAGCTGGTCCATGTGGATCGGTGAGTGTCTGAAAGTCGAAGGTTCCGGTATTAAACGAGAGCATCAGGATCCCGATCAGGAAACCTAGGTCAGCAAAACGAGTTACGATAAATGCCTTCTTGGAAGCCGCAACAGCGCTTGGTTTCTCGTAATAGTAGCCAATCAGCAGAAAGGACGAAACACCTACGAGCTCCCAGAAGATATACATCTGAAAGATATTTGTTGCCAATACCAATCCAAGCATCGAAAAGCTGAACAGGGAAAGGAAAGAGAAGAAACGGTAGAAACCCGGATCTCCCTTCATATAACCAATACTGTAAATATGCACCATCAACGACACAGTTGTAATAACTACGAGCATCATCACCGAGATCGGGTCAATTAAAACACCCAGGTGAATGGTTAGCTTTTCTGTCAGATGGAGCCAGGAAACTTCAAATGCTTTGATTGAAACATAAGGCGTTCCCGCAACATGAGCCGTCCAAAAATATTTAATGGCGGTGGCATAGGCAAGAATTGCTGCAATTCCAAGTCCGGAAGTTCCGATGAGCCCCGAAATCACGGGTTTCATTTTATGCCCGGTAAGTCCCAGTAAAAGGAACATAAACAGGGGGATCAGCGGAATAAGTAAAGTATACGTATAATCGGCCATAACTGATAATTCTCTTTACGGTTATTTAATTTTCAATATTTCATTTCATCGACATTCTCCACATCGATCGATTTAAAATTACGGTATATGTTGATAATGATTGCGATCGCAACAGCAGCCTCAGCAGCAGCAACAGCAATGACAATCAGCATAAAGAAATGCCCCTGAAGCTGTTGAGGATAAAGATACCGGTTAAAGGCCACAAAATTGATATTGACCGAATTAAGAATTAACTCGACAGACATAAGCATTGTAATCAGATTTCTGCGGGTGAGAAAGCCATAGATGCCTATAAAAAACATCAGCGTACTGATTACTAAATAATAGCTGAGCGGAATGTTCTGGATCATATGAATGTTGAATTATCTGAACTATAATAATTTGAAAATCAGAAAATTATTTTTTAAGCATTTTTTCCTTCTTCGCCACAACAATAGCTCCGATCATCGCTGCCAGCAGCAGAACAGAAACTACCTCGAACGGAAGTGCGTAACCATCCCTGTTATACGAGACCAGTGCATTACCGACATCGGTAATATTGAAATGGGGATCAGCAGCTGCATTCGGAACGAAGGTAAACTGCAGTATAGTCATCAGTGTTAGTGTCGCTCCTGCGACAGTAGCAAGGGCAGAGAGGAGACTCTGTTTGAAAGGGGCCATAACAGCCCGCTCACTCACATGGCTGGTCAGCAGAATCGAAAAGATGATTAACACCACAATACCACCGGCGTATACCGTTAACTGGACGGCAGCAAGGAAATTGTAATTGAGTGCAAAATACAATCCGGCTGTTGAAATAAGTACAAATAGCAGAAAAACGGCGGCCCGGAGGATCTTCCTGCTCGTAACTGTCAGCAACGAGAAGATCACAATCATTGCACCAAACAGAAAAAACATTACTTGATTAAGCATAACTCTTATTCTTTATTTATTCTTTTACCCCTTCAGCAATCTTCGACCCCGGCTGGTTAAGAACCTTCGTAAGCAGGGCGCGATCCCAAACTGCATGTTCGAATTTCTGACCCATTACGATTGCGCCTGTAGGACAAGCCTTCACACAAAGGTTACACAAGGTACACATCCCCAGATGATAAATATGCTGGTCAATGATCCGCTTCTTTTTCCCCTCCGGAGTTAATATCGATTTTGATATAATTTCAATTGAACCGTTGGGGCAGTTGATTTCGCAAATCCCACAACCAGTACACAGGTGTTCATTATTCTCCGTGTGTGGCATGATCACCTCGCCACGGAACCGTTCAAACATTACAAGGCTATCCCGGTTTTCAGGATACTGTTGGGTAACATGATTCCATGGGGTAAAAAAGTATTTTGCGGTAACTTTCATCCCTACTAAAAGAGTCCATAACCCTTTGAGGATCGAAGCAATATATTCGATAAAAGACTTCATATCTACTTATAAATCAGTTAAAAATGAAATTTAGTAAGGACAACAAGCGCCATCAGCAAGATATTGACAAGGTTGATAGGGAGCAGGTACTTCCACTCCAGCGTCAGAATCTGGTCAACACGTAAGCGGGGGAATGTCCATTTGAACCACATAATCACAAAGATCACAAACAATACTTTTCCGAAGAACCAAACCACTGGTGGAATAAAATCCATCACGTGATTAAAAGACTCTAAATTTCCGAAATGTAACGGCATCCATCCTCCCAAAAATACAGTTGCTGCAACAGCTGAGATGATAAACAGATTAATATACTCGGCAAGGAAGAACATCGCAAATTTTACACCCGAATACTCGGTGTGGAAACCTGCAACCAGTTCCGACTCTGCCTCAGCAAGGTCAAAAGGACCACGGTTTGTTTCGGCTGTTCCTGCAATCAGAAATATAATAAAGGCGATCATAGCAGGAATATGTCCGGAGAAGATAAACCAGGCATCGCGCTGACCCTCCACAATTGTAGAGAACTGCATCGATCCGGCAAAAATAACCATCGTGAGAAGTGATAGTGAGACAGACAATTCATAGCTTAGGATCTGTGCGCCACTTCGCATTGCACCGATAAGCGAGTATTTGTTATTACTGGACCACCCTGCAATAAGGATACCAATAACACCCACCGAGGAGACCGCAGTAAGGTAGAAAATACCAATATCAAAATCGAATGATTGTAACCCGGGAGCAAACGGCAATATCGCAATTGCCATAAAGGAGGCAATGATTACAATAAAGGGGGCCAGGTTATAAAGAAACCAGTCAGCCTTGCGAGGCATGATCAACTCCTTCATTAACAGCTTAATAAAGTCGGCGATTGTCTGGAGCAGCCCCCATGGGCCAACCCTCATCGGACCGAGTCGTTGTTGAAATGCTGCGCAAACTTTACGTTCGGCATAAACCAAAAACAATCCAAAAAGCGCGACAAATAAAAGGTATGACACCCCCACGATTACCCATTCGATGGTTGTCGCAACTACAGGTGAAAAACTTTCTGCCAAACCCACATGAATGCTATGGGTTAACGTTGTAAAGTCGTAAATATTAAAAGCCATATTGAAAATATCTTAAGCGTCAGTGTTGATCTTCAATGTTTATTAACGGTCGATATCGGGAATGATCAGGTCGAGTGTCGACATAATTGCGACTAGGTCGGCAATCTTATGTCCTTTGGCCATCTTGTTAAGGGCGAACATATTTGAAAATCCAGGTGATCTGAATTTCACACGATATGGATTTTTCTTCCCATCGCTCACAATGTAGACTCCAAATTCACCCCTTGCAGATTCTACCCTTTGATAAAATTCACCTTCAGGAAGTTTCAGTACACCCTTCATTTTAACGGCGTAATCGCCTTCCGGAATATTATCAATCAATTGCTCAATGATAGACAATGATTCGTACATCTCTAAAATACGCACTTCATAACGTGCAAGGGTATCGCAACGATCGTCGAGGATCTCCTTAAATTTCACAAGTGGATAGGCGCTGTATGGTTGATGTTTACGCATATCGCATGAGAAGCCGGAAGCTCTCCCTGACGGTCCGGTAACCCCAAAATCAATTGCATCTTTTAGTGACAGGTGCCCAATCCCTTCAGCGCGCTCCCTAAGGATCACATTCCCTGAAAGCAGCTTATCGTATTCAGGAAGTTTAGTTCTGAAGTAGGTAATAAATTCTTTTACCCGTTTTTGGAAATTAGGGTGGATATCGAACATCAACCCTCCGGGGGTGTTGTAACTCACTGTCATTCTGGCTCCACAGGTCTCCTCGAAAATATCGAGAATCTTCTCACGGTCACGTAAACCATAGAAAAAGGTGGTAAGCGCACCCATATCCATTCCAAATACACACCACCACAATTGATGAGAAGCCAGACGACTCAGCTCATCCATAATGGTGCGGATATATTTAACCCTGTCAGGTACTTCAACCTGAAGCGCCTTTTCAACGCACAAGGCAACAGCTTCGTTATTCATGTGAGCCGAAAGGTAGTCCATCCGGTCGGTTAAATGGATAATCTGCGGATAGGTTATCGCCTCGCACATTTTCTCAATTCCGCTATGGATGTAACCCGTATGGGGCTGAACATTCAGAACTTTCTCACCTTCAAGTCTGACAAGCAAACGTAACACCCCGTGTGTGGAAGGGTGTTGCGGACCCATATTGACCAGATACTCATCTGTCGCAAGCCTGTCGTTATTTATAATGACCTCTCTTATTTCGGACATAATTCTATCGTTCTACTATTCTTACTTCGTCCACATAATCTTTTCGCAGGGGATGTCCCCAGCTGTCATCAAGAAACATACGGCGTAAATCGGTATGGTTATTGAAATGAATTCCAAGTAAATCATAAGCTTCGCGCTCATGATATTTTGCAGTAATCCATACATCACTTACGGTATCCAGCGCCGGACTGACCCGATCGGCAGTTTTTGCCTTTAAAACCATCACATGCCTGTGTTCTACAGACTCCAGGTGATAGACAATTCCCATATTTTCAGCGTAATCGACCCCCGTAAGACAGAACAGATAGTCGAATGAGAGCTTATCCAGTTTTTTCAGCTGCAGGGCAGTTTCATGAAGTGCAGCAGCGGTAACTGTCATCTCCACATATTGAGTTCCGAGTTTAATCTCAGCCTCAGTAAACCTCTCGGTCAGATATGATTGTAATTCCTCGTTAGTCATAAGACCTAATATTTAAAGGGAAGATTTATCAGAAATGATTGGCTTAGCCTCGGAGTATTTAACCTTCCCGAAATTTTTTGTGCTCTTAATTTTCTTTTGAAGTTGCATAAGCCCGTAAAGGAATGCTTCAGGGCGCGGAGGACAACCGGGAACATAGACATCAACCGGAATCACATGGTCGGCTCCTTTAACAATTGCGTATGAGTTATAAAAGAATGGCCCTCCGGAAACGGCACACGCACCCATTGCAATCACATATTTTGGCTCAGGCATCTGATCGTATAACCGCTTAAGAACCGGAGCCATTTTATAATTTATGGTTCCTGAAATAACAATTAAATCAGCCTGACGTGGTGAAGGCCTTGCAACCTCTGCTCCAAACCGGGCAAAATCATGACGGGATGCCCCGGCAGCCATAAATTCTATCGCACAACACCTGGTTCCAAAGGTTAACGGCCATAATGAATTAGCCCTTGCCCAATTGACCAGCGCATCCAACTGCGCCAGTATAATGCCTCCACCTTCATATTCAGCGACAATCGGGTAATCGTTCTTCCCGAAATCGCTTTTCTTAGTTACTCCCATCTTAACGCATGTTTTTTCCATCCATACAACAGACCTAATCCTAAAATCGCAAAGAAAATCAGGATCTCAATAAATCCGGTTAAACCGGCTGTTCTCATTACGATTGCCCAGGGAAACAGGAAAATGGTCTCCACATCAAAAATGAGAAAAAGTATTGCGAACAAATAATATCCAACAGTATATTGTAGCCAGGCGTCACCGATCGTTTCGATACCGCATTCATAAGGCTCAAATTTTACGTCATTCGTGGAAGTTGGCGGAATATAACTGGAGAAAACCATAGCAAACCCCACCAGGGTTACTGCGGCAAGAAAAAAGACTAAAAGTGCACTACTTTCCATATAATTATAATTAGACTATTTGTATAGTTTCTAAATAAAACAAACCTTTATATCTTGGAAATGAAGTCGCAAATGTATAACTTTAAATAATCCGGAATTCTAATTTCTTCAATTTTGTCGCCAATTTTGCCCCAAATGGCTCTATTTATATTGAATATAAATTTGGCATGTGGACATTGCATTCCCGTGAATAGGAATACATGTAGAGATTACAGTCCCTTGAAATTGGATATTAGAACATTAGATCAGGTCTAATAAAACCTATAAAATCTAACTGCAAAAGGTATAAAAATCACGTTTGGAGTTTACACACATGATGGATAAATCCTCTGATTTTGAGATCACCTTCGCCTCTGTCAGGCAGAGTAAAGAATCCAAAAATGTTGTTTTGTCACTTGAAGCAATAATAACCATCGCAAATTCAAGGCTCAAGGCATGACCTAATGCACCCTTTTGAAGCCTCCATGTCGGGCTATGACTTTCGATTGTCTGGAAAGGAAATTTAAACTTGCCAAAAAAGCGTTGGATCGAAAAGAGGTTGTTCTTCACAGTCTTCTGATCATCACTCCACCCCTCATCAGACAAAAAGAGTGAGATCGTTGCATTATTGTGCCGGCCAAGATAGCTCGCCCACAAAGCCAGGTCTTTGCTCTTTTTCATGTAGCCGACCGGCACCACAATCTGTTTATAGATCTGATCCATTTCCTTTTTCGCCGAGACAAAAAGAAAGGGGAATGCGGCATATTGCAAAAACGGCAGAAGATAAACTGACGATTTCTTATGCGCCACAAGGACCAGACATTCGTATAACTCAGAAAGGTCGTTGAGACTCCTGACCATATCCTGATCCTGAACCAGATAACGAATCCTGGTGCCGGAGAGATATGATGAAATTTTAGAGGTGGTACCTCGTAACCTCGCTTCTGCAATTTCAACACTCTCGTGTAACCTGTGATCTAAAAGATGGAAAAGGCAAAGCTCCTTGCCAAGGGTTGACGCAATTATGATACCATGTAAAATTGCATCGTCCATCCCCTCCGCGAAATTGCACCAGACAAAAATCTTTTGTTCTCCGTTTTCCATCTTCCAAAATTAGAAAATATTCAATGAGAAACAGAAAAAGTAGAAAGTAGCACCATTCCGGGAAATTTTGAGATAATGGTTAATGGAGAATGGTTAATGGTGGGCATAATATTCTCACTCCTAATGGATATAATCTAAAAACCTTATTTTTTCTCCTTTAGTAGATTAGAATCAATTCAAAAAGTTACCTTATTACCTTATTTCAAATTGAATATAAGCATTCAAAACACTGCTAAATAAGGTTCCATAAAGGCAACAAGGTTTTTATAATCTTTCCTATGATGGTTCTCATTTGCAATTCTCTTTTTTTCCAGTATGTTTGAAGATTAACCGAAACGTCTAAAAGGTCATGCTAAACAGACAATTACTGGCTCCGCAAAGCATCGTGGTTGTGGGAGCTTCAAACGATATCACAAAACCTGGCGGAAAAATTCTTAAAAATCTCCTTGAACATGAATACAAAGGGAATTTGATTGCTTTTAATCCGAATAACTCAAATATCCAGGGAGTGAAGACTTTCAATAAACTGGAAGATCTGCCCGAAACCGATTTGGCCATTTTGGCTATCCCGGCCGAATTCTGCCCCGAAATCGTTGAATTCCTTGCTATAACAAAAAATGTCCGTGCCTTTATTGTGATCTCCGGGGGCTTTAGTGAAACAGGTGATGGAGGAAGATTGCTCGAAGAGCGCATGACTACCATTGTAAATAAGACGGGGGGATGCCTTATCGGGCCCAATTGCATCGGAGTTATAACCCCAACTTATGCAGGAGTATTCACAACACCAATCCCACATCTGAAGCCTGATGGTTGCGATTTCGTTTCAGGATCTGGCGCCACAGCGGTATTTATTCTTGAATCTGCGATCCCGAAGGGAGTTCATTTTTCACGGGTGATCACCGTCGGAAATTCCGCACAGTTAGGGATTGAAGAGGTTCTCGAATACTGGGATTCCCACTCGGAGCTGGAGACTGACCTGCGGGTAAAACTTCTCTATATTGAGTCGATCGGTAATCCTGATAAATTTCTTTATCATGCCAGATCGTTGGTGAATAAAGGATTCCGGTTAGCCGCTATCAAGGCTGGAAGTTCAACGGCCGGAAGCCGGGCAGCTTCGTCACATACGGGAGCCATGGCAAGTTCTGATGCAGCAGTTGAAGCCCTTTTCAGGAAAGCTGGCATAGTAAGGTGCTACGGACGAGAAGAATTAACTACCGTCGCTGGCATTTTCATGACCAAACGACTCAGGGGAAAAAATATGGCGATTATCACCCATGCAGGGGGACCCGCCGTAATGCTTACCGATGCCCTTGAGGCAGGTGGATTAAATATACCCCAACTTCCCGATTCCGTAGCGAAAGAATCACTCAAAACAAGGCTGTTTGCGGGTTCTTCAGTGGAAAATCCGATCGATTTCCTGGCCACAGGAACAGCGGAACAGCTTGGTGATATTATTGACGCCTGTGAAAACGATTTTAAAGAGATAGATGGGATGGCTGTTATTTTTGGAAGTCCGGGATTAACTTCGGTCAAAGATGTCTATCAGGTGCTGGATAAAAAGATGAGAGCCTGTAAAAAACCGATCTATCCGATCTTGCCTTCAATAATGAATGTAAAAAAAGATCTTGCCTATTTTTTATCACACGGAAACATTAACTTCCCGGATGAGGTAGTTCTCGGAAGGGCCCTGACGCGGGTTTACCGAACTCCGGTACCTTCCGATGACAACGTAACCTTCGAAGGAGTGGATGTTCCTGAAATACGTCGCATAATCAAGAGCTGTGAACCTGGTCAGTTACCTCCTGAAAAGATTCATGCACTTTTTAATGCCGCATCAATTCCTATAGCACGCGAGATAATTACCAACACTGTTGAGGAGGCTCTAGAGGCTGCACATCAGATTGGCTTCCCACTGGTGATGAAAGTTGTCGGTCCTATCCATAAAACAGACGTTGGGGGCGTTTCGCTGAATATCCGTTCAGAGGAATCGGTACGACTGGAATTCAGCCGTATGATCCAAATTGCCGAAACAACTGCCATTCTGATTGCGGAACAGGCCGAGGGTATCGAACTGTTCCTTGGAGCCAAGTATGAACCTAAATTCGGACATGTAATCCTTTGCGGAATTGGCGGAATATTCGTTGAAGTACTCAAAGATATTACTTCAGGCCTTGCCCCCCTTACCTCCGATGAAGCCCTTTCGATGATACGAAACCTTAAAGCCTATCCAATTATTAAAGGCTTCAGAGGCCAACCCGGAGTTAACCGAAGAAAATTTGCAGAAATAATCGTCCGGTTATCCACAATGCTGCGGTTTGCCACCGAGATCAAAGAGATGGACATCAATCCGTTGATGGGACGAGGGGATAAGATCATCGCTGTAGATGCCAGAATTACAATTGTAAAGTAAATTTGACAATTCGGCAATTTGAAAATTGGGTAATTAGGTAAATAGGTTATCTGGTATTTAAACAACGTTACAGAATAACGATTTGACAACTTTCAATCCAACTGGATCTAAACTTGGAGAAGAAATAAATGTCGTATTTGAATCTACTTAAATTAAGCAATTAGAATATTTCAATGTCGTAATTTATACATGCATCTGCTCAGTCCTTTATATCCCCCGAAATAAGGTGCTTGTATTTATTGTACAGAAATGAGATGATCAGCAATAAGACTCCAAGTGAGACGAATACAATTGTTTTTGCAATCGTGTCGAGATCTGAAAGATCAAAGAAAAACAGTTTATAAAGGGTGATGCCGAACAGCGCAATAGCGCCAACTCTTAGATGTTTTCTTTTTCTGGAGATCCCAAGAACAATAACGATCAAAGCATAAACTCCCCAAAGAATGGTTAACCCCAGTTTGGAAAAGTGCGAGAATTTCTCAATATCCATCCAGGTAATCAATTCGCTGCTGGCAATCCATAAAAGAGTTATATGAAACAGCATTTCTAGACCCTTTTTTAAATCTGCCGAGACCGTTTGAAAATAATCCCGGTTAATATTCAGGAAGGTTGAAAACAGTACTAACCCAACAAAAACGTAGGAAATATACCTTATTCCAATATTAAAACCGCCCCCGTGAAAATAATCTGTAAAAGGCTGGTTGATATATCCCTCTTTGAGATCCCCAAGTACACTCAATCCCTGAATCAGAAAAACCATTATAGCCAGAATGCTTAAAATCAGGGACGTAAAACCCAGATTGTAGCTTTTCAGTCTTTTAACATTTAAAAAATTTAGTGCTGAAACTATAAAAAGGGAATAATTAAGTACCCAAACAACCTGGAATTTCAACAAATAAGAATCCTGATATTTACCATCCAATGAATGAGTTATGCTGTTTGCACTCTGATTGGAATCAATATATAACTGGTTCCAGTAAGTCTCTATTTCGATCCTGAAAGAATAGTAGATCACGATGAATAATAATGCAGGAATCAGAAACGAAATAAATACCCATAAACTGATCATAGAAAATTTGGGAGTATCATATCTTGAATTCCTATTCAGGATATTAATAAACGTAAATGAAGCAACGACTAACGCTGAAGTGAGAAAATTGACATTAAAAATAGGATATATCCGGGTTCCCGTCTTGTCAGGTGAGTAAGTATCATAAACAGTCATCCAATCCTGAATGATACTGAAAAAAGTCAACAGAATTAACGCGTAGGCCAATATCTCATAAAACTGAATAGTTCTGGTTCTTCCGATCCAAAAAAGCAGAGCTGCTTCACCAGCCCACAATAATGTAACCCAGTTCCCATCCAATTGAACAGGTATAGCAATTGTAATAAAGAGGACTACCATTCCGGCAACAAGGAAAAACAAATTACGATCTGCCAGTTTCTCACGGTAAATAACCAGGCTTACAATAAAATGGACACCAGCATTGCATAAAGAAAACATTCCCATTAAATGTTCAGTTGAACTATTCGTCTTTAAAATTGAATAACCAATACCATAAAAAATAAATGAGTTCGTAAGCTGCAGCATAACGTCATCCATGTCAAACTTCTCCTTCTGAACTAACTTATACGCAAGAAAAATTGCATAAAATGTCATAAAAAAGAGGACAAGGAAAATCAGGGCTAGCGCAAAATGTTCGGATGAGTGATAGTTATTGTTATACCAGGAGACGTATACAAGCCAGGAGATAGCAAAAGTGGCATAATAAAGCGGTTTCCAATACTTTTTAAAGGCGATTACAAGGATACCAATGTTAATAAAAGCGATGTAACTAAATAGGGTTGAAATATTCCCGGAGTCATTGGACAACAAAAACGGAACAGCATACGCTCCAACCAAACCAATATGGGCAATCACCTGTTTGTTATAGCGAAGTGCGGCAGTTATACCCAATGAGGTGAATAATAACATTAAAGCAAACGCAAACAGCTGTGGGAAAAGGTTATAAAGGCTATAGGCGAAAAAGGTAATAAAATAGAGAATTGCAATTGCACCGCTCACTAGGACTGCACTATAATTTTCATAATTTCTTTTTAATTTAAGTCCGATTCCAAGTATTCCCAAACCCATGAAGTAACCTAATAATATTCTGGCTACCGGGCTAATCAGATTATGATCGATGGAGTATTTAGCCCCGATTGCTACACCGATAATGGTTATTAAGATACCTATTTTATTGATGAGATTTTCACCGATGAATTTTTCAATATCTGACTTTGGCTGCGGAGGTTTAACCGGGTTGGGTATAAAATAGGAAGATTTATAGGATTCTGAATCGGGTTCCGATTCAGAATAAGCAGGCTCAACACTTACACCTGGATTATCAACCTCAATTAAATTTTCTGAGCTGTCAAAAACCTGAGGAATCCCTTCCTCCTGTTCCCCTTCATTCTGAAGACCTTTCAGCAATTGAAGCTCATCACTTAAATTCTTAATTTCGTATGAAAACAGCTCCTGTCTTTTCAGTAAAACATCTAGTTTGTGGGAGAGCTCACCAATAGGATCGTTAGTTTCAGTCATAGTGCATTTATTGAAGAAGGAAGAAATAAATCCAATTTACATTTCTGAACTTTTATAAAAATACTCCATTAAAAATTAAATTCAAAAAAAATCAAAAAAAAAGGGAGCCGATTTGGCCCCCTTCTACTTTTGATTAAAGTTCAGATTAGTTCAAGATCAACTTAAAATTCTGATCTTCAAAATATTTTGCGAATTCCAGATCCGTTTTAGCTAATTCCTTATAAGCTGCATCCTTTTTAACAGCATTTCCAAGGTTTTCAAATAACATGCTGGATTTTGCTGTACGGGCAGCAATAATTGCTTTAAGGTAAGCAATGCGTCCTGACTCAACAGAAGCAGCGTTTAGTGTACGTAAGGCGCCGTTATTGTCATTGTTCAATAACTGAGCCAAAGCATGATTAGCAACATTCTGCGAATCGTCACTGTAATATTTCACTGCAGTTTCGTATTGTCCCTGCATGATTTTAACGATTCCAAGATTATCACGAACTTCTTTTCCAGCGCCTGTAGCAGCACCAAAAAGTTCTTCTGCCTTGGCAAGATTCTTCTTTTTCAGTTCAACACAGCCAAGGTTGTTCTGTACAATCGGATTCTTTGGATCCAGTTTGTCCGCTTTTTCAAAATTGGAAGATGCGGCATCAGAATCACCAAGACCAAATTCGACAGCGCCAAGGTTGTTAAATCCACGCCAGTCATCAGAGTAGATTTTCGTAAAGCTTGTATAGATTGTTTTCTGAACCTGAGCATTGTTGGTCAGTGTTGCAGCGTAGAGCAATTCAGCCTGATTCAATTTAGAAGGATCGCTGATAGCCAAAGTGCTGATTTCATCATCGGTACGGCCAATTAAATCAACAGATGCAGTGATTTTTGCACGACGAAGTTTGGGAAGAATATCACTGGCCACTGCTGTAAATGATGAAGAAAGGTTCTTGATCTCACGTTCGCGAACTTCAGGATCAGCATACATTGAAAGTACACGAAGAATTAATTCTTTATCCTGAATGGTTGATTTTTCCATCAATTCCTTAAATCCATCCCAGTCTTCAGGGGTGTATTTGGTTTTAAGTGCAGTCTTAACTTTGTTTTTAGCTAAATCTTGCTCAATCACCTTTGAAGAGGTACCCTGACGTTTTTGAGAAAGAGCAGTATTGAAATCTAATTTACCATCCGGAGACGCATATGCAGAAATCTCAACACCCTTCAGTTCCTTACGATCGGCTTTATATGCTTCAGCAATGTACTGACTTAATAATTTAATATCCTCTTTTGAAAGTTCTTTACCACGAACTTCTGAACTATTGATCAGGTAAATAAGATCAGCAACTTTTTTATCTGGCACAACTCGTTGGAATTTATCGATCGAAGGATCATAAACGCCCGTTGTATTTTTCTTCTTTTGGAAACCCAGAATAGAAAGTGGGCTATTGTCAACTAAAGTACTGGTTGCAATAACGCCATTAGCCAATTTAACTGGGTTGAAATCAAGGGATTTAAGGCCCTTTGTAGCATGAATTTTCAAATAAAGTTCCGATTTACGCATCGCATACTCATAGGGGATAGAACCCTTATAGGCTACAGTTCCGCCACCTTTGTAGCTAATCACTTTATTATTAGCTTTTACTTTCTCACCCTGAAGGATGTAAGGCTCAAAGAATTTTTCACCATCTGGAGTTTGCAGTACCGGTGTCGCAATGATAGTAGCCTTTTTAACAAAATATTTCGCAGGAATATTACCCTGCAAAGTTACGTCCACCTTGCCGCCATGGGCTTCAAGCGTCTCAGGAACAACGGAATAACTTACCTTCCCTGCATCCCTTTTCATTTTTTTCAGGGAAGCACAACTCATTACAACAGCGGTGCCAAAAATGAATAAAACCAAATAATTAAATTTAAAATTTCTCATTACAATAATTGATTGATAAATGAATTGTTAGTTTTTATTGCTTTAAGCGCAAAAATACAATCTTTTAGTGTAAAGAAAAACTATTTCCCCCATTTGGTATTAAAAAATCAGGATAAATTTTTCAATTAAGGAAAGGTGCTAAATCGTTTTAATAAAACATGCCCGGTATTTCCGGGCATGTAAAATAATTTGGCTATTGATTTGGCTTCTTCAGCGAATGGCTATGTCCGGGGTCTCTCCCTTCGGGTCTTTCGGGGCGTGGCCCGCGATCTCCGCGATCTCCGCGATCACCTTCTGAGTGCCCTTCAGGTTTTGGAAGCAATGCTTTGCGTGAGAGTTTCAGTTTTCCTGAACGCTGATCAACTTCTAGCAATTTAACTTCTATAATATCTCCGACTTTTAAAACACTTTCCGGGTTCTCGATCCGTTTCCAGTCAATTTCTGAGACATGTAGAAGTCCCTCCTTGCCTGGCATAATCTCAATAAACGCACCAAACTGAACAATTGACTTCACCTTCCCCTTGTAGATCTCACCAACTTCAGGTAAGGCTACGATGGCACGAATACGGGCAATTGCAGCATCAATAGCATCTTTATCCGGAGCACTGATTTCAATCCGCCCCTGGTCTTCAACCTCTTCAATTGAGATCGTTGCTTTGGTGTCGGCCTGAATCTGCTGAATAATCTTACCACCAGGACCAATAACCGGTCCGATCATATCCTTTGGAATCATCATTGTGACAATTCTTGGAACATTAGGTTTATAGTCTTCACGTGGTACGCTAATCACTTCAAGTAACTTTCCAAGAATGTGAGCCCTACCCTCTTTTGCCTGCTGAAGCGCTTTTGACATCACCTCGTAGGATAAGCCATCAACTTTGATGTCCATCTGAGTGGCTGTAATTCCTTTTGTAGTACCGGTAACCTTGAAGTCCATATCTCCCAGATGATCCTCGTCACCTAGAATATCAGAAAGGACTGCAAATTTATCAGAACCCTTGTCGGTAATCAGACCCATAGCAATTCCGGAAACAGGACGTTTTAGTTGGATACCTGCATCTAACATTGCCATAGTTCCTGCGCAAACAGTAGCCATTGATGAAGAGCCGTTTGATTCCAAAATATCTGAAACAATACGCACGATGTAGGGAAATCCTTCAGGGATCATCCGTTTTAAACCACGGTGGGCCAAATTGCCATGTCCAATTTCGCGGCGTGAAAGACCACGCGGAACTTTAGCTTCGCCGGTACTGAATGACGGAAAATTGTAATGTAACAAAAAGCGTTCTCTTCCTTTAAAAGTCACATTATCAATGATTTTCTCATCCATCTTTGTTCCAAGGGTAACACTTGTCAATGACTGTGTCTCACCACGGGTAAAGATAGCCGAACCATGAGAACCGGGAAGATAAGATACTTCACCCCAGATTGGTCTGATTTGTGTTGTCGAACGACCATCAAGACGGATACCGTCATCAAGGATCATCCGGCGCATCGCTTCTTTCTCTACATCGTGATAATATCTTGAGATCAATGATTTATCAATAGCTGAAGATTCTTTACCCTCACTATAGGAGGCTACAAAATCTTCCTTTATTTTATGGAAGGAACTAACGCGCAAGTGCTTGTCATTAATCAATGAACGGGCGGTATCGTAGGCTTTCTGATAAGTCTCTTTCCAGATTTGCTCGCGAAGCACTTCGTCATTTTTCTCGTGGCAATACTCCCGTTTCTTAACGCCAAGTTCAGCGGCAAGTTCTTCCTGAATTTTACAATGGATTTTAATATTATCGTGTGCAAACTTGATAGCTTCGAGCATCTCTTCTTCAGAAACTTCGTCCATCTCACCTTCAACCATCATGATATTATCATACGATGCCCCAACCATGATATCAATATCTGCAGTACTTAATTGTTCTGCAGACGGGTTAATCATGAATTTACCTCCGATACGTGCAACGCGAACTTCAGAGATTGGCCCGTTAAACGGAACATCTGAAACAGCCAGTGCAGCCGAAGCCGCCAAACCTGCAAGGCAATCAGGCATTTCGTTTTTGCCTGAGGATATCAGGGCAATCATCACAACTGTTTCTGCATGGTAATTATCAGGAAATAACGGACGCAAAACGCGATCCACCAAACGTGCAGTGAGGATCTCATCATCCGATGGCCTGCTCTCTCTTTTTAAAAATCCACCAGGAAACCTCCCTGCGGCAGAATATTTCTCACGATAATCAACTGAAAGTGGCATGAAATCAACGTTTTCAGCAGCTTCAGTTGCCGATACCACAGTCGCTAATAGCATGGTATCACCCATTTTTACGACTACCGAACCGTCAGCCTGCTTGGCCAATTTACCCGTTTCGATGTTAATCGTACGTCCATCTCCAAGATCAATTGTCTTATTAACAGCTTTGTACATAATTTAAAAAATAATTTTATTAATATTAGAAACTAATGGGTGGGGCTTTGAAAAGTTAAAAAAAAGGCAATTCGAAAATTGCCTTTTTAGGTAGATCGTTATTTACGAAGATTGAGATCCTTAATGATAGCACGGTAACGATCAATGTGTCTTTTTTTCAGATAATCGAGAAGCGAACGGCGCTTTCCAACTAATCCGATCAATGCACGTTGTGTTCCGTAATCTTTTTTGTTAACCTTAAGATGCTCAGTCAGGTGACTGATCCGAAAAGAGAAGAGTGCAATTTGTCCCTCTGCAGACCCGGTGTTGGTTTCAGTAACACCATACTTTGCAAAAATCTCCTGTTTTTTTTCTGTTGTTAAATACATTTCTTTATTATTAAAAGATGATACAATTATTGCGCCGCAGTATTCGGGTTCGATAGCAACGGATCAACATTAATTAAAATTCGGCACAAAGGTATGAAATTTTCTCTGATTATTTAACGTTGTGACAGATTTTATGATGGCAGTACCAGAGAGGAAGGAATATATCTAAAACTTGAAAAGGGAAAAGGTCAATAGTCTATTGGCATGATGGATGCAGTTAATTTATTGAATCATTTCAACTTTGTGGAGGATGTTTTTTATAACAGGAACAGACTCAGGGCCACTTTAACTAAATTGTATTTTGGTTTAATACTAACTGGTTCTTTCAATTTAGGGTTTAAAAGACTTTATGACCGTTAAAATCGCCAATCCGCCTGTGCATTCCCCTGTAGGTAATTATTCAGATTATGGATTTGCTCTGGTGAACCCAAAACGAAAAGCTGATCTTCCAAACTAAGCACATAATCGCTTCCGGGATTAAAGATATATTTACCCTCTCCATTTTTAAGACCTATAATCGTTGTTCCTGAAACTTTACCTAAGCTTAATTCACCGATTGTTTTTCCGCGGTTATCCCCACTCATCGTATTACAATTTATTTCATGGATGCTGATATCGCGGTTTCGCTGAAGCATAATATATTCCATAAATTCAACCACGTCGGGTTGAGTAACCAGTCTTGCCATTCTTTGGCCCCCCATCCGCTCAGGCATGATAACATTGGTAGCTCCTGCCCTCCTCAATTTGGTATCGGAACCAATTTCCGAGGCACGGCTGACAATGGTCAGATTGGGATTCATACTTCGGGCAGTAAGGACAACGAACATATTATCTGCATCATTAGGGGTTGTTGCGATCAATGCATGCGCTCTGTCGATCCCCGCAGTCCTTAAAACCTCCTCATTGGTGGCATCGCCCTGGATAAACAGGAGGTTCGGGTCTTCCTGAATTCGCAAAATAACATTCTCTCTCCGTTCGATGATCACAAACGGATGGTTATGATCGGTCAATTCCAGTGCAGTCTGTTCACCATTACGGCCATAACCGCAAATGATCACATGATCAGTTAGTTTTTCTATCCTCTTGCTCACCCTGCTATTTTTTAATTTCTTTACAAATTCACCATCAAAAAAAAACCTTACAATTGTTGATCCGACAAAAGCAAAACTGCCAAGACTAACGATAATTAACAATGATACAAAAACTTTTCCCAGGGGAGAAAGGGGCCTTACAACCTCAAATCCAACTGTTGAAACTGATAGAACGGTCATGTAGAAAGAGTCTACAAATCCGTATCCTTCAATAAAATGAAAGCCAAGAAATCCAACAACAAACACGATAAAGACCAAGGCAAGTGCAATTCTGAAAGTTCGGGATGTCTGTTGTTCAAACTGGTTCATGTACAATTATTTTATGTCCTATAGTGCAATCAAGGCATCTTCTTGGTTCACAATAGTTCCGTTGCAATTGAAGCAGTGCCTGCGATTCCAGTGCGTTTGCCGCTGCGACTCCGGCTTCGGCCCACCGGCTGATTAACCGATTATTTTCTGCCGGCATCTGTTCAAGAATTTCCAGCGCTCTGTCTTTCAAAGTTAGTTTATTTTGGCTATCCCCAAACAAAAAATAGAATGGAACGACAACATTAATTACCATTAAGGTGAAAATCTGATCTCCAAACACCTTTTCCCTGTTTATTGAGAGCTTATTAAAGCTATAGTGATTGTTCCAATATTCCGAAGCATTGAGTGAGAACATTTTTTTGAGATCTTCAAGATTGGCAGCTTCAATTACTGAAGTAAAAAGTCCCTGGGATTGGTAAATAAGTGCAGCAAACTGTGCAATCCGAATGGTTGGAAAGTTTCCGGGGTGCATTCTCATAAATTTCCATAAGTGGCCTGGGATCGGTTTTAAGCCATATTTCATCGCCAGAAAACGGTATTCATTTCGAAGGTTGAGATAGTAATCATCTCCGAAAAGTTCTTCTCCGAGTAATCCTGCCTGCCCAAACATTAGTGCTTCAAGCTGGAAGAGAGAATCATGGTGACGGGCAAGTATAGCCTGGGGCAACGATCGGGCCAGCATTTCGAAAGGAAGGGCATTCTCCCTTAAGCCAAAACCCCGGGCAAGCATACAATAAAAGGTCTCACCCCAATCCTCCTTCGTTTCAGCCAACATCCTGCTGATCGCTTCAACTTTTTGCGTCAAACGTTCGATGACAACTCCATTAAGGAAGAATTTGATCCGGAAAGGATCTACCTGATATAAGCGGGAGGCACAACCGAGCCAATTCTGACTCCGGATAAGCATCTCATAATTGCTGGCTATCCATGCTGGCCAACTGATAACTAGAACTGGCACACAAGAACCCGAATCATTGTATACCTGCATATCTGAATTTGCAACCACATGCAGTATTGTATTCCGGTAAACGGGATCATTTTGATGACCATGTCTGTTCCAATCGGATGCTTTCTGGTGAATTTCAATATTGCCTGCCCATAACGTCTCTCCGATCCGGATCCGGGCATCGAAGAAATCCGGACCTGCACCTGTATTGTGACGTCCGGGATTCTCAATCTGAATTGGTTCTCCGTCGTTAGTCAGAAGGGAATCTGACTGAAACAACTTATTTTCCCAGATAAAATGGAGAAATTCTTCTTTCATGGCCTTCTGAAATTAGGTTATTGAAAGATACGAAAAATTGGGATAGGACGAACGATAATTTTGTAGAGAGGTAGCAGGCTGCGTCTCTACAAAATTATTCCGAAATTTTCCGAAGAATCGTCATCCCATCCCTAACCGGAATCATAAAGGTTTCAACCCGGAGGTCATTTTTGACAAAGTCATTAAACTCCAGAATATGTATGGTCTGTTCGTCGGTCCGGGCTACCTTCTGAACCACTTTCCCCGCCCATAGCGTATTATCCGCAATAATAATTCCTCCGATTGCTACTTTGGGAAACAACATCTGGTAGTGAGCCAGATATTTACGCTTATCGGCATCAATAAATACAAGATCAAAAATATCTTCCAGTGTCGGAACAACCTCCTCTGCATCACCGATATGCTGAATAATGCGATGGCTCAATCCCGATTCTTTAAAAAATGAGGAGGCAAGGTTCTCCAGTTCATCATTAATCTCGATGGTATGAATGACACCGTATTCGGATAAGCCCTGGGCTAAACACAGGGCCGAATAACCGGTATAAGTTCCAATCTCGAGAATCCGGGAAGGCCGGATCAGTTTACTCAGCAACGTTAGTAATGAGCCCTGCAAATGGCCTGAACACATGCGTCCATTCACCATCCTGAGTTGAGTCTCCCTGTAAAGACGCGCCATAAGCGGGGTTTCCTCATCAATGTGATTCAATATATATTGCTCAAGAGCTACATCGATCTTCATGATATCATTTATAAATCAACATAGAGAGCTTATCAAAATCGAGTATCTCATTGGCGATACTTCTGATCCGGGATGGCGTTATTGCATTTATCTTGTTAAAGATTACATCAAGTCCGTCCATTTTATTGTAAATCAGAAAACTCTTCCCAAGTGTCAGCATCAGATCCTCATGATTCTCCTGCGACATGGCCAACTGACCTACTAACTGTTTCCTGGCCTTGCTGATCTGAATATCCCCAAGTAACTTTTCCTGAAGAAGCAGAATCTCCTTTTTAATAAGTGAAATTGCCTTATCCAAATTCACTTTGTCAGTTCCAAAATAGATCGTAATCGTACCCGTATCAGAATAGGCAGTATAGGAGGACTCAAGGTTATAGGCTATTCCATTCCGTTCGCGAAGTGCCAGGTTCAATCTTGAATTTCCAGATTGCCCCCCTAAAACACTGTTCAGTAAAACAAGCCCTATCCTGTCAGGATGAAGCACATCATAAGCCAATCCTCCGATCAGGCAATGGGTCTGAAAGGTCTCCTTTTCCACTGATTTAGTTTTGGCAGAATTACCGGCAAACACAGCCCGGGTAAAAGTGCGGGAATTTCCTGGGAAATGGTTGAAATATCGTTCGCAAAGGTGCAGAAACCGTTTACCGGAAAGTTTTCCCACCGAACAAATCACAATCTGATCGGTATTGTATTTTTTCAGCATAAACCGTTGGATATCCTCCCGGGTAAAGGCTTTGACGTTTTCAGGGGTACCAAGAATATTACGCCCTATAGGATGTCCTTCGAAGATCAACTCCTCAAATTCATCAAAAATAAGTTCAGAGGGAGAATCGTTGTAAGAATTAATCTCATCAATAATAACATCCTTCTCCTTTTTCAATTCCTGGTCCGGAAAAGTACTGTTAATCAAAATGTCGCTAAAAAGTTCCATTGTGCGCTCATAATACTCCGCAAGGAATGAGGCATGTATTGCAGTCTCCTCCTTGGTTGTGTAGGCATTTAATTCGCCGCCTACATCTTCAAGCCGACTCAGAATGTGAAATGATTTTCTTTTTAGGGTACCTTTAAATATCGTATGCTCAATAAAATGAGCAAGCCCTTGTTCATTGAAATCTTCATCACGGGAACCGGTATTAATAATAACGCCACAATGTGCGACAGGTGAATCAACATACTGGTGAACCAGCCTGATCCCATTGGGTAATTGAGAAGAAAAATATTCCATTAATAAGTTTTGAACAAGATGCAAAAGTATTCAAAATAGTCTTTCAATTACGGGATATCGTGCAAACATTAATTTATTGCTTTTTTTTTCATTCGGTGCTTGGAGAGAACCAAAATTTGATTAGTTTTGCCACGCGTTCAAAAACAAGGTGCCATAGCTCAGTTGGTAGAGCAACGGACTGAAAATCCGTGTGTCCCTGGTTCAATTCCAGGTGGCACCACATCTTAAGAAGGCAAAAATTACTACAGGGACGATTTTCAGTTGAAGATCGTCCCTGTTTTTTTGCATTAAATTCATCTCATTGCAATTTCCATAAAAAAGAACCGGTCCTAACAAGCAAAAGCTCAGTTAGGACCGGTTCCAATTCCATAATACCAGACTAATTCGAAGTAGGAAGTGGTATTTTCAATTTTTTGAAAACCTCGAGGGCTTGTGCATCCGTAGGGTCAAGCAAAAGAATTTTCTTCCAATATTCAATCGAAGTTTGCTTTAAGGCCTCCGATTCTTTTTTATCAGTTTTTGCATTTCGTTCACTTGTAAGGAAATAAAAAGAACCCAGATATTTATAGCACTCGATAATCGATCTGCGGTTTTTTTGAACATCACCCGCCTCCAATATTGCCAATGCTTTTTCGTAAGCCTCTTTTCCTTTTGTTGTCAAGACTTCGGGATCAAGCCTTGATTGCATACGTCCTTTCCAGTAAAATCCACCGGCATACTGAGGATTTAAAGTATTTACCATCGAAAAGGCACTGTCAGCTTTTAAAAGGAATTGATTCATTGATTGTTTTACACTTACACTGTCACTAAAAGGAATTTTGCTTTTTTCCTGAAGCGAGTATAACGAATCAAATTTTAACCGGTATACCTCACTCTGAAAATAGTACTCTTTACCGATCAAATAATAAATTGCTGTCTTGTCTGAGCCGCTGTTTATCATTTTAAAATAGACCGTAGCAGCCTCATTATGCATTTTATTATTGGCATAAAGCTTTGCAAGGTCTTCATAAATCTCAGTTTTGGTTGAATCCATTGCTAAGGCCTTATTGTAATTCTCAATTGCCAAAGTGTCCTTGCCCACCTTTTGCAATAATCGGCCATAATAAACATAGTCAGAGGTAATATTTTTTTCCGGGTCATGGATCTTGAAAAACTTTGTCAGATAGTCAACTCCCTTGGCAAAATCACCTGTTTCAAAGGCGATATAACCTCTAACCCTGAGCAATACCGATTCGTCTGAATTTTGTTTCATTACCTCATCAAGGAGTTTTTCAGCCTCAGCATATTTTTTATTAAAGAAGAGGATGATGGCAAACCGTTCTCTGTCATCATAGGTCAGTTCGCCTCTGCTCATATAGATTTGATAATTTTTTTCTGCTTCGGCATATTTACCAATACCATAATAGAGGTCTCCCAGGTTTTTGTAAACCAGAATCTGATCTGTATTAAGCTCAATACATTTAGCCAAGGCATTTAAGGCATCCCTGTTTGCTCTGGCAAGCGTATGGATAATGCCGAGTTTCCGATAAGCCAGTGCATAATTTGGGTCAAAAAATATAGCCCGCTCATAGGCATTTGAGGCAGCTCCAAACCTGTGACGTAAAGCTTCATAATCGCCTGCCACAATATGGAAAGGGGCATATTTTGAGTTGAGATCCATTCCCTGAGTAAGAAACCTGCCTCCGGTTGCTGTATCTTTCTTTAAAAGGTCGAAACAACCGTGGGAAATAGTATAATATACCTCCGGGTTCTTTTTATCGGACCTTCTCGCTTTCTCGAAATAATCAAGCTCACCAACTTTATCATCCTTAAACATTGCAACTTTCCCTAACCCAATCAAAGGAAACGGGGACTTAGGATCAATGGTCAAAGCCTGCTGATACAATAATTTTGCACTGTCAGGATTTTGCAGATAGAGATAAGTGTCACCCAGTGAACATAAAGTTCGCAGGTCGTTAGGTGAGGCTTTAAGGCGGGTTAGAAAAAACCCACGCGCCTGATGATACTGAAGATCATCGAGATAGTTTTGACCTTGATTGGTGTTTTGCTGAGCAAAACCTGCCACAACGAAGAAAAGAAGTCCTAGCAGAGAGAATAAACTACGTTTCATTTTTATGATATTGGATATTAAATACTTTTAACTTAAAAAAAAGCCTAAAAATCTTTACGTATATTGATTACCCGTGTTGGGGCGATTGCAGGCAGAACGCCGGATTTTAAGATTATCCGTTGTCCTTTATCGCTAGCCACAAAAGAGGAGAAGCCTGTAACTAATCCATTGCGTGGTTCTGCATTAATCATATAAATATCCCGTGTTAACGGGTAAATATGATCTACCATATAGGCCTGGTAAGGCTTGTAGCTATTCTCGCTATCAGGGTGCAGATTATCGCTGACGGAAACAACTTTAATTTTTTTATGAAAAGTCAAATGTAATGAGTCGGTGTTATTACTGATCCAGCTGGCGCCGATAAAACCCAGAACACCCGGATGGGAACTGGTATAATCGATAACATCGCGGTTATATTCAAGAGCGAACAGATTGGTCTTTACAAATTTTCCTCCGCAGATTGAATCTACGAGGAAATTCACTATGCTCGATTTTTCATTATCAAAAACCGCTTTAATATCTCCCATTTTGGAATGGGGATTAATCTGATTCCAGTGCGTTATTTTACCTTTAAGAATATCTCTGATCTGATTAACTGTAATTATCGTATCCGTACTTTGTGGAGAAACAATCAAGGCAATAGCATCCACGGCAATTTTGGTCTGACGCGGAAAGATTTTTTTCTGACGAAAGATCGATAGTTCATTTGGGTTCAAAGGCCTTGATGCTATAATTAACTGTACATTTCCATTAAACAGCTGATCGAAAGCAGCACTTTCAGGAACGTAATTGGCCTTAAATTCGGTATAGCCATAAATTGCTTTAAAAACATCCAATTCAGATTCTATTATTGGGCGAAAAGTTTCATCCGTAGTTATAGCTGTTATTCCGGTGGTAGGGGTATTGCGATATGGATCACCCTTGAAAAACCTGCAACCACCGACTATTAAAGCTACAAAAAACAAGAGTCTAATTTGCTTCATCACTTTTCGATTTAAACACCAGGGAATAACTTCTGAATAAACCATAAATGACAAGAAGTATGCCAAACCAGGTTCTGACAGAATGATTTACTGGGAGTAGGAACATGTCGGATGACAATATCACTACTCCCAGTACCAAATAGACAAAGGCCATTAAAAACTTAAATATAAGAAAAATTTGCTTCCTATTTATCATTTTTCAGCAAATTCCTATTGCAACACATATTTAATTGGGACAGTATAGCTCACCAAAACGGCTTTGCCACCCTGTCTGCCTGGACTCCAGGCCGGCATTTTTGTCAAGACCCGCATTGCCTCTTCATCACAACCACCACCGATTCCACGGACAACTTTAATTCGTGTGATTTTCCCATCGCGGTCCACCACAAAATTAACGATAACTGTACCCTGGATACCATTTTCGGCAGCCAAAGATGGATACCTGAGGTTATTTTTAATAAATTTCATCATCTCTTTTTCTCCACCAGGAAACTGGGGCATTTGTTCAACGATGACGAAAGGCTGATCTGGCTCTTCAGTAATCTTCTGAGTTGCAATCGGAGCTGCAACATCATCTGAACCCTTATCAAATGCGACATTACTGATCGCGGCTTTAGTTTCAATAACCTCTTTTTGCAGTTTAGGTTGCTCCTCTTCCTGAACCTGCTCATCGGGTTTAATCACCGGAGGTGTAAACTTAATTGTATTCCGAAGGGGTGGTGGTGGTGGTGGGATCTCTTTCAGGATATTTTCCTTGGGTTTATCCAATTCAATATTAGAGAGTGACCTGACACTAACATCCTTTTCCACCGTTTTGGGAAAAATCTGTTTTAATAAACCTGGCGCTGAAACGGCCAGAATAAATACGATGCTGGCAATGAGTAAAGCCCTGAAGTGTCTCTTGGAAGAATTTTTTCTCAGTTCAAAAGCTCCATACTCCTGGTTTTTGGCCTCAAAAACCAGTTCACACCATTCGTTCGAAAAAATATCATTGTTTGCTGCCATTAGGATACAATTTTCATCCGTAAATAATTTTAAAATGAGGTCAGATGGAACTCGAACTTGAGCTTTCTGATTCGTTTTTGATCACCTTATTCCAATTTATAGTGAAGTGTTAGAAATTACTGATTTCATAATTTTTTCGCTAACAACTCCAAATCAAAAGGGGTAATATCCACGATTGCATAACGGCCGATATTACAAATTGCCATTTCATCGAGCGCGTCGATCAGGTTTTTGTAAGAACTGTCTATCGTCCCTTTAATCAGAATAATGGGAGCCTTCTTGTCACCAATAATCTCCTGCTTCTGCTTCTCAAAATCCTCCTCAGAAAGTTTCTTAGCATCTTTCTTAACTTTAAGATCCCGAACCTTTACCATGATCTCGTAATTCTTCTTGATCAGGAACTGACGCATCCCTTTAGGGGAGAAATCAGTTTGGTTAACAACAGGATCAATATTGTTTTCACGTGTTCCTTCATAGTAAAAAACCTTATTCTCTTTTCCAAGCAGTATTGTAACAGCTCTGGAAGCCTTAATCTTGGTCTGATCCTCCTCCGTCACTTTCTCTTTCGAAGGCATGGCGATCTCCATTGTCTGAGGCTTACTCATTGATGTTGCCAACATGAAAAATGTAATGAGCAAAAACCCGAGGTCTACCATTGGGGTGAAATCCACCCTGGTTGACATTTTTTTGGTTTTCCCTTTTTGCTTTACTTGCGTTTCCGCAGCTACTTCAGACATGAATTTGAAATTTATAGTTATTCATAATCAGGTGTATTCTTAAGACTGGTGAGCAGGTTATACCTGTTCTCATTGATGTCTTGCAGACTACCCATTAACTTTTTAATGACCGGATAAGTAGTAGCCTGATCAGCTTTGATTGCAATCCGGTAATCCCTGTTAACCCCTTTGGCAACACTTACCCAGCTCTTAAACTGGTTATCCAGAGAGTCACATGGTATACCAAGTGCATTTTGAGGTAAATCCCGTTCCTCACTTTTCAAAGCTAAATAGGATTTCATCATCGTGATTGGAACTCCAAACTTATTGACAAGACTAAACTCCTTTAATTCTGCAGGAGAAAAAGTGATGTTATAAGCAGTTCCCATCTTAGTCAGCATCTGGACACGATTCTCCTGTCCGTCTGCCCCAAAGAATACTTTCCCCTTTGCGTCAACCAGTATCGAAATGATGTTCCGATCGGGAATTTTAATCTCCGAAATCGAAGATGGGGTATTAACCGCCACCGGCTCTTTTTGGATAAAATTGGAGGTAAGCATAAAGAAGGTCAGAAGTAGGAACGCAACATCGCACATTGCGGTCATGTCAACAGCCGTACTCTTCCTTTTAATTTTTACTTTTGGCATAGAACTACTATATTTAGACTATGAATTAGTGTTTTGCAGCAAATGTTTGAACGATGCTATAGCCAGTTTCATCAATGGTATAGGTCAACTTATCAATTTTTGTGGTGAAATAATTATAGGAAATCATCGCAAGTGCTCCGGTACCAATACCGAATGCAGTGTTGATAAGCGCTTCAGAGATACCTGTAGATAAAGCAACAGAGTCAGGTGCTCCAGCGTTGGCCATAGCAGCAAATGAACGGATCATACCAAGTACAGTTCCCAAAAGACCCATCATGGTTCCAAGAGATGAAATAGTTGCTAAAATCGGCAGATTTTGCTCCAAACTTGGAAGCTCAAGAGAAGTTGCTTCCTCAATATTTTTAGTAATATCAAGTAATTTCTGCTCCTTTGTCATCGTTGTATCTTTCTCAAGCATCGCATATTTAAGAAGTGCAGCTCTTGAAACACTGGCAATAGATCCCTGGAAACGATCACATTCGGCAATTGCACCATTAACATCATTCTTTGCAAGCGAACCCTTAATCGTCTCAACAAACGAGACTGCTGATCCTTTACCACCAGCTTTGCTGATCGTGAAATAACGCTCTATTGCAAACACAATAACAGTAAGAAGTAAGGTCATAATAATGGGAACGATAAATCCACCCTTATAAATTACTCCAAGGAAATTTCCCGGAATCGGAGCATTTGCATTATTATTCCCCTGGAAATTGCCGTTTGCGCCCATAATCAAATTAAATACAAGTAACGCGATTACCAGCGAAACCGGAATGACTGCCGCTGAGAAAACTCTCTGAAATTTTAAAAACCCATTTTGTGATTTCATACTCTAATGATTACTAAGTGTTTAAATAAAAGTTTAAGAAAATGCTTGAGAAAATGTTTAAAAAAAGATGTTTAAATCTTAATCCAAAATATAGTTGCAAAAATTAAGATCAAGTTAAAGGATAATCGATTGTTAAAATCTAGATCTCCCTATCTAAATCGTTGACAAAATTAATAATCCAATTCAATTCACATCGGGACGGGATAATAAAAATACCTCAAATGTCAAATATTAACATATTTTAACAATTCCATTGCTGTAACAAACATCAATATATCAGCATATTTATAGTGTTATAGGGTCTCCAATGAGACTCCGATTTTATTGCAGGACAAATTTAAAAGGGACCGTATAACTGACTAAAACAGTCATACCTCCCTGCTTTCCCGGACTCCAAGGAGGCATTTTTTCCAATATCCTGACTGCCTCTTCGTCGCAGCCGCCGCCAATACCCCTTATCACCTTTATATTGTTAATTCGGCCATCTCTTCCTACTACAAAGTTGACCGTTACAGTACCCGATATTCCCATTTCAATCGCCGTAGTGGGGTACCTGAGATTGTTTTTTATAAATTTCATCATCTCCTTTTCACCACCCGGGAATTGGGGCATTTGCTCCACGATGATAAAGGGTTTTTCAGGCTCTTCCGTGATATCCGATTTTGTGGTAGTAGTTGCAATTGGAGCCGCCACATCATCTGTTCCCTTGTCGTAATTTACATTACTGATTGCTGCCTTCGCCTCAACGGCCTCCTTCTGAAGCATTGGCAATTGTTCGTCCTGAACCTGCTCATCGGGCCTTATGACCGGAGGGGTGAATTTAATTGTATTTCGCATCGGTGGCGGAGGGGGGAGCTCCTTCAAAAAAACGGCTTCTTTGGGTTTATCCAGCTTTATATCGGTTATTACCCGAACACTGACCTCTTTATCTTTCTTTTCGGGAACAATTTGCTTGATAAGTATGGGGATTGTCACTATAAAAACAAAAATTAGACTTGCCCACCATAAAGCCCAAAAATGGCGTTTAACAGAATGTTTCCGGAGCTCATAGGCTCCATATTCACGATTCGGCTGCGTTTGAAAGATCATCTCGCACCAATCGTCCGAAAATATATCATTATTTGCTGCCATAAGATCAAATTTTTATCAGTTTGATACACTAATAAGTTCAGATCAAAAAGAACGATTTCAAAGATCAAATTCCTGCCCGTGAGACCCAATTCCGACTTTCTCAAAAAAATTAAATTAAAGAATTATTTTCACAGACCTATTCGCAAATTCGCTTTCATGCATTAAATATAAGGAAAATATATCATATTTATCATCATGATTGCCCTTTTTTACGGAAATATTATGAAAATATTTCCTATTCTGAAAAGAGTTGATCAATTGAATTCTAATCACACTTAAAATACTGATTGACTAAAATATAACATGGAATGAGGGTTATGATACCGGGCGGAAAACAATAAAAAGTACTCAATTCCTTACTCACAAGGGGAATGAAATACTAATCAGGAAAGATAATATGACCAATAAAAACTTTTAAAGGTGCGTAAAATTATCCTAAAATATATATTGACAACTATAATTCGCTGGGTTATCCCAGATCCGCAGGTAGAAAAGGGAGGTTTCGATTTTCTGGTTTCCTTAGCGCCCAACCCGGGGAGAGTTCAGGGATGCCACCTGCTATTTATGACCTCCACTTTTGGGGCAAGGGATAACAGCGCTCAACCGGAAGGAAATAAATAGGAAAGCTAAATATTACTTACATTAAAAATATTAACTTCCTGCCAACGCTATTTTTTTATTTTGAAAATCGATGATTGCATTTTGGGTAAAAAGGAAATCGCTTCCAATTAATCCGATAATCCGTTTATCTGAAAATTTGGCATATTCGTTATTGATATGAATAAAATCAATAAGTGCCACCTTAAGTTCCCCAAAGTTGGTACCTCCAAGCTTAAATTGCAAAATCGTGCCTGAATTTGTTTCAACCATCTCTTTTCCTAAGCCAGTAGCCATCACATGTTCATCGTTATCGATCAGATAGCAATTGGTCATTTTTTCATCGAAAACGCTTTTGGAAGCACCTGTGTCAACTACCCACCAGTAGTTTTGCAGTCCGGGAAATTCCGCCTGTACCAAGGGGTGATAAGTCTTCTCCTCCAATTCTACAATCTCGACAAGGATCTCCTGCATTTCGTATTGTTAAGAGGCAAAGAAAGGGGATAAATACCCCCTTTCTCTGCCCGTATAAAGGTAGAATTATTTTGCATTTAAATTATCAAGGACATTCATAACTTCGCGAACATGACCTTCGCTGGTTCTCATCATCTGCATCTCCTCTTCATTCAGGTGGAGTTCAACGATCTTTTCGATACCATCTTTCCCAAGGACTACAGGAACACCCAGGTAGCAATTGTCGATGCCATATTCACCCTGAAGCTGGATACAAACAGGGAAAATGCGTCGCTGATCCTTAACGATAGCCTCAACCATCTGCGCGGCAGCCGCTCCCGGAGCGTGCCAGGCTGAAGTCCCTATAAGTTTGACCAATTCTCCGCCACCTGCCTTGGTGCGTTCAACAATAGCATTCAATGTTTCAGCATCCAGTAATTCGGCGATTGGAATACCTCCGACTGTTGTATATCTTGTTAGGGGAACCATTGTATCACCGTGACCACCCAGAAGCATCCCCTGGATCTCTTTTTGAGAAATATCAAGCGCTTCGGAAAGGAATGACCGGTATCTGGCTGTATCGAGAATACCAGCCATACCCATCACCCTTGTTCGTGGAAAACCGGAAGCAATGTGAGCCTGATAGGTCATTACATCCAATGGATTGGAAACTATAATAAGAATTGCATTCGGCGAATATTTAATCACATTTTCGGTTACAGATTTTACAATACCTGCATTGATCTGGATCAAATCATCACGGCTCATGCCCGGTTTGCGCGGCAATCCGGAAGTAATCACAACAACGTCGGAACCTGCTGTCCGTGCATAATCATTTGTAACACCTACTGTACGGGTATCATAACCAATGATGGGGGCCTTTTGCCAGATATCAAGCGCCTTGCCCTCGGCAATCCCTTCCTTGATATCCAATAAAATCACCTCGTTTACCACTTCGCGGTATGCTAATGTGTCAGCACACGTTGATCCAACATTTCCTGCTCCTACAACTGTAACTTTCATAAAAATCGAATTATATATTCTGATTAAAAAACTATTACTGTTTAAAAAACTGATGCAAATTTAGGTAGATTGCACCGATTTTAAAAGTGAATCATCACACTTAACAAATACTTAACATTTTTAACAAGCACTTAAAAACGAAGGTGCAAATGTAATTCAAAAACCTGAAAATGTTCCCTTTCAGGTTTGAACATCGGGCAACGGCTATATCCGTGCTGTTAAAATCCTAAACTGTTAGATACGGGCAATCTGCCTGATATCTGAGATTATCTTTTCAGCCAGGTCATTGGCCCTTTCGGCTGACCTGCTCTCCGAATAGATCCTGATGATTGGCTCTGTATTTGACTTGCGCAGGTGAACCCACTCCTTATCAAAATCAATTCTGATGCCATCGACATCATTAACCTGCTCGTTCCGGTATTTCTCTTTTATTTTAAGAAGGATATTATCCACATCGATCCCGGGAGTAAGCTCAATCTTGTTTTTTGAGATCGTGTAATCGGGGTAAGTGGCCCGAAGCGCTGAACATTTCAATCCCGAGGTCGCCAAATGTGAGAGAAAAAGTGCAATTCCAACCATAGAATCCCGGCCGTAATGACTTGCAGGATAAATCACTCCTCCATTTCCTTCACCTCCTATAACCGCGTTAGTAGCTTTCATCATCGTCGTTACATTGACCTCTCCTACCGCAGATGGCGTATAAGTTCCACCGTATAATTCCGTGATATCGCGTAATGCCCTGGAGGATGATAGATTAGAGACCGTATTTCCCCGGGTATGTTTAAGTACATAGTCAGCCACTGCGACAAGGGTGTATTCCTCGTTGAACATGGTTCCATCCTCATTGATGATCGCTAACCGGTCTACATCGGGATCAACCACAAAACACACATCCACATTTGCCTCGGCAACCACATTGGAAGTTTCCCTGAGGTTTTCAGGAACAGGTTCGGGGTTATGTGCGAAATGACCATTGACCTCACAATTTATCGCAACAACCCTATTAACTCCAAGGGCCTTTAAAAGTTCAGGAACTATAATTCCCCCGACAGAGTTGACCGCATCCACGGCAACGCAGAAATTCCTTTTTTTAATTGCTTCAATATTAACGAGATCCAGATCCAAAACCTGTTGAATATGGTAGCTTGTATAATCTTTAAATGATTCATGTCCAAGGTCATCCACTTCGGAAAATACAAACCGTTCATTTTCAGCTATTTTAAGAACGGTCTTACCCTCTGAATCGTTGAGAAACTCCCCTTTTTCGTTAAGCAGTTTAAGTGCATTCCACTGCTTTGGGTTGTGACTTGCCGTAAGAATAATCCCTCCGTCACCATTTTCTGCAACAACCGCAAGTTCTGTTGTCGGCGTTGAAGCGAGTCCAAGGTTTATGACATCTGCACCCATTCCGATCAATGTTCCTGTTACAAGCGCATTAACCATCCCGCCGGAAATCCGGGCATCACGCCCCACAATTATTTTCAATTTTCGACCTTTCTTACTTTGCTCTCTTACCCAGGTAAGGTAAGCCGCAGTAAATTTAACAAGGTCCAATGGAGAGAGACCTTCTCCTGCTATTCCTCCGATTGTTCCGCGTATTCCGGATATTGATTTTATCAGCGCCATTGATTTTTTGTATTAATATTTCAAATATAAAGTTGCAAAGTTGTTAAATTGGGTTAATTATCCAAAGGATTATTCCGGCTATGCAAAATTTAAGTTCGTTTTTACAATTTTTTTCCGACCTTTGCACCCGAAATATTAATAAGTCAGAGAATTAACATGATTATCAGAAGAGGTAGAGGACAGGAGCGCACAGATAAGCGTACCGTCGAGAAAAGGGAGCCCGGAACAAGACCGCGTATTCACAAGGGGGAATCATCCCAGGGCGACCAGAGCAGAAGGCCTGCAGGAAGCAGAAGTGAGCAAAAGGATTTAAGCTCAGGCAAGAGAGTTGGAAAAACCAAAGTTCTAAAAACGGCATCAGGATCAAGACCGGTAGTCGCGCCAACAAACCGTTTTGGAAAAGAGCGGACATCCGATGTATTCCGTAGAAATGTAATTGAAAAACGCCCTGAACGCAAATTTGACGGGGCCGAATCAGATCAATTCCTGAACAAAACCGGGAAAGTATTACGCGGAAGATTGGGGATTCAAAACCTAAACAACGAGTTTAAATCTGCCGGGAAGGCGGTTAGGCCTGCTCCTTCAAAAAAGGAACCAGGGTCTATGCGGCTGAATCGGTACATCGCCAACGCTGGTTTATGTTCACGGCGAGAAGCGGATACCTATATTGCAACAGGATGTGTTACAATCAACGGAAAGATTGTTTCAGAGATGGGTCATCAGGTGTTACCCGGTGAATCGGTAAGCTTCAATGGCAAAATTATTACCGCCGAGAAAAAAATGTATGTCCTGCTGAATAAACCCAAAGGATATGTCACAACTCTTGAAGATCCTCATGCCGACAAAACTGTGATGGAACTTATCGCCAATGCGTGTCAGGAGCGGATTTACCCTGTTGGCCGGCTTGACAAAAGCACTACCGGATTATTGCTGTTCACAAACGACGGTGATATGACCAAACGGTTGACCCATCCCAAATATAACCGCAAGAAAATCTACCATGTCCATCTGGATCAAAAAGTTACAAAAAATCACCTTCAGGAAATTGTCGATGGTATAAATCTGGAAGATGGCTTCGTAGCTGCCGACTCGGTAAGTTATGTAAGCGAAGATGATAAAAAGCAGGTGGGCATAGAGATCCATTCCGGAAAAAACAAAATTGTCCGCCGTATTTTTGAGCATCTTGGTTATAAGGTTGAAAAACTCGATCGGGTTTATTTCTGCGGATTGACAAAGAAAGATCTTCCACGTGGCAGATGGCGTTTTCTGACAGAGGAAGAGGTCTCACTTTTGAAGATGACTTCAAAGTAATTTCCCCATAACTAAATCTCCACAAATAACTGGATTTTAATCTATTGCGAATTGAATGAATTGGATAATATTGAGAATTTACCCTATTGTCATTGGTTTGGTGTTATGGATCAGTTTTCCGGCCTGCGCATCCCAAAGACAAATCGGAGCGGTTTCACGGGATATTTCCAAATCATTCAACTCCAGCAATATTTTAGATTGGAAATATATTGAGACTGATTCAATTCCAACAGACTCTGTCGGAATATCCGTTTTAAATACCGGAAACTTTGGTTATACCCCTTTCAAGGAATCCGAACAACGTTTAAAATTTATTGCTGACAGTAGTTTTACAGCCTATCGTGAAAAGAAGAAACTGAAACTGGTACGGTTAATGGCTGAAGGAAAAATTTCAATCCATTTTTTCAACCTCGATTTCAGTAAACCATTTAGTTATACAGTCTATGAAGGGATTAAACTAGGAATTGGGGGTGAAACCAATGAAAAACTATCCCATCATTTTACTGTTGGAGCAGCCACAACTTATGGAATAAAAGATTTTTCCCTGAAACATGCCGAATGGATTAATTTTTATCCGGTGGGGCGGACTGATTTAAGAATCCACTTCGATTATCAGGATATGAATCTCGAATTCGGCGGGTCTGAATTCCTGGAATCCAAATCGTTACTCAATTCTGAAAGCTTTCGTAATTTACTAATTACCAACATGTTTGCAACAAAGCGAACAACTGTTGGGTTTGAAATGCGTCCTTTAAATGATTTTAATTTCTATGTTTTCGGAGACCTCTCTGAAAACAGGACAATAAAAGATACCCGGTTTCTGCTTGAACATCCGTTTAACCCGATCACCCTTGTACGTGCAGGAATACAATTAAGGTATTCACCGGGAATAGTATTTGAGCTGGAAGAGGGGCATCTGAATGAGATTACTGCTCCAAAATCCGATTTGTATCTAACCCTGATCCAGGGACTCTCAACCTTAGGCGGGGAATACCGTTTTACTAAATTAGAGCTCAAGTGTAAATTTATCCTTCCTTCAACTCCGATCGGAACAACCACGATCGTTCTTCGGGGAGGGGTTATCTCTTCCCAAAGTCCAATGATTGAATTATTCAATGGGAATGGAAGTTATACCGGCAAATTTACGCTGGACGCCCCATTCTCATTTGGCACGATGCAGATGAATGAATTTTCTGCGACTAATTATACCTCGCTTAATCTGAGGCATAATTTTAGTACCTGGTTATTTCCCACAAAATTTAAAACCCGCCCTGCCTTTACCTTTGTACAAAATATTGGAGTCGGCAGGCTGACCACCCATTTTTTGACTCAACTGAATCTAAGGGATTACCGTAAGGGTTTTTACGAATCAGGATTTGAGATTAACAATTTTATTCGGTTGGGCCATGTATCATTTGGAGCAGGAATTTTTTACCGTTATGGACCTTACGGCTTCAACGCAATACATGATAATTTTGCCTATAAATTTGGGTTTCTCATCACATTGTAGGTCATTTACCCCTGATCCCATTTTTTAAAAAAAAATAAGATTCCGGAAGCTATTCCGACCAAAACCTGTACAATTCCCGTATTCCGGGAAAGATCTGTTGAAAGGAAGCAATTCGCAAGCCCTAAAATCACAAAAAGTATAGCCAGTATTAATTGAGAATATTTTTTCAGATATGCTGTTGTATTAAAGTACAATTCTGTAAATGAAGTCATAGCAAAAATTTTATGGGAATTGGTAATACTTATTATCTATTCATATCTTAAAGCCTCTATCGGATCGAGCTTCGAGGCTTTTATGGCTGGAAGCACTCCGGAACCCAGACTGACAAACAGGCATAAAATAACACCTGCAAACATCCATTGCCAGGGGATAATAAACGAGCTGCCGATAAGCATGGAGACTCCGTTACCTGCAAGAATTCCCAAAATAATCCCGAGCAATCCGCCCAATTGTCCAATCACAATCGATTCAATCAGAAATTGTTGCTTAATTGAACGCGAATTAGCCCCCATCGCCTTATGGATCCCGATTTCGCGGGTTCGCTCAGCGACTGTTACCAAAAGAATATTCATCAGGCCGATTGCCGCGCCCAGGAGGGTAATAAATCCAATAATGGTGGCGGCAAGGGTAACATATTTGATATTATCGAGCAGTAAATTGACCAGGTTATCGCTTTTCTCAACGATAAAATCAGTATCATCAAATATATTAAGCCCTCTGATATTTCGGAATACTGCCTCCGCCTCACCAATAGCTGCATCGAGTAACTGCGGAGAGCGGGGCATAACACTGATTCGAAAATTCATCTGAGGCCGCGGGAAATACTGTCTCACATTTGTAAAGGGGAGCAGGACAATCTGGTCGCCACCACTTCCAAAGCCACTTCCCTTATCTTTTAGAACACCCACAATCGTGTATTTCCCACTGCCTACAGCAATAAGCTTTCCAACAGGATCGGTGTCTCCGGAGAAAAGTTTTTTGATCAGTGCAGAACCCAGCAAGGCGACATTATCCCCTTCAAAAGATTCCTTAAAGGTGAGACCCCTCCCCGACTCCAGCTCATACCCTGCCGTCTGAAGAAAATTTTCGTCTATTCCACGAACGGTTACATTGGGATTACTCTTTTTAGATTCATATTTAACAGTTCCAATCTGAGTGGCATTAACTGAAATAGAGACCGTTGCAGGAAAAGTATAGCGCTCGCGAAACTCACGTGCCTGAAAATAACTGATATAGTTATAATTCTTGGAGCGATAACGGTTTGTCCCGATCTGAACCCTCATACTTCGGCTTTGAATGCTGAAAGTGTTAGCCCCCAACCGCGTGAATTCAGAAGTTATTGAGTTTTTTATCGAATCAATAGCCGTCAAAATCCCAACCAGCGCCGATATGCCGATAGCAATAATTAAGATTGTCAGGACTGACCGGACCATATTTCCACGAATAGATTGAAACGCAATTCGTATATTTTCGAATACCAAAGGTTTAATCCAAATCATTTGCTTTTAAGGATTGATTTGCACCAATTTTTCCGCTAATTTAAAACTAACTTACGATTAAATGTATTCCGAATCAATAAATAATTAATATCGGAATTTCGCTCTGCAAACCTGCACATTTTGTCAAAGGGTTTATTTTTTCTCACCAATAATTGTTAACATTGCACTTCTTTTTATAATCTTAAATTTGAACCGTATGGCTTACGACATTGATATGATTCGGAAGGTGTATTCACAAATGCCTGAACGAGTTAACAAATTACGCGCATTACTTGGAAGACCGGTTACTTTAACCGAGAAAATCCTTTACTCTCATCTGTCAGGCGAATTTCCTGAAGCCCCTTTTGAAAAGGGGATATCTTATGTAAATTTTGATCCCGATCGTGTAGCCATGCAGGATGCCACAGCTCAAATGGCACTGCTTCAATTTATGCAGGCTGGGAAAAATACTGTTTCCGTCCCTTCAACGGTACACTGCGATCACCTGATCCTCGCCCAAACCGGTGCTGTTGAAGATCTTAAAAAAGCAGAAGAGACGAATAAGGAGGTATATAGCTTTCTCTCTTCGGTATCCAAAAAATATGGAATTGGTTTCTGGAAACCGGGGGCTGGGATAATTCACCAGGTTGTACTTGAAAACTATGCTTTCCCTGGTGGAATGATGGTCGGAACAGATTCACATACTGTAAATGCCGGCGGACTGGGAATGATTGCCATCGGTGTTGGCGGAGCAGATGCCGTCGATGTTATGACCGGAATTCCCTGGGAACTCAAATTTCCAAAGTTGATCGGTGTCCATCTGACTGGAAAACTTAGCGGATGGGCCTCTCCAAAGGATGTCATTCTGAAAGTAGCGGGAATCCTAACTGTTAAAGGGGGAACCGGATGCATAATCGAATATTTTGGACCGGGAGCTTCCAGCATTTCATGTACAGGGAAAGGGACAATCTGCAATATGGGAGCCGAAGTGGGTGCAACGACCTCAACTTTTGCTTTTGACGAGAGCATGAGTGAATATCTTAAAGCTACCGGTCGGGCTGATGTTGCAGAAATGGCTTCAGCAATTGCTTCGGACCTGAGCGCTGATCCCGAAGTATTTGCAAACCCCGGGAAATTTTTTGATCAGGTAATCGAAATTAATCTTTCTGAGCTTGAACCACATATTAACGGTCCCTTCACCCCGGACTTAGCGACACCGCTATCAAAATTCAAGAGTGTTGCTAAAGAAAAAGGGTGGCCAATGGAGATGAAGGTTGGCCTGATCGGATCATGTACCAATTCCTCTTACGAAGATATCAGCCGCGCAGCGTCCGTTGCCCGCCAGGCAAGGCTTAAAAATCTGAAGGTAAAAGCAGAATTTACGATCTCTCCGGGGTCTGAACTTGTCCGTTATACCGTAGCCCGCGATGGTTTTCTTGACTCATTCGAAGAGATGGGCGGCATCGTCATGACAAATGCCTGCGGGCCGTGCATCGGACAATGGGCCAGACATAACGCAGCCAATCTGCCCGAAAATTCAATTATGACCTCTTTTAACCGCAACTTCGCAAAGCGCACCGATGGAAACCCAAAAACACATGGTTTTGTGGCATCTCCTGAAATTGTAACAGCTTTCGCAATTGCAGGAACGCTTGATTTCAATCCGGTTACAGACTTTTTAACAAACGAAAACGGAGAACTTGTTAAGCTGGATCCACCATCCGGAGACGATTTACCTGTTAACGGCTTTGCCGTCGAAGATCAGGGACTTATCCCACCATCTACAGATCACCAGGGGATTGAAATTACGGTAAGCCCCACATCCGACAGGCTTCAGTTACTTGCACCTTTTACCCCATGGGAAGGACACGACCTGAAAAATCTGAAACTGTTGATCAAGGCTCGCGGAAAATGCACGACAGACCACATCTCTATGGCCGGTCCATGGCTTACATACAGAGGTCATCTCGATAATATCTCAGAAAACCTGCTGATTGGAGCAATCAATGATTTCAACGGAAATACAAACGCTGTAAAAAATCAGCTAACCGGTGAATACGGTGCTGTTCCTGCCACCGCAAGAGCCTATAAAAAAGAGGGTCTTGGCTCAGTAATCGTGGGCGACGAGAACTACGGTGAAGGCTCATCCCGCGAACATGCCGCCATGGAACCGCGTCACCTTGGCGTAAGAGTTGTTTTGACCCGTTCTTTTGCACGGATTCATGAAACAAATCTTAAAAAACAGGGGATGCTGGCATTGACCTTCGCCAATCCTGAGGATTACTCCAAAATTCAGGAAGATGATTCAATCGATATTATCGGACTCGAATCGTTTGAACCAGGGAAATTATTACAGCTTGGTTTAAATCACAACGATGGATCTTCTGAACAGATTCAGGTAAAGCACACCTATAATGAAGCGCAAATAGCGTGGTTTAAGGCTGGCTCCTGTCTGAATTTTATTAAAGAGAATCAATAACCTCAATTGATACACCTGAGAATGGCCGGGCCTTGTCCCGGCCTTTTTTATTATTCGAACAAACCAATGCATTATTCCATAAATTATATGTATCTTACTGAATATCTTTTTATTATAATTTATTTTTTTCGAATTAACATTTTTTAATACTTTTTTAAATCCAATCGGCACTCCTCCGATATACCTTTAGGTCCATTTCCGGAACCGTCTTTCACGAATTCTAAAAAAGTAAAATGTTATTTAGATTCAGGATCATATCAGACAAGGTTGAATATTTTGTATTACATATTGATGCCGATTCAAGAAATACTTTTTTGGATCTGCATGAAGCGATTCAGCTTGCATGCAAGTACGATTCTTCAGAACTCGCCACCTTCTTTCTTGCAGACGAAGAGTGGGACAAAGGACTGGAGATTACGATGTTCAATGACAAAAAGTCGACTCAGGTTCCGGTTCTTTTGATGAAAAATAGCTTGTTAGGTGACTATCTAAAAGAGAAAGAGGATAAATTAATCTATATTTTTGATGTTATAAGTCAAAAATCATTGTACATTGAATTAACTGAGCTGGTTATGGAAAACAAACTAAACACACCTATTGTGACATTTAACAGAGGGAAAGCTCCTATTCAGAGTTCCTCCAGTCGTTATAATGCAGATCTCTTGATTGATCAGGATTCTGAACTTCAAAATGTTTTTACCGATTTCGGGGAACTCGAGGATCTGAATTTGATTTATGGGGAGATCGGAGAGGTGATGTAAACCCCAAAATCCTCCCATTAAAGAATTTCTCCTTACATTTGGGCGCTGTTTTTTTAGTACAATAAACATTATTTTCCTTAATGCCCAAATCTCTGATTATTCTTCTTGGTCCGACTGGTGTTGGCAAAACAGATCTAAGTATCGGCCTTGCCAACTATTTTCATACTGAGATTATCTCCTGTGATTCCAGACAGCTTTTTATAGAAATGGTGATTGGCACTGCCGTTCCAGACCAAAAGAGTCTGGAAACAATTCCGCACCACTTTATTGGATCCCACTCTATTCACGAAAATTACAACGCCCGTAAGTTTGAGATTGAAGTGCTTCAGAAACTTGATGAATTGTTTCTGAAACATGATATTGTATTGATGACAGGTGGTTCAATGTTGTATATTGATGCCCTTTGCAAAGGATTGGACGACCTTCCTGACATCGATCCTGCGCTACGTCTGGCCCTGATGGATCGCATCAATTCGGAAGGACTTGAAGCGATCCAGCGTGAATTGCAAAGGCTCGATCCTGAATATTACAATCAGGTTGATCTTCAGAATCCCAAACGCATCCTTCATGCGCTTGAAATTTGCATGACAACCGGCAGGCCATATTCTGAATTAAGGACCAATCAACCGCGCAAGCGTCCCTTTAACATTCTAAAAATTGGGTTGAATTGCGACAGGGCGGTTTTATATAATCGGATCAATAGGAGAGTCGATTCTATGTTTGAGGCAGGTCTTGAAAAAGAGGCGTTAGGTCTGCATCCCTTCAGTAGTTTAAATTCCCTCAATACCGTTGGTTACCGGGAGCTTTTTGAATATTTTGACGGAAAGATTTCGCTTGAACTGGCTCGGGAAAAGATTAAAGCAAATTCCAGAAAATATGCGCGCAAACAGCTGACATGGTTCAGGCGCGACCCTGAAATTACCTGGTTTACACCTGAAATGAAGGAAGAAATCATCAGATTTGTCAATGATCAGTTGTTATCAATCATTGACAGGGGTGACTAAAACAACAAACCCTCAGAAAATTTAGATTCTGAGGGTTTGTTGTTCAGGTAAATCAGCTGATTTAAATATCATCATCAGAATCATCATCATCTTCAGGCAGATCATCCGGAATGTCGTTCACATCTTCGTCAACATCATCATGACCTTCAAACTCCTGCAGCGCAAAATCATCACGAAGAATTCCGTCATCGCCAAAATCGTCATCATTTTCGACAATATTATTTGCCTCTTCCAAAGTCATTCGAACCAGGTAATAAAATTCATCCGTTTCATAAGGCAGTGCAGAGACCACTTTCCCCTTAGCATTAACATAAGTAATCAGACTTCCTGAAAAACCATGGGGATAAGTCAGCTTTATTTGCCCCTGTACTTCGAGAGGTAGCTTGTCATAATCCTTAACAATGCGTGGTTTGTTGATTTTTGCCATAGTATGTTTAGTATAAGATTATCTTTAATAGATTGTATTGTAAATGATTAATATTATGCATCAGACTTAAATTGCCATTCGTTTAAACGTTGCAAAATAATAATTCAACGGATTAATAAAATAGTTTTTTTAAAAATATCAAAAAAAAACTCAAAAAAACTCAGTTTACCTTTAAATAATCTCCAAATTGCCCCTAAGGATCAGCGAATTTGTTCTCTCGCCAGTAATTTCTCAACTTTTCAAGTTTGGGCAATGATCCTAAATTGCCTATATTTGCCCACCTATATATCAAGCAGAAGATTTAAAATGAATATTTCATACAGCTGGCTAAAAGATTACATCAACCTTGATCTCACCCCTGCCGAAGTTGCGGCTACCCTTACACAACTCGGACTTGAAACCGGAAGCATTGACGAATTTGAATCGATCAAAGGTGGATTAAAGGGGCTTTGCGTGGGTGAGGTTATCACTTGTCAAAAACACCCAAATTCAGACCACTTAAGTGTAACAACGGTGAATGTCGGAGGGGAAGATAACCTCCCGATTGTTTGTGGTGCTCCAAATGTGGCTGTAGGTCAGAAGGTTATCGTAGCAACTGTAGGAACTGTTCTCTATAACGGAGCGGAACAATTTACGATCCAGAAGTCAAAGATCAGGGGTGAAGTTTCGATGGGGATGATCTGTGCCGAAGATGAAATTGGGATTGGTCACGATCACAACGGAATCATGGTTTTAAACAATCAGGCAATTCCAGGAACGCCTGCAAGTGATTACTTTAATGTCCAATCCGATTTTGTGCTCGAAGTCGATCTGACACCAAACCGGATCGACAGTGCTTCTCATATCGGCGTTGCACGCGACTTATCCGCGTTTTTAAGTCAGAAAGGGCCTCTTCCATATACTCGTCCCGGAATTGAGTCGTTTAAAATTGACAACCACAAACTTGCGATATCGGTAACCGTTGAGAATATTGAGGCTTGCCCAAGGTACAGTGGATTAACTATTTCCGATCTAAAAGTATCCCCTTCGCCCGAATGGCTGCAGAACAGGCTCAGAGCAATCGGTCAGAATCCGATTAACAATATCGTAGATATTACCAATTATGTACTGCACGAAACCGGCCAACCCCTTCATGCTTTTGATGCCGCCGAAATAAAAGGCAATCAGGTTATTGTTAAAACACTTCCAGCCGGAACTAAATTTGTCACGCTGGACAGCCTCGAACGTGAATTATCCGATAAAGACCTGATGATCTGCAATGCCAGTGAAGCAATGTGTATCGGAGGAGTGTTTGGAGGGTTGCACTCAGGGGTAAAAGAGAGCACGACCTCCATCTTTCTGGAAAGTGCCTTCTTTAATCCTGTTTCCATCCGTAAATCTGCGCGCCGGCATGGCCTCAATACAGATGCCTCGTTCCGCTTCGAACGGGGTATTGATCCAAACGAAACACTCTATGCACTGAAACGTGCAGCAATATTTATTCAGGAGATCGCAGGAGGTACTATCTCCTCGGATATCATCGACATTATTGGGAACCCCTCAATTCTGGAATCTTTCCATGTCGAAGTAACCTGGGCAAATATCAGCCGCCTCATAGGTAAGGTAATCCCAAATGAGACCATCAAACGGATATTGGATTCCCTTGAAATTGTTATCACTAAAGAGACAACAGAAGGTTTAAGCCTCATGGTCCCACCCTTTCGCGTTGATGTGAAAAGAGAGGTGGATGTTATTGAGGAGATACTCCGGATTTACGGTTATAATAATGTTGAACCAAACAGAGCCATCAAGGCTTCGGTTCAGCATGCTTCCCATCCGGACAAAATGAAATTGCAGAACCTTATTTCTGAAATCTTTACCGCCAGGGGGTTTAATGAAATCATGACCAATTCGTTAACAAAACTCTCTTATTACGAACAACTCGAAACTTTTCCAATAGCAAAGAGCGTTCAGCTGTTTAATCCGTTAAGCAGCGATCTGAACGGAATGCGCCAGACACTAATCTTCGGTGGGCTTGAAGCAATAAACAGAAACACTAACTTTCGGAATGCCGATCTCAGATTATATGAATTCGGGAATGTATATCAATTCGATGGCACCAAAACCTACGAAAATCCGGTGAGAAACTACAGCGAATCAGAGCATATCGGGTTATGGATAACCGGAAGCAAGGAGACCTGGAACTGGAATATTAAGGAGGAGCCCACTTCATTCTTTACGCTTAAGGCAAATGTCGAGAATATCCTTACCCGCATTGGGCTTGATCCTTCAAAATGTGCGATTGAATCAATTTCCAATGATCTTATTTCGGAGGGACTTGAATTTAAAATGAATAATATTTCAATTGCCCAGCTTGGTTATGTAAGCAATAAAATACTTAAAAGTCTTAATATCAGCGTTAATGTATGGTACGGCGATTTAAACTGGAGTGCAATCTTAAAAGCAATCAGAAATAATAAAGTAACCTACACCCCGCTGATGAAATATCCGGAAGTAAAACGTGACCTGGCTTTACTCCTTGATAAAGAGATAAAATTCAGCACCATAAAAGAACTTGCATTTAAGGCTGAAAGGCAAATATTGCGTAACGTAAATATCTTTGATGTTTACGAAGGAGCTAATCTTCCGGCAGGAAAAAAATCATACGCAGTAAGCTTTATTCTCCAGGATGAAGATAAAACACTAAACGACAAACAGATAGAAAAAACAATGAGCCGTCTGATCAGCGTGTATGAACGTGAGGTTGGAGCACAGATCCGGTAAGAGATTATAGTTAAATATTCAGACAGGTGAAACTATGCCCATAATTCATCTGTTTAATATTGAGCGATGAGGTACCTATTTACAATGATTTTAATCTGCGAATATGGGCGCGTTCTTTACCCTCTTTTTTTACCTTTGAGACTGTAAAATGATTTAAAACAAAAATTTAACTCGATTATTTTTTTGTATTCATTGTATTGCCTCTGAAATATAAGAATCTTTGGCATTTTATAAAATTAAATGCGTGGCTAATTAAACATATATTTTGATATGAAGCCTCTTCCTAATCTTCTTATTGTTGATGACCTTGTTGAAAATATATACTTACTTGAGGTTATACTCAGGAAAGTCAAGGTTAAAATCATCACAGCACTCTCGGGCCCTGAAGCGTTGGCAAAAATCAGGAATGTTGAACTGGCACTTGCAATTATAGATGTGAGGATGCCGGGAATGGATGGTTTTGAACTAGCTGTAAAAATGAATCAGGAGCGAATAGAAGACAAAGTTCCCGTTATTTTCCTAACTGCCAGTAATTTTAATGAAATTGATGCATTTCAGGGATATCACTCCGGTGCAGTCGATTATATGTCAAAACCCATTGACAATTATATCCTGCTTTGCAAGATCAATGTTTTTCTGGATCTGTTTAAACAGAAGCAAACCATTATTACAAATGCATTACAGCTAAAAGCTTCGTCTGATGAATTAATCAGGGTGAATTCGGCTCTTAAAAAGAGTGAACGAAGACTCAGTGACATCATGTTCAGCATGGCTGACTGGGTTTGGGAGGTGGATGAGAAAGGGGTATATACTTATAGTTCAAAGAGGGGTTCCGAAATTTTGGGGATTTCACGTGAGGAGATTATCGGAAAGACAATGTTCGATTTCATGCCTTCGGATGAAGTTGAAAGGGCATCGGCCATATTTTCCGAAATTATGTCGAGTAAAGCGGCAATTAAAGATTTTGAGAGCTGGAATATTGGGAAAAACGGGGAGAGAATTTGTCTGCTAACCAATGGCGTACCCATTCTTGATGAAGCGGGAAATTTTAAGGGATACCGGGGAATTGATAAAGATATTACAGAACGCAAATGCGCAGAAGCGGCTCTTCAGGAGAGTGAAGAAAAATTCCGCTCCGTTACCCAATCGGCAAATGATGCAATTATCACCTGCAATAATAAAGGTATAATAACCGACTGGAATGAAGGGGCTGAAAGGATATTCGGTTACACTGAATTTGAGATTAACGGGAAAAATTTGTCTGTTATTCTTCCGAAGGTCTATCAGAATTCTTACTTCGATCATATAAAAAGAGTTTTGAACAATGAGGAGATCGACTTCATCGGCCGGACATTTGAGATTAGCGGTTTACGTAAAACCGGAGACCAATTCCCTTTGGAATTATCTCTTGCAGAATGGGAAACAGAATCCGGAAGATTTTTTACGGGTATAATACGGGATGTATCCAGACGAAAGAAAGCCGATGAGGCAATCAAACTAATTTCTACCCGGTTGGCATTGGCCGTACGTGCTGGTGGTGTTGGGGTGTGGGATCTGGATATTGTCAATAACGAACTTTTGTGGGATGATCGGATGTTTGAATTATATGGCATAAAGAGAGAAAACTTTAGCCACGCTTACGAATCATGGCTCGCAGGTATTCATCCCGATGATCTGGAAAAGAGCGATACAGAAATTAAGATGGCCATTGGGGGTGAAAAAGAGTTCGACTCCCAATTCCGGGTGTGCTGGCCGGATGGTTCGGTTCACAACATCCGGGCTAATGCAGTAGTTATAAGAAACGAAGCAGGTGAACCATTGAATATGATTGGAACCAATTGGGATATCACTGGCCAAAAGAAGCTTGAAGAGAAATTAAAATCCAACGAAATCAATTTCCGTACTTTTTTTGAGACGCTTAACGATCTGATTCTGGTTGCAAACAAGCAGGGAATGATAATTTATGTCAATGATTTAGTTTCGCAAAAACTTGGCTTCACAAAGGATGAGCTATACAATATGCATGTCCTTGACTTAAATCCGGCTGAGATGCGTTCAGAAGCAGAGGATATTTTTGGCGAGATGTTAGCAGGCAAAAGGGAAATATGCCCGCTGCCACTGATTAGAAAAGATGGAACAAGGCTGCCTGTCGAGTCCCGAATCTGGGCAGGAAAATGGAATGGTGAGGAGTGTATTTTCGGATTAAGCAAAGACCTTAGTCCAGAGCAGGAAGCTTTAGGAAAATTCAATAAAATATTTGACAATAATCCGGCACTGATGGCGATTTCCACCATTCCGGAAGGGATTTTTACCGATGTAAATAAAACCTTCCTGGTTAAAACCGGGTTTAGTAAAGAGGATGTAATCGGAAAGAGTGCTGATGATCTGGGATTGTTTGTTGAACCGGAGAAACAAAGAGCGGCAGGCGTTGAATTAAGTAAAAATGGTGCACTGCACAATTTTGAATTGCAAATTTGCACCCGTTCCGGGAAGATCCTGGACGGGTTATTTTCCGGGGAAATAATTGAAAGCCAGGAGCAAAGGCTAATTCTTACGGTAATGGTTGATGTTTCGGAGCGAAAACTAGCTGAAAATATTGTGAGAGAGAGTGAATCAAATCTTGCAGAGGCGCAGCGAATCGCCCACATCGGAAGCTGGGAATGGGACATGAATGCCAATATTGTAAAATGGTCAAAGGAGATGTTCCGCGTTTTTGATATAGATCCCGAAACCTATGATGGTAGCCCGCTAGCAATAATCGAAGTGCTTCATCCCGATGATGTTGATATGTTCACCCAAAATATGAACAATAATCTTTCAAACGGCAACTCTCCCGCTCTTGAATACCGGGTAATACACAAAGATGGTTCGATACACAGTATCCTTGCAGAGGGAAGAATGGAATATAATCAGGATGAAAAACCATTCAGGAGTATTGGTACTGTTCAGGATATCACTGAACGTAAAAGGGCAGAAAAAGAGATCCAGCAAGCGAATAATTTCCTCGACTCAGTAGTCGAGAATATCCCCAATATGATCTTTATTAAAGATGTTAAAACTTTACGCTATTTAAGGTTCAACAAGGCCGGAGAGAGTCTTCTGGGAATTCCGAAGGAAGACATACTGGGAAAGAGCGATTATGATTTTTTCACTAAAGAGATAGCTGATGTTTTCACTGAAAAAGACAATGAAGTAATTACATTGGGAAAACGGATTGACGTTTTAGAGGAGAGTGTCCCAACCAAGCATCAGGGAATACGGATACTGCATGTCAAGAAGGTCCCAATTTATAATGATAAGGGTGATCCCGAATATCTGCTTGGAGTAGCCGAAGACATCACTGAACGGAAAAAAGCAGACCATACCCTGAAAGTGAGCGAAGAGAAATACCGGACTATGCTGAATGCCTCGCCGGATGGTATTTTCCTAATTGACTTCAATGGACGAATCACCGATGTTTCCGAAATTGGGGTTGAATTATTCGGATTTGAGAATAAGGAAGAGCTGCTTGGAAAACATTTTATGGGATTTGTTCCATCGGAGGGGAAAAAAATCATCCTCGATATCATTACCAAAACGATGAATGAGGGGATTGCCCAGAATATTGAGATGAGGATCAGAAAGAAAAACAATTCGCTCTTTTTAAGTGAAGCCAGTTCAACCTTAATCCAGGGTGCAGACGGCAAACCATTCTCCTTTATGATCATTATTCGTGATATTTCATTCCGCAAAAAAATGGAGACCAAGCAGCTTCATGCCGACCGTATGGCCAATCTGGGTGAAATGGCCTCAGGGATTGCCCACGAGATCAATCAGCCATTGAACATCATCTCGATGGTAATGGACAAGATCCTGTTCGAGACTGCCAAAACGGATTTTGTGGATGTCAGTTTCCTTAAACTCAAATCCGATAAGATCTTCGAAAATATTACCCGTATCCGAAATATCATCGATCATGTCAGAGCCTTCTCCAGAACTCATGACGATTATGTCCTGACTGCCTTCGATATCAATTCAAGTATCGATAACGCAGCCTCCATGATTGCCGAGCAGTTCAAACACCTGGGGATAAATCTCTCCCTGAATCTCGACCGGCAAATTCCTCAGATAGTCGGAAATACCTATAAGTTTGAACAGGTCATTGTAAATCTGCTGACTAACGCAAAAGATGCCGTAATTGAAAAGAAAAGTCTGCAGGAAGAATTCATTGACCTGCAAATTGAAATTAAGACACATCAGGAAAATCGATGTTTGATCGTTGAAATCTCAGATAACGGAATAGGTATAGGCAATGACGATTTCCATAACATCATGCTCCCGTTTTATACTACAAAGGAGGAGGGAAAAGGTACGGGACTCGGATTATCGATTTGTTATCAGATTATTAAGGATATGAACGGAACAATTGATATATCAAGCAATAAATTAAACGGAACGATAATTAAGCTTGTTCTGGAAATTCAAACGGAAAAATAGTGATGGAAAAAAAAGAGAAGATAAAAATTCTGATTCTCGACGATGAGAAGCAATTTACGGAGGAGTTGAGCGGATTTTTTGTCGATTCAGAGTTTGAACCATTTGAAGCAAATACCGCTTCGGAGGGGAAAAAGATACTGGCCACTCATGAAATCGACCTCCTGATTCTTGACGTAAGGCTCCCTGGTGTGAATGGCCTGGATATTTTGAAGGAGGTAAAAGTCCAATACCCATCCATGGAAGTGATTATCATTTCGGCACATGGAGATATGGATACGGTTATCAAAGCAATGCGGCTTGGAGCGTTTGATTATTTGCGAAAACCTTTCCGTTTCATTGATATTCAGATTGCGATAGAGCGTACCCAGAAATACCTTCACTTACAACGGAAGTTAAAGCTGATGGAGGAGAAGAACTCCTTAATCTCAAAGACCCTTGAAGAGAAAATTGACCGGCAGTTTATCGGTGTCAGTCAATTGATCCTTGAAGTCTTTGAACTGGCAATTACTGCGGCCAATTACCCTGAAGCCAATGTACTGATCACGGGTGAGAGCGGAACAGGGAAAGAGAATATCGCCAGAATCATCCACTATTCAAGTCCCCGGAAAGATCATGTTTTTTGTGCAGTAAACAGCAGTGCCATAACGGACACACTTCTGGAAAGCGAGTTTTTTGGTCATAAAAAAGGTTCATTCACGGGTGCAATCACCGATAAAATGGGTTATTTTGAGGTTTGTCATCAAGGCACCCTGTTTCTTGATGAAATTGCCGATATGCCGTTTAACCTGCAGGCTAAAATACTGCGGGCTACCGAGGAGAAAGTGATTACCCGGGTGGGTGATACCGGTCAGATTCGAACCGATTTCCGGATAATCTCTGCAACAAACTATGACATTGAAAATTGCGTTGAGAAAAAAGCATTCAGGCTCGACCTTTTACACAGGCTCAATACGCTTCATATCCATATACCCCCGCTACGGGAAAGAACAGAGGATATTCGACCTCTTGTCAATCACTTTGTTAATTTTTACAGTCAGAGATTTAATAAACCGAACCTGCATGTTGCGGAGGAGGTATTCCATGAATTAAAAAAATATGACTTTCCCGGAAACGTAAGGGAATTAAGGAATATGACAGAAAGAGCGATAATCCTTTGCAAGGGAAATATCCTTGGGATTAATGATTTCAGGGTTAAGCCTCACAAAACTGAGTCGGTATTACCTAATAACGAGGTTGTTAATCTGAAAACCCTGGAGATTAAGATCATCCGGAAAGCCCTCCAAAACAACAAATATAACCAGCAGACTACTGCTGATATCCTGGGAATAACCCGTGACGCCTTAATCCGGAAAATGAAAAAATACGATATATCTGTCACCAAAAACGAAGAGTAAGTATCCTGCTGTTCCTGACAATGGGATTAGTTGAAAAGTGACCCGGTGAATGTTCAGATTATGGACATTCACCGGGTCACTTTATTGATACGTCGGCCATTATTTCTCCAACCCATTTCCGCACAGGTGTGCGATTATTTCAATTTAAAACCGCTGATCATTGATGATTTTCACGAAACTCATCTGATAGTTAAAAATAATTTCAATTTTTTTACGCTTCGTTGTCAGCTTATTACCTCCTCTTGATAGCTCTAATTCCTTCCTCTGAAAGTTTCTGGCACACCGATTGTTTAACCCTAAGCACAAGAGGTAAACAGGCAGTACGATGAACCCGGCACATCATGGATTTCGCAACAAATGTTTAACGAAAGTAAAAGAAGGTAAGCCGTCCCTTCAATTTTAAGTACGGTATACATTAACTAATAATAGGAGATTAAAATCATGGCAGTAGAAAAAACTATCGGTTCTTCAAGCCTCGTAGAGGTTATCGACCGTATTTTGGACAAAGGTGTTGTTGTTGACGCATGGGTAAGAGTATCTTTAGTAGGTATCGAACTACTTGCAATTGAAGCCAGAATCGTTGTTGCTTCCGTTGAAACTTATCTGAAATATGCTGAAGCTATTGGCTTAACCGCAAAAGCAGCGTAATCATCCCAATTAATTAGAATTAAGTAAACAGGAGGTAAGCCGTCCCTCCAATGTAAAGTACGGTAATCAGTTAACTAATATAGGAGATTAAAATCATGGCAGTAGAAAAAACTATCGGTTCTTCAAGCCTCGTAGAGGTTATCGACCGTATTTTGGACAAAGGTGTTGTTGTTGACGCATGGGTAAGAGTATCTTTAGTAGGTATTGAACTACTTGCAATTGAAGCCAGAATCGTTGTTGCTTCTGTTGAAACTTATCTGAAATATGCCGAAGCGATTGGATTAACTGCTAAAGCAGCATAATGCATAATGCAGTTAGGTAGTTATTCTTGCTAAAAATCCTTTCCGGAACAACACCGTAAAGCATCATTTACCAAGAATTACTTTTCCTTCAACGCCAGGCCCACTAATTTACCACACTTACGCAGGATATCCCCCCAAAAATCCTTCAACAAATAAACCATTATGAATATCTCTCCCGAACTTAATATTGATGGTTTTTTTGATGATATCATCAGTTCCTACGAAACCAGGATACAAAAGATCCAAACAGCCTTCCAGTCATCCGAAAATATTACCGAATCTTCACACACCCTGTTCGACAATGTTCACAGTTCGTTAAACGACCTCAGAAAAGAGCGGGATATGCTTAATACAAAACTTTGTGAAACCGTAGCCAGGAATGGTTCACTGCGTAAAAAAGATTACAACACCATGATGTCGGGTATGCTCAATACCCTGGACGATAAGGAGCGGGAGGCCGAGAGCCAGTTCCTCCTTTTTATTGAAGCCCAGAAAGAGACAGCCCATTCGCTCAAGGATAGCCTCCTTGGCATCAAAGATATTACGGCACAGGATGCCGGTGAAAAAATCAGCCTGATCAAAGAACAACTCACTCAGATCTCCAAACTCCAGGAGCTGAGAAAAGAAACGGCCATGAAGACGTTCATGGATTTTCAGCAGATGCACAATAAAATGATGGAGTGCCTCGAAAATCTGCTTAAAAAAGGGGATCAGATCCTCATTCAGGACATTAAAAAAGTAAAAAATCAATTCATCCGGGAAATTAACCCTATCTGACTATTAGCCAGAGGTATATTCGTATAAATAACCAAATAATCATTAATCAAATAGGAGATAACAACATGGGACTAGCATCAGAAATGAAGAATTTGAGTGACGAATTACTCGCATCATTCAAACAAAGGATCATCGAAAATGAAGAACTTGTCAGTGAAGTTCAAAAAACCCTTGACGGATTCCATAAAGATCATCAGGAGATGGCTGCTGTTATAAATGCAAATGCAATGGCACTTCGGAAAGATCTTGCTGCCGGAGAAAGAGCCCGCATAAACACTTACAACGGATTAATGTCTGATATCCATCACACCATCGCATCAATCCGCACTGAGGTTGTTGGAATTCAAACTTCCACATTCAATATGATCAATGAATTTGCTGTGGAAAGAACTGAAATGGCAGCCGACCTCGATAAGTTCTTTACAGAGAACCGCGCAGACCGGATGGAAGACGAGAAAACAAGGATGGCCGATTTTAATGCACTGATGACAACCATCAATGCAGATATAAAAAGTATCAACGAAGAGGTTTTGGCGATCTTCAAGAATACCAACGAATTACTTGACAAATTTGAAAAAGATCATCAGCACATGTCAGCTGAATTGAGAGCTGAACTGGGCAAGAATCTGGCCGAAAGGATCGAGTTTACCCGGACATTACTCCACGGCTTTCAGAAAAGATTAGCCGAGATCAGCAAAGAGAATCAAAAGATGGCCCAAACTTTAAAGAAAGACCTTGCCAGTGGTGAAGCATCAAGACTTGGCAACTACAAAGGTTTAATGAATGACATTCACAAATCAATCAAAGGTATCCGTAAAGAGGTTAAAGAGATCCAGAACAACAGCAACACCCTGATCAGCGACTATGCTCAGGACAGAAGCCAGGGAGCTGCAGAGTGGGACAAAATGCAGGATACAATTGCTCAACTAAGAAAAACAGGCGTAGTAAAGCCAGCTAAAGTTGCAGCAGTTAAGGCTGAAAAAAAAAAGGAATTGAACATTGAAACTCCTGTTGAAAAGGTAAAAGAGGCTATCGTTGTTGAAGAACCTATCGTCACCACTTCGATTCCGATTCCACCACCAGTTGAAATCGTTCCGCAAGTTCCGGTTGAAGCAGTAAAAGAAACCCCTGCAGAAGTTCCGCAAAAACCAAAACAAAAAGCAGTTACTCCGATGACCCTGGAAGAAAAAGTTCTCGATTATATCAGCAAACATCCAATGGGAGTAAAAATCTCCGAAATGGAAGAACCGCTGGGCGAAACAAGAATGAAGCTCGGGTTTATCGCAAAAGCGCTGCTCGAAGAGGGGAAGGTTCAAAAAATGGACAATGTTTACTTCCCAATAAAATAGCCAATAAGATACTGAGTCAGGTCGAATACCCCGACCTGATTCAGTTTTCGGGTATTGAATCTAATATAGGGATTGCCGCTTTACTGCAGAGGTAAGCAAAGATTATCGGGCCAAAGCATAAACCTCAAAAGAATTCCTTTAAACTCCGCTTCAGCTATGTCAAACATCATTAAATGTGCATTTTGCAGTGGGAAAGGCCAGGATCCGTTTAACTTACTCTCCTCGCTGTCTGATTGCGTGGTTTGTAAGGGCACCGGAAAAGTTGAGCTGGAAAAACCGCTGAAAAAATGTCTTTTCTGTTCAGGCACAGGAAAGAATCCACTGGGTGCCAGAATCCCCTGCATCGTTTGTGGAGGCAAGGGGTCCAATCACTTCGAAAATCAATCCAAATGTACCCAATGCACGGGAACCGGCAAATCGGGTTCGGGGCTCCCATGCTCCAGATGCGGGGGAGTAGGATTTAAATAAGTATAAAGCCCATAAGATGAAAAACTTCTGCAATATCATGAAAGACAGCTTATTGAAAAGGGAATTAGCGCTCGCTAAGTTTAAAGAGAAAAGGGAGGCTTTCCTTATGGCAAAGGAGCAGATCAAACGGGATATTGTAGCGGCCAGAACACTTTATACAAAGACAATGGAACAACTCCCCGGAAATGGATTTATGCTCTAGCCCACAGTATACCAAACCCGGCAATCAACTTAATTCAAACCAAATAAATCATCACACACCATGAGCAATAACAATGAAATGAACACCGTATTGGAGCTAAAGCCAATGTCAAATTTTGTAGAAACCGATTATATCAGGGATATTACCGACCGCGGCCTCACCTACATAAAGGCAGGATTTCCGGTCCATTTCAGGGGCCCCTCAGGAACCGGCAAAACAACTGTGGCGATGCACCTGGCAAGCAAAATAGGGAGACCCGTGGTCATCATTCATGGAGATGCAGAGTATAAAACCTCTGACCTGATCGGCAGCGAACAGGGTTACAAATATAAAAGGCTTGATGACAAATTTATCCATACGGTCCATAAATATGAAGAGGACATGAGTAAACAATGGGTAAACAACCGTTTAACAATTGCTGTAAAGAATGGGTTCACCCTTATTTATGATGAATTTACCCGTTCTCGCCCCGAAGCCAACAACATCCTCCTTCCAATCCTGCAAGAGCGGATGTTAAGTACCTCAGCCGGTAAAGAGGAAGATTATTACATGAAGGTTCACCCTGAATTCCGCGCTATCTTTACTTCAAATCCTGAAGAATATGCCGGAGTCAACCGGACACAGGATGCACTTCGTGACAGAATGGTTACGATGGACCTCGACCATTTTGATTATGAAACCGAGCTGCGAATTACAATGGCCAAATCGGAACTTCAATTAAAGGACACCGAGACTATTGTTAAGATTGTCAGAGGATTGCGTGAATCTGGCAAAACAGAATTCGACCCTACTGTCCGAGGTTCAATAATGATTGCCAAGACATTGGCAACCCTCAATACAACTCCCACCGCATCGCGGGAGGTATTCAGAAAAATCTGTCAGGATATCCTTACTTCAGAAACCAGCCGCATCGGTTCGAAAACGAACCAGGAAAAGGTAAAAAACATCGTTGATGAATTAATAGAACTTTATATCTAGTTGATAAATTGATAGTTCATCACTTATAACTCATCATTTATAACTTATAACTCATTAGCATCATGCCAATATCAAGCGCCATCAAGGGACTTCAGAGCATCAAATCGATGCAGAATGTCAACAAATCGGGGATTCCCAACAAGGAGGATTCAGATTTCATCAAACTATATATGTTCGAAAAAGAGCGTAACCGTTTGAAGAGTGAAGAGATCAGGATTATGCTGCGGCTCGAATTTGTCCAGGGGCGGCTGAAAGAGATCCAGCGTTATAACGACGAGAAGGCAGGACATATGCAAACACCGGCAGAGAAGTCAAAACAAAAGAAAACAGAGGGGGTAAAACCGGAATTTAAAACTATGTCAATCGACTACTAATCCAAATTTGCAGTTAAATTGTATGGAAACAGGATTGTATCTTTATTGTGTAAGGCTTCGGACCGACGAACCACTTAAAGTCCAGAGGACGATTGGAGCGGGAAAAATTCAGATTATCCCTTATCTGGACCTGGAAGCTGTAACGAGCGAGGTGTCGATCGAAGAATTCGGCTCAGCCGAGATTCACAAAAAAGCAGAGGGGGATCTGGAATGGATCAGGGGGAAGGCTCAAATACACGAAGAGGTGATTGAAAAGGCAATGAAAACCGATCAATTTTCAGTTATACCGGTGATTCCAATGCAATTCGGGGTAATATTCAGAACCCAGGAAAAATTAAAGGAAACCCTTTATGAGAATCTTGAAAAATTCAGAGAAAGTCTGAATTTTCTGGAAGGCAGAGAGGAATGGGGGGTAAAAGTATTTTTGGATGAGAAGGTTTTTGCGGACTATTTAGAACAGGGGAATGAAGAACTCTTAGGGCAAAAAAAAGAGGCGGAAGAATTACCTAAAGGGCTGGCTTTTTTTGCAAAAAAGAAAGCAGCCTATAAAATTGAAGAGATTAAACAGCGTGAATTAGATAAAATCACCCGCGAAATAAATGAGAGCCTTGCCAATTCTGCGGTTACAATTTTAAAAGCAAAAAACCTTGACAAAGATTTTACCCTCTTATCAAATGAGATGATTCTGAATGGGTTCTACCTGCTTGAAGAAAAACGACTAACAGAGTTTATTGATAAAACGGAGGAATTCAAAAAGCGATTAAATCCGCTTGGAATCGATATTGAAATCAGCGGCCCCTGGCCCTCCTATCATTTTGCTTAACCCTGATAAATTATGACTGATTCAGAAAATAAAAATGCAACACTGGTTGATGCCCTGGATGTCGTCATTGAAAAAGGGGCAGTCGTTCATGGAGATGTTATCATCCGGGTTGCCGATCTCGATATGCTCGCCATATCAATTCGGGTAATAATTGTCTCCCTTTCTAAATTATCGGTACAGCAGGGAAAAAGGGTAGATGAGCCTCATGTGAATGAATCAGGGGATGATGTTTACATGCAGAAACTTGAGCGACAGATAATAAAGGCACAGGAACATATTAATCAGATGATCAATGCTGACACCCCGCAGCAAATGGAGGGTGGTCTGGCCCAATTGGTTCTGACCTTAATAAAACTCATCGTTGATTTAGTGGAACGAGAAGCAATCAGAAGGGTGGATCGGGACGAATTAACTCAGATGGAAACTCAGAAACTTGGATTAAACCTTGAAGCTATTGAGACTAAAATTGAAGAACTCAGACTGGTATTCGGACTTAAGGAAGATGATCTGAATCTTAACCTGGGCTCACTCGGATCGTTGAGATAGTTCTAAATACAGTACTAAAAATAATATTATGGCAGACGCAAAACTTAATACCTCAACAGGCAACTCATCACTTCGCGATGTCTTGGAACTTGTCCTTGATAAAGGGATTGTTATTGTTGGCGACATCCAGATCAAAATAGCAGATGTCGATTTATTGACAATCAAAATACGGCTCCTGGTCTGCGGCGTTGACAAAGCCCTTGAGATGGGCATCAACTGGTGGCAGGATGATCCTTATCTCTCTTCAAAAGCAAGGGAGGAAGAACTTTATCAGCAGAAACTACTTGAAGCACGCCTTGCGAAACTGGAATCACTGAATAAAACAATGTAACTTTAAATATCCTTTAAATCAACAATAAAGATGGAAAAAGATAATAACAACGGGAAAAAAGAGGAGGCTAATTTTGATCTTTTTGGCCTTGGTGGTTTATTCAAAGGTATTGAAAAATTAGTTGATCTTGCAGGAAAACTCGAGGAAAAGGGGGGAATCAGCAAGGAGGGTGAGATCAATTTTGATCATCTCCGAAAAGGGATGAAAGGGGTCTATGGCTTTACAATCAATACGGCTGGCGGTGGCTCACCGAAAGTGGAAACATTCGGGAACATCCGCAAAACTCCCGAAGGACCCAAGGTTGATGTGGAGCGGGAGCCGATTACCGATATTTTTGATGAAGAGACCGAAATTATGATTATCGCCGAGATGCCCGGAGTGGAGCAGAATGAGATAAAAATTGACCTCAAAGAAGACATTCTTGAAATCACCGCAGTGAGTAAGACCAGAACATACCGCAAGGAATTACTCCTGCCGGTAAAAACAACAATTGAGAATTTAAGTCACAAATTCACCAACGGAATCCTTGAAATCAGGATAAAAAAATAGGAATTATGGCACTTACCGGCTTAGAAAACAACGACCTAAAACTTATAATTTTTGGCGGGAAAGGTGGTGTTGGAAAAACCAGTTGTGCCATAGCAAGTGCCCTTGCACTGTCTGAGCGTTTCAAAACGTTGCTGATTTCAACCGATCCGGCACACTC
>CAIXCY010000138.1 GCA_903918045.1 uncultured Bacteroidia bacterium
ATGGATAGCTATAAAATAATTGTAAACACAACTCCGATAGGCACTTATCCAAATATCGAAGGATGTCCTTCAATTCCGTTCGAACTGATCACACCCAAACATTTGTTATTTGACCTGGTATATAATCCTGAGACTACTGAATTCCTGAAACAGGGTAAATTACATGGTGCAACAATTAAAAATGGATTGGAGATGTTGCACCTTCAGGCGCTCGCTGCATGGGAAATCTGGAACCAGGAATAATATTTCGTTGAAGTCATTTTCTGAACAAACCCATTTCAAGTTCATCCGGATAACCAATATCAACCAAAAAAAGCCCTTTGGCCGGAACACTTGCCCCTGCCGCATTACGGTCCTTCGCCTCGATAACTTTACAGAACTGGTCAAGAGTCAGTTTTCCAAATCCAACCTCCAATAAAGTGCCTACAATAGCCCTCACCATATTGCGCAGGAAACGGTCGGCCCTGATCGTGAAAACATACCGGTTTCCTTCGTCAATCCATTCGGCATGATCTACCTTACAAATGTTGGTCTTCACATCAGTCCCTAGCTTACTAAAGCTCGTAAAATCCTCATAGTTGAATAATTTCCGGGCAGCCTCATTCATCCTGGCAAGATCGGGGACTCTTGCTTCCTTGGCTGCATAAAATCGCTGAAAAGGATCTTTTGCTTTAACAATATAATATTTATAGGTACGACTTGTTGCATCAAACCTTGCATGAGCTTCAGAATGTACCTTGTAAATATTCTGAATCGCAATATCCGCCGGCAACAGGCAATTAAGATTATGAATAATTTTATCGTTGTCGAGATTCTCCTTCTCAACCTCAAAATGAGCCACATAAAAGGAGGCATGCACCCCGGCATCGGTTCGTCCTGCACCAGTTACAGCAACAATTTCACGGGCCACAACCGACAACGCCTTTTCCAAAGTTTCCTGAACTGAAATACCGTTGGGCTGTATTTGCCAGCCATGGTAGGCGGTTCCGTCATAGGAGAGCTGAATAAAATATCGCTGCATCAGATTGCTTATCTAATTATAATTTTTGATTAGGACCATTGATTCGTAATTTTCACCGCTTCCCATTCAGATTTCAGGATACTATAATAGATTGTATCCCTTCGCCGTCCATGGGTCATCACCATGTGACTCCTAAGAATTCCCTCCTCTTTGAAACCTATACGGGATAAGGCTCTCCGGGCTCTTAAATTCAAAATATCCGTCTTTAATTCAACCCGCTCAAATCCAATAGTTTCAAATACATATTTAAGCAACAGGTATTTAATCTCACCATTTACACCCGTCCCCTGAAACTCCTTTGCGATCCAGGTCCATCCAATTTCAACCCGTTTATCCTTAACGGAGATATTTCCAAAACTCGTCGATCCAATCGGATTATCAGTAGATTTATTAATTATAGTAAATGGCAAACGGATATTATTTTTATGTTCATTGATTCCGTTTTCTACCCAGGCAGAAAGTTCAGATGGTACCGATAAATCACTTGTGAAATAAATCCACATCAATGGATCCGATGTCAATGGTTCAAAGGATTTAAAATCATCTATAACCGTTGGCCGCAATAAGATTTTATCGGTTTGCAGGATCAATTCTGATTCAAACATAAGCTTAAAAACGAGGGATGAATAAGCTGACGAATTTAGTTGAATCTCAGACAAATTATTGTTTTAATAGAATATTTTTAAAAACGGTTCACTTCAATGTCTCCCCTTCCCTGCTTTGATCTTTTCCCGAATCGGCAAAGAGTCATCCGAATTGAGAAAATCGCGTGTTGAATCGGGCAAGAAATCGATAACATGATCAAGTTGATCGCTCTTAATCGCTTCACGAACCTTTGATGCGCTGATATAATTGGGTTGATTATCCGGTCCTACTCCAATCGCTATCCTGGTAACCTCTGCAACTTCGACTCCCGATTTGGGCAAAATAGTATTCATCGCAAGGTTATAAGCTTCGGTGGTCTTACACGCATATTCAGTCCCCACATAACGTTTTCTAATACTCAGAACAGGAACGACATAATTGGCAAATATCTGAACATCAAGCTCTGCCTGCTTCTGAATCACATCATTTACAAGTTCATTCTTCAGGAAATAGGCCGGAAAAATAGAGCCTGACACGATATACATTCCTCCCCGGACCATCACAACATTTTTCAGATGGTTAATTCCTTTGCGGATCAAATCCCACCGTACTGAAAATGGAAAAGCTGAAAGATCCTCCTCCACGACAAACAAATAAACCACTTCATTTTCAGCCGAGGCCTTTTCAATCAGAAATTTATGTCCGTTTGTAAATGGGTTACAATTAACGACTAAGGCTGCGACTTCGCCGGATTTAGCAGGGACGATTAAGGTCTTAAGGTAATCCTGGTAAGTTGAAATAGATTCAAAACCGAATTCAAGCAAGGTATAAAGCGGCTCCGCCTTAGCAATCTCAGTAAAACCAAGACCAGTGAACGGCAATGAATTTTCCGGACGCGTAAAAACGAACGTATGTTTAAAGGTCTTCAGCAGCTTCTCTGTCATATACGTGACGATCAGGGCAAATGCTGTTGTGTCACGAAATTTTGGAGCTACAACAACATATTTCAGTATCCGACCTAAATGAGATCCTGTACCCACGATATCACCCTTTAAATTATAGACGATCATTGTACATTCAACCTCTGACGGATCAAAGTTAAACCCAAGGGGGAGGAGAAAATCCTTAACCAGTTTTACGTCAAAAGGATTTTCCAGATCAAGGGTCTCCTGCCGGAAATCGGTATCTTCAAAGGTCATTTATTGTTATTTATTATTTTCTAAATTAATTATTTAATTGTCATTACGTAAAGACGAGCCGCGATGTGTCATTACACGATGTCCGTGTTAATTACCGACCATACAAAAATAGTCACAGCCAGAAGGTCTGCTGATCCGCCGGGCGAAATATTTTCAGTTTTGCAAAAATCAATGAGTGCAATATAATTCGAAGTGCTAAAATCGTTCAATGCAATTTTGCATAACTCCTGAAACTTCGTCAATACATCCGGATTACTTCGGTAAAGGATATTTGTATCATTGTTGTTTGCGGCAACAGCCAGAAAACAGTTAATCAAATCCTGCTCCCTAATTTCAGCAATACCTTCGAGTTGGGGTAGTCCATATTTAAAAACAGTTTCAAATCCACTTTCTGCCTCCGCGCGTGCACCCCCAAATCGATATTTCAGGAAGATATCAGTTCCGTGACTTTTTCCCGACTGGGACGATTCTGTAAGCTCGTTACGAACCAGGTTCCGGCAAATTCCCAGAAGAATGGCCCGGAATTCGATAATATTAAAGTTCTCACCTTGACTGAATAATTTACCGCAACTAAAAAGGGCAAGCCCCATCAGGAAGATAATCCCTTTCTGTGTATTAATATTTTGGGTTGCTTTGTTCATCGCGGCTTCCATTTGCAAGCCTATTCGACGAATCAGTGGAAGTGCGCTTGTAAGGTTGGCTTCTTCAAATGCAAATCCTGCCTGCACCAGCTCGCAAAACCATGGCGAGATTGCTGCTGTCGAATGCAGAAAGGTCGCGAAATTCATGTCAGTATGACTTCCACTGCTTAATTTATCAACAAGCCCGGGTTTGGGTGTTAACGATATTTCAGTCAGAATTGCCTGCAATGCGAGTGAAGAGAGCCTTTTTACAATCTCAGTCTCGCGCTGCTGCCGGGAAAAAGACGCCATCTTGGGAAACATAAACGCCCTTAACTCTTCCGGTTTATGTGCATTCTCCCTGCGGCATTCGATTGCCTCCCGCTCGAGGCAAAAAAAACAAATTTTTGATTTGCCTGATGAGACCGTATTTCCGGATGGATCATTCAAATCGGCATCAATAAACCTGCCAAGCGGGTGGTTTTGTTCAAACGATTCACAATGCTGTTTAATCTGATCAAGCGTTAAGCCTTCCGGATGACAAGGTACCAGATAAAAATCTCCTGCTGCGTCACCCATTTCAATAGCTTCAGCATCCAGGATATCAATAAGCCGGGCTTTCAGGAAATACTTAAAATCACGCAGGCAATAATCGAAAAAAGTTTTAACAGTTAAATTGCTCTTGGGATATCCCGGAATGTTAAGGGTCAGACTCAATGAAGGTAGTCCCCTAAACGAAATCTGGCTCTTGAGAATAGCCCGATGATCACGGGCTTCCAATATGGATTCTAGTGGTTCGATAACAGTTGTTTTTTTTTGGTGATTAGACTTTTAGTTTTTAGACTGTAAGGTTTTTTGATCTATACTTTCTGAAAAAAATAAACGATTCTTCGCTACGTTACCAAAGACTGAATCGTGAAAATCTGCCAATGAAAGGAGATTGCTTCCGAAATTTATAGTTTATAAATGATTGTCATTCTTAGCGAAACGAATTGTAGCAAAGAATCTTTGATTACTGAATACCATTTCCCTTGACTATAATGATTTTGATTTTTGAACTTCTGACTAAACTATTTCTGCAATGATCATGATAACTAAAAGCCTAATAGTCTAACAGTCTAAATACCTAATAGCCTAAATACCTAATAGCCTACACCCTCTCCTTAAGCTGATGAATCACATCTATAATTGTCCCGTCCCGGTACTCAACGATGCCGACTATTTTGTCGGTATATTCAAGAGGTCCCGGAATTCCTGTTATTGTATCAACTTCAATCTCAAGATCATGAATCTCTTTTATATTTAGACCTGCCCTGCGAAGATTTTCTTCGAGCTCTTTGTAAAGCGGATTGACACAGATTCCCCGTTCGGTCACAAGCACATGAACCGTCTCACCGGGTGTTACGATGGTGTGGACCCGTTTTTTGATAATCGGGATTCTTCCGCGGAATGAAGGGCAAACCACAACAGTGAGCTTGGCGCCTGAGGCAGTATCGGAGTGGCCTCCGGATGCACCGCGGATATACCCTTCGGAACCGGTAATCACATTGACATTAAAATCTACATCAATTTCGAGGGCCCCGAGGACGACGACATCAATTTTATTGGTTATACAACCACAATTAAACGGATTGGCGTAAAGAGCTGCCGGTATCTCAATATGTCTGCGATTATTCAACAGTGAATTACTCACCACTGCATCGAAGGACTGGACATCAAAAAGGGTTTCAAAGAGACCATCATTAAGCATATCAACACAATAAGAGGTGATACCACCCAGCATAAAACTCCCCTTGATCCCTTTGTCCCGCATCTTTTCACGGATAAATTTGGCAACAGCTAGTGAAGCGCCACCGGCGCCCACCTGAAACGCAAAGCCGGGCAGAAAGAATCCGGAGTGTTCAATAACATCGGCAGCGAGTTTCGCAATCCGAAGATCCATGGGAGACTTGGTAATACGGGTTGTACCTGTTGCAATCTTGGAAGCATCCCCAATTGAATCAACCACAACCACATGGTCTATAAAATTTTGTGAAATTGAAAGTGGGATACAAGGGTAGTCAACAAGGTTGTCAGTCACAACGATCACCTCTTTGGCATATCGGGCATCTATAACGGCATAACCGATTGAGCCGAAGGCCGATTTACCATGGGAACCCGTTGCGTTTCCTTCGCAGTCGGCTGCTGAAGCAGGAATCACTGCAAGGTCAATCTTTATTTTTCCGGTATGGATACTGCGAACCCTCCCGCCGTGTGAATGAATTACGACTGGGGTTTCGAGGACACCCAGTGCAATTGCACGTCCGAGCTGATTCCGGATACCCGACGAAAAGATACGCGTAACTGTTCCATCGATAAGGTATGGGAGGATCGGATCGTGACACTCATTAAGGGAAGAAGAGGCCAGTGTGATCTCCCGAATACCCATATTATGCAAAATATTAAGGGTCTGCACCAATAAGATATCTCCATTTCTCAGATGATGGTGAAACGAAACGGTCATCCCATTATGCGGGTTACTCCGAATAATCGCCTCTTCAAGTGACTTACAAACTTTGCTTTGATGAGGTAGATAAGCCCTGTTTGGGGCAGGGATCGTTGGTTCATCCATCCAACCTTTACGCAGCTTTGCCAAGGCCCCCTGAAATGGTTCCAGTTTACCTATTCCCTCGATATATTCCGGAATTTCCCTCCCTAAGCTGTTTAACATTGCAGAAAATTTTAAAAGTTATATTCGATCAAAAAATTTTAAAGCAGCTGGCTGTTAGTGGCTGGTCGCTGATTGACTACAAACGAAATAAACCATTCCATGAAATACCTGCCAGACACCAGGCGCAAGCTGCCAATTGCCAGCAGCAAGTTGCGAGTAGCAAGTTGCCAGAACCCTTTTACCCAACCGTCACATTAGCCAGTTTCAAAATATATTCGGCCCGGGCTACAACCGGCGCATCAACCATTTTGCCATCAATGGCAAAAACGCCAATGCCGGCTGCGGTATTAATTTTAAATTCTTTAACGATATGGTAGGCTTTTCGGATCTCCTCCTCGGTCGGTGTGAAAACCTGATGGATAATATCAATCTGTCGCGGATTGATGACTGCCTTTCCGGTAAAGCCAATCTTTTTTGCATATTCAGTCTCTTTGCGAAGCCCCTCCTCGTCATTTACATCGGGGAAAACAGTGTCAATAACATCAATATGACTTGCTTTTGCGGCCATGATAATCCGTTTTCGCGCAAAATCAATACCTACCCCATCGGGCGTATATACAATATTCATATCAGCTGTAAGATCCTGCCCTCCGATCGTTATTGCATCGACACGACTGAACTTGCTTGCAATATTAAAGACATTCTGGACTCCCATTGCAGTTTCAATCATCGCATGCAAGGTCATCTTATTATGAGGCAGCCTATGGCGGTCTTCAATCTTCTCGATAATCTTCAATAATTCGGCTACCTCTTCAGGTGATTCGGTTTTCGGATAACGAATAGCTGATGGCTGAAGAGGCACAATCTCTTCCAGGTCAGCAAGGCCGAAAGGGGTACTAAGATGGTTGATCCGTACACAAACTTCTGCATCATAAAAATCAACCACTTTAATCATATTTCGAACCAAAGCCCGGGCAGCATCCTTTTGGTTTAGCGCAACTGCATCTTCCAGATCAAGCAGGATGCTATCCGCGCCATAAACACCACCTTGCTGAATCATCGCCGGGTTATTTCCCGGAATGTAAAGCATCGTCCTCCGTTTTTTAAATTTTTTCTCCATAACTGATCTTGTGATTAAAGAGTCCCTTCCTGTTGCTCCAGAGATCGTTTAATTGCTGTTTCAAGTCGGGCTTTAATTGTTGGCTCAAGCGCCCCTTTGTCTTTTGCGATAAGATGAATGTCAGTCATCTGCCACGAATCCAGCATCTCTACAATAATCCGATTGAAACTTTCACCATATTGTTGCATTACAGTTGATGAGATTTCGAGTTTCCGACCCGAATTGTCAGGAAGTGGTTCGATCAGGAAGATTACGTCGCTTGATTCAAATGTACCCGATTGTGCGGCTATTTTGGGCTTCATAAACAAAAGATTATTAATGCTTTAAATATCCATTTTCATCATCTGCCGCTACAGGTTGTATTGCACGATGATGAATTTCGCTACAAAAGTAGGACTTTAATTTTTCGGAATGATGATATTTTTCAGATTATTTTCAAATTCAAATTCCTTTCAAGATCAAACCAAAAGGTCATATTTCAGGGGGGAAAGCCAAAAAACAATTAGGAATATGGGGCGCATTCATTGGGATTAATGATACACTTAACATTTTTTAATTAAATCATGGCTAATGAAACAATTCAAAATGCTATTTTCGTAACCGTTTTTAAAGCACAATAATTAATTATCTATTGGATTATGAATCAGACATTGGATATTAGAGAACTTAACGAACGAATTCAACGGGAAAGCTCATTTGTAGATCTTATCTCCATGGAGATGAACAAGGTAATTGTAGGTCAGAAACATTTGGTCGAAAGCTTATTGATCGGATTACTTTCCGATGGACATATCCTTTTAGAAGGTGTCCCGGGATTGGCAAAGACATTGGCAATCAATACACTTGCAAATACAATTGATGCAAAATTCGCCAGGATTCAGTTTACCCCCGACCTTTTGCCTGCTGACTTAATCGGTACAATGATCTATAGTCAGAAGAGTGAAGAGTTTATGGTTCGTAAAGGACCAATTTTTACAAATTTTGTATTGGCCGATGAGATCAACCGTGCACCTGCTAAGGTACAATCAGCTTTGCTTGAGGCAATGCAGGAGCGTCAGGTTACAATTGGCGCCCATACTTATCCGCTTGAAAATCCATTCCTTGTAATGGCAACGCAAAATCCGATCGAGCAGGAGGGAACTTATCGTTTACCGGAAGCACAGGTCGACCGTTTTATGTTAAAGGTGGTGCTTAACTATCCTAAAAAAGAGGAAGAGCGATTAATCATTCAAATGAATCTTTTGAAAGAGTTTCCAAAGGCACAAAAAGTTTTAACACCGGAAGATATTGTCAGGGCCAGGGACATTGTGAAAGAGGTTTATATGGATGAAAAGATCCAAAAATATATTGTCGATATTGTATTTGCAACACGTGAACCAAAGGCTGCAGGATTGGCTAAGTTTGAAGAGATGATCACTTACGGAGCCTCTCCGCGTGCATCGATCAGTTTGGCACAGGCCGCCAAGGCATTTGCTTTCATCAAACGTCGTGGGTACGTGATTCCGGAAGACATCAGGGCTGTTTGCCATGATGTATTACGCCACCGTATCGGATTAAGTTACGAGGCTGAAGCCAACAACCTCACTACTGAGGAGATTATCAGCGAAATATTGAATACAATTGAAGTTCCTTAGTGGACGAATAACAAAATCATTGTCGTGAATAACGCGGCATGTCTTATTATTGTCAGTAATTCAATAAATTAGAAAAGTGGAAGCATCGGAACTATTAAAAAAAGTTCGGAAAATTGAGATAAAAACCAAAGGGTTATCCCGCAATATCTTTGCCGGGGAATATCACAGCGCTTTTAAAGGGCGTGGTATGGCCTTCAGTGAAGTTCGTGAATACCAGTTCGGCGACGATATTCGAAATATTGACTGGAACGTTACGGCACGCTATGGCCATCCGTTTATCAAAATATTTGAAGAAGAGCGGGAATTGACTGTCATGTTGCTCGTTGACGTGAGTGGTTCCCGTGAATTTGGAACCGTCGAGCGTTTAAAAAAGAACGTGATCGTGGAGCTTGCTGCAATTCTTTCGTTTTCGGCCATTTCAAATAATGATAAAATAGGCGTTATCTTCTTTTCCGATCAGATTGAGAAATTTATACCTCCTAAAAAGGGGCGAACACATACGTTAAGGATTATTCGGGAACTGATCGAGTTTGAACCGGTATCCCGGAAAACTGATGTCTCGGTTGCCTTACGTTACCTCACCAATGCCATGAAACGAAGGGTTACCGCCTTTATCATTTCCGATTTAATGGACGATCCCGCTTCAATGGAACAAGCCCTTTCGATCGCAAATAACAAGCACGATATGGTTGGTTTGCGGATCTATGATGAGCGCGAGGCTGAGTTACCCTCTGTAGGAATGATTAAATTCAAAGATGCCGAAACCGGGGAATATCTGTGGGTCGATTCTTCCAGCAGAAGCGTGCGGGAAACATACAGAAGGCATTGGAGCGACAGGAATAAACAACTGGATAACTTACTGAAAAGAACCGGATTGGACTACGTAAACATCAGTACGCGTGAAGATTACGTAAAGTCGCTTGTTGCGCTTTTCAAGAAAAGGGAACACAAATTATGAACAGAAAAGTTAAATTGAAATATATATGCTTACTGGGTATCTTTTTCATGTCTCTCCTGCTGGCAAACGGACAGGAGATCAGGCTGAAAACTGCTCTTGAACATGACTCAATCTGGTTGGGAGATCAGATTAAAATGCTTGTCGTTGTAGAGCAACCATCGGGAATAAAGGTTGAATTTCCGCATTTGCCCGATTCCATTCAAAAGGTGGAGGTGCTGAAAAGATCAAAAATAGACACTTCAAAACTTGACGGGGCACGAATTCAATTAAAGCAAACTTATCTCATAACGTGTTTCGATAGCGGAGCTCATTATATTCCTCCATACTATTTCAGATTCAAAAACGGGGACCATATTGACTCATTAAGGAGTAACAGCTTAACCCTGGTTGTAAAATTTCCACCTGTTGACTTGAAGAAGGGACCTGTGGATATTAAAAAACCATTTACTGCACCGGTTACCTTTAAGGAGATTGCCCCATGGTTACTGGCTATTATTTTGCTGGCAGCTATTGTGTTTTTGGTTATCTATGCTATCAGCAGGAGAAGGCGAAACAGACCACTGTTTCAGCGCCCTGCCAAACCTAAGTTGCCACCCCATATTATTGCCCTGCAGGAACTCGACAAATTAAAGGGTGAGCAGTTGTGGCAGCAGGAGAAGGTGAAAGACTATTATACCAGGCTTACAGACATCGTCAGGGTTTATATCGAAGAGCGGTTTGAAATGGCTGCCATGGAACAAACGACTCCTGAGATCTTAACCGGGTTTAAGAATCTAAAGGCAGATATCGACAGCAAATCGGTTCTCGAACTGAAACAGATTCTTGAACTGGCCGATCTTGTGAAGTTTGCGAAGCTTACACCACTTCCTGACGAGAATTTCAATATGCTTTCAAATGCCTACCTCTTTGTAAAGGAAACAACAAATGAGGTAGTTACTACGACTCCTGAACCTGAAGTCAGGGAAGAGGAAATTGTTGATTTGAAAGATAAAAAAGAGGAAAATCAGCTATGAACAATATCGTATTTGCAAAACCCGAACTCTTTTATCTCTTGTTTGGGTTAATTCCAATGATTGTCTGGTATATTCTGCGACAAAAAAAGTCGAAGGCAAGTATTCAGATCAGCTCAATTGAAGCGTTACGAAAAACACCGCTGACCTGGAAACATGCTTTGCGACATGCTGTTTTCGTTTTACAAATGGGTGCACTGGCTTTATTGATTGTCTGTCTGGCTCGTCCGCAATCTTCTGACAGTTGGCAAAACCAAACTGTTGAAGGGATTGATATCATGATAGCGCTTGACCTTTCGAGTTCAATGTTAGCGCGTGACTTTCAGCCAAACAGGCTGGAGGCGGCCAAAAATGTAGCAACTAAATTTGTCTCGGGCCGTCAATACGACCGGATCGGATTAGTCGTCTTTTCAGCCGAAAGTTTCACCCAATGTCCACTAACCACCGACCGGGCAGTCCTGATTAATCTGTTTCAGGATCTCCAAAGCGGAATGATCGAGGACGGTACAGCCATTGGGCTGGGTCTGGCCAACGCTGTATCGCGTTTAAAGGATAGTGAGGCCAAAAGTCGGGTGATCATTCTGTTAACCGATGGGGAGAATAACCGTGGAGAGATTGCGCCAATCACCGCCGCCGAAATCGCAAAAACCTTTGGTATAAGAGTTTATACTATTGGGATAGGGACTATAGGAACGGCTCCTTTTCCTGTTCAAACACCTTTCGGGGTTCAAATGCGTGATATGGAGGTGAAAATTGACGAGAAAACTTTGCAGGATATCGCCAATACAACCGACGGAAAATATTTCCGGGCTACCAACAATAAAACGTTGATTGAAGTTTATAAAGAGATCGATCGGTTGGAACGGTCGAAGATTGAAAATAAAGAGTTCAGCAAAAAGAATGAGGAATATCGCAGGTTTGCCCTTGGGGCACTTCTTCTTGCGCTATCAGCCTTAATTCTGCAATTTGCAGTTTTCAGGCACATTCCGTAGAGGAATCAGAAAAAAATTGAGTTATGGAATCATTTAGATTTGCACATCCCGAATATTTCTACCTAATGCTGGTCATCCCGGCATTCGTTGTTTTGTTTATCCTTTCGAGATTAAGCAGGCTTCGTTCGCTGCGTCTGTTCGGCGACAGAGCATTAATTGCACAGCTGATGCCAAGTGCCTCAGCTAACCGCCCGTTTATTAAATTTACAATTTGGATGTTAGCCCTAGCCTTTATCATAGGGGCTCTCGCACAGCCACAGTTTGGATCAAAACTTGTAACCTCCAAACGGAAAGGGGTTGAGTTGATCATTGCCCTCGATGTATCAAACAGCATGATGGCTGAAGATATTAAACCCAACAGACTGGAACGGGCAAAAAGGGCTATCGCAAAACTTACGGAAAGGCTTCGCAACGACAAAATCGGATTAATCGTTTTTGCCGGTCAGGCCTATGTTCAACTTCCGATCACTACAGATTATGTATCGGCTAAACTGTTTCTTGACGCTATAAACACAGGAATCGTTCCCGTTCAGGGAACTGCCATAGGCGCTGCAATTCAGATGGCCATGAAATCATTTACCCCTGAATTTACAGGAAGCAAGGCAGTCATTGTTATTACCGATGGCGAAAATCACGAAGATGATGCAGTAGGTGCGGCAAAGGAGGCGCTGGAAAAGAAAATAATCGTCCATACAATCGGAATGGGACTCCCTCAGGGGGCTCCAATCCCTATAGGAGGCCCCGGAAGCAGAGATTTTCTTAAAGATAAACAAAACAATATTGTAGTTACAAAACTTGATGAAAATATGCTTACCCAGATTGCCACGGCAGGAGGAGGAACCTATATCAGGGCTAATAATGCCGAGGTGGGATTGAATAATCTGTTCAACGAAATCGAGAAGATGGAGAAGTCAGAATTGAACTCGCGTGATTATTCTGAATATAATGACCAGTTTCCGCTATTTCTACTTCTGGCCTTCATCTTGATCCTGATCGATTTTATGATTTTAGACCGGAAAAATAAATGGCTTCGTAACTTCAGGTTATTTGGTAATCAAAAATGAGTACTGTGATGAAGAAAATAATATTAATCCTGTTGCTATTTGTCATTGCCTTCGGGGCATCTGCACAAAAGGAACGAAAATTTATCCGCGAAGGAAACGGATATTACAATGAAGGACTTAAAGATACGGTCAAACTGGATACTATAAGCTTTGGAAAGGCAGAGGTTGCCTACCGCCGCGCATTGGAGCTGAAGCCTGAAGATTTCAAATGGCAGTTCAACCTTGCCAATTCAATCTACAAACAAAACAAGCCCGATCAGGCAGCCTCCGAATTTGAGAAACTGGCTGAAAAAACCAAAGATCCGATCGAAAAAACAATGGTCTATCATAACCTAGGAAACTCACTGCTTGCACAGAAAAAATTCGATCCGAGTATTGAAGCGTATGAAAAAGCTTTGCGTATCAATCCCAATGATCCTGAAACTAAATATAACCTGGCATACGCCATGAAGATGAAAAAGAAAGATCAGGATCAAAAGAAGAAAGACCAGGATAAAAAAGATAAGGATAAAGACAAGGATAAAGACAAGGATAAAAAAAATCAGGATAAAGATAAAGACAAGAAGGATCAGAATAAAGATAAGGATAAGCAGGATCCGAATAAAGATCAGGATAATAAAGACCAGAAACAGCAGCCACAGCAGAATAAAATATCAAAACAGAGTGCAGAGCAGATGCTGAAAGCCCTTGAGAATGATGAGAAACAGACTCAGGAGAAAGTAAAAAAAGCTCAGGCACAGCGGGCCGAGAAAATGAAAGTGGATAAAAACTGGTAAGAATAACCTATTTTTGAATATTATTGTTTATTAAAATATATAAGGACATTATGAGACTTAAGCATCTCTATCTTTTAGTTTGTGTTTTACTATTAAGTTTACACGGGATTTCCCAGCAGGTGAGCTTTACAATGGAAGCACCTAAAGTGGTGGAACTTGGGGAACAGTTCCGGTTGGCTTTCACTATAAATGCCAAAGGGCAAAATCTTAAATTACCGGAACTATCTGACTTTGATATTCTTATGGGACCATCTACATCCCAGAGCAGCTCTTTTCAGATTGTTAACGGAGTAAGTTCGCAATCGGTCTCCTTCTCATATCTGTTTATTCTGAAGGCAAAAAAAGATGGCCGTTTTACGGTTAATCCTGCCGCTATCAATGTAAACGGCACTGTGATCACCTCGAACTCACTTACTATTGAAGTAGTTAAAGGATCAGCTAAGCCGACTGGCGGAGGAACGGAACAGGTTACATCGACCCCCGGAAGCATTCCAAGATCGGATCTGTTTGTTAAATTAGTTCTTGACCGGAAGAGTTTATATAAAGGGGACCATGCCATGGCCACCATTAAGATTTATTCAAAAGTTAATCTGAACGGTTTTGAGGATATATCCCTTCCAAGTTTTGAGGGGTTCTGGTCACAGGATGTGGCGCTACCACAGCAAATCTCGCTTCAGAGGGAGTCTTATAACGGCGAAATTTACAATGTCGGGACTTTGAAGAAAACGTTGATTTTCCCTCAGCAAACCGGAACGATCACAATAGGTAAAGTGAAAATTGATTGTATTGTTCAACAAAGGGTTAAGCAGCAGAAAAGCTTTTTCGATGATTTCTTTGACAACTTTGCAAATGTAAAGGCCACTGTTACAAGTGATCCTGTTATAGTCACTGTTAATCCGTTGCCAGCAGGTCCTGCTGACTTCTCCGGGGCTGTTGGACGCTTTGATTTGCGCTCTTCGATCACCTCCACCAATGTTAAAGAGAATGATGCGATCACACTGCGGCTGGATGTAAATGGGAATGGAAATATTAAACTTATAAACGCACCAAAATTAAAATTACCGGCAGACTTTGAGGTTTATGATCCAAAGACACAAAGTAATTTCACGACATCGGCGGAAGGACTTAGCGGGAATATTTCATTTGAGTACCTCTTCCTCCCACGATTTGCAGGGGAATATACGATTCCTCCGGTTAATTTTGTCTATTTCGATCCTGGTGTCGGAAGGTATGTCACAAAATCATCACAGGAGTTCAAAATTCACGTCTCAAAGGGCGATGGGTCGTCCAGCCGTTCAGTCACAAGTACGGTCTCCAAAGAGGATGTGAAGTTCCTTGGGAAAGACATCCGGTTTATTAAGCAGGGAAATATTGAACTTAGGCCCAAGGGAGAGGTTTTCTTTGGTAGTTTCAGTTTCTATCTAATCTATCTGCTTGGAGCATTAGGACTTTTGGCACTCTACCTCTTCTATCAGAAACGGATACGCGAAAATGCCAATGTGGCCCGCGTGAAGAATAAGAAAGCGAGCAAGGTGGCACTGCGCCGTTTGAAGGAGGCAAACCTCCATCTCAATAATGGATCAACAGAGAAATTCTACGAATCGGTCACCCGTGCCTTCTGGGGTTATCTCAGCGATAAGATGACGATTCCTTTTGCAGAACTAAATAAAGAGAAGGCATCGGCTGAGCTGGCAAATCATAAAGCATCAGAAGCGGTCATAAACAGGTTTATACTAATACTCGACACCTGCGAATTTGCACGGTTTGCACCTGGTGAAGCGAACCAAAAGATGCATGATATCTACGATGAGGCGACTGATGTTATGAGTCAGATGGAAAAGGAGATCAACTGATTTAACAATGTAAAATGAAACGCATAAAATGAAAAATTCACTCAAAAAATATAGCTTATTAGTCGCGATTGTTATAACCTGCATGATATCAAACGGGCAATCCTCAGCAGTAAACGATTCAGTATCAGCAGCAAATCAGCTTTATAATTCAGCTAAATATCAGGATGCGATCCGAAAATACCAGTTTGTAGTAGCCCAGGGATTTGAATCAGCGGAGTTATATTTTAACCTGGGAAATGCCTTTTATAAAACCGGAAATGCAACCTATGCAATCCTGAATTATGAACGGGCTAAGAAACTTGCTCCAAATGATGAGGACATCAAATACAATCTGGATATGGCACATACCCAGATTGTGGATAACATAGTTACCCTTCCTGAGCCCGGTTTCCTGCGCTGGTGGAAGCAAATAATCAGTTCGCAGTCTATCAGTTTCTGGGGATCCTCCAGTATAATTACTTTTTTTGCATTCCTGTCATTATTTGGATTATTCCTTCTTTCAAGTGCCTATCGAATTAAAAGGCTTGCCTTCTGGTTTTCGGTAGTATCCATTTCCATCTCCGCTATAACATTTGCCTTTGGGTCACACCTGACATCCAAATTAATAAATCATAATTCTGCAGTAATTACTGACCGCAGTGTCCGGATTAAGGCTTCTCCCAGCGAAACAGGAACCGAACTTTTCATTGTCCATGAGGGGATTACAGTTCAGGTAACGGATAAACTTGGGGAGTGGGTGAATGTAAACCTTCCCGACGGAAATAAAGGGTGGGTGAAGGAGTCGTCGATGATCAGGATTTAAAATAAATTAAAAATGAAAGAATGAAAGATCTTCGGCGTGGATTCATTCTTTAATTCCTTCATTCTTAATTCCTTCATTCTTTATGAATCTTATCGACCTTACCCATTCGATCCATAATAATACGCCCGTTTTCCCTGGAGATGAATTAATCGGGCTGGATCAGATCCGATCAATAGAAAATGATGGATTTACAAATTTCAGGTTAACCTCCGAAATGCATGTTGGAACTCATCTGGATGGGCCACTGCATAAAATTCCAGGTTCAACTCTAATTGCCAATCTTCCTCCCGATCGATTTACAGGCAAAGGAATTTTAATTGATGTAAGAGGTGAAAATACGATTGAATTCAGGGACTCTTTTCGGACACTAATTCCAGCAGAAAGTATTGTCCTGTTCTATTCCGGGTTAGGAAAAAACTTTGGTGAACCTGATTACTTTGTCACCTATCCCGATATCAGTGAAGAACTTGCGGGCTTTCTGGTTGAGAAGCAGATAAAAATGATCGGCCTCGATTGGTGTTCGCCCGATCATCACCCCTACCCTATTCACGAAATTCTGTTGAGTAATAATATTCTTATCCTTGAAAATCTTACTAATTTGGATCAGCTTTTGAATACCCCCGATTTTGAGATCTTTGCATTCCCCTTAAAAATTGAAGCCGATAGCTCTCCGGTGAGAGTGGTGGCGAGAGTGATTTGAGATTATATTCAATATTGTTCTCAAAGGGGCTATTTTCTTCAATCGAAAATCCGCCAGCCGCAAATTGCCAGCAGCAAAGCAAGCCAGATTTATATCAACCACACTAAACGTCATAGAACCCAAAAAGAGAACGGTGCGACAGACCAGGTACTGTCACACCGTTCTCTCCAATAAAATTTTAATACCGCAAAAAACTTATTTCCCTAATACCTGGTTCATCTCGGCATACCCATTTATATCAATATAGCCCTCTTTAAATACATTCCATTCAACCCCGCCCAGATTCTTAATCCTGGTCCAGTCACGCAGCGCCCCATCCTTATCTCCCAGTTCGAAACGGGACAATCCTCTTAATGCTAACATACCGGTTGCATTGGGTAAAAGTGTAATTCCTTTGTCAAAATATTTCAATGCTTTTTTAGGACTTTGCCGCTTGAATAACATTTCTGCTCCATTAGCAAAGTATATCTTCCCCAAATCATTAAAACTTAACGGGGAATCCGCCAGTCTGAAAACAAGGGAGACCTCCTTTCCCATTTCTCCGACGATTCCATTCGTATTACCAGGCTTCCACATTCCATTGGTCGTCTTTAACACTCTTATTACTTCATCATCAATCAGCCTGGAAACACCGTTGATAATTTCAATGTTTGCTACTTTACCGTTTGATGTGACGGTAAACTTCACAACTTCAGTACCTTGTTGCAACAGTTCCTGTGCAACTTCTGGATAGGCTACATTCTTTCCAAGGTAGCTTTCGATCGTGGGTAATTTTTCCTTTAAAATAGGAATATTACTTTTTATTCCCATAAACGTTGGCGGCGTACAGGTAATCTGCTCCCCTGTTTTTTGATTTTGTCCAAATGTAACGCTTAAACCGAAAAGACACAAAATGCAAATAATTGACGTTTTCATAGCTTTAATTTTTAAATGTTTATAAAAATGTTAAATCCGAAATCGAATAAAATCATCCTTCTTTCGTTACTGTAAATTTCGGCTAAAAATCATGGGAGGGCATACCAATTTCGTGATCAAAGAATTTTGATAACGTTAAACTTGTTTCGATTTCGAACACGCAGTGTTTAATTTCGGCAGACAAATTTCAAAATCATCTGTTGAGCTTTCAAATTTGTCAAAGGAGTGAATGCGAATGAAGTAAGAGGACTGGAAAGCCCGAATCGGATTTCAGGTGTTGCAGTAGTTCTATTTTTGGAGAATTGGTCTTATTTTTGGTAAGCAGTTAGTCCCATTTTTCCCAGCAACGCCTGAAAGCGGGGTTCGCTGCGCAGATTATCCAATTCTGGCCAACTATTCATATTCGGCAGGTAAGGTTCTTGCCATTTAAAAGCTTTCTCCAACCATTCAAGTGCCTTATCTTTTTCGCCGGTTTTATTATAATATAGGACTATTTCTTTCCAGCTACCCTTCTCATCATATTTTACATAGTATTCATTAAGCCATTTCTCAAGTCCTTTAATTCCTTGTTTATCATAAACAACCCTTAATGTATCTACGAATGGTTTATCTTTAGGAACCAATCGAAAGGCTTTTTGAATGCCTTCGACCGCTTTCTGTTCTTCTCCGGTTTTAACGTAAAAATCCCATAAGTAATAGTATACCGAATAATTATCGGGATACATTTCTATGAATTTTTTGTACTGTTCCGATGCGTCATCGAATTTTTCTTCATATTCCAGGAACCTCGCCTTCCAAAGAATCAGATAGGGAGAAATGGGGTCAAGTTCTGCAGCTTTAAAACAGTGGAATTGCGCCATTTCCCTCCGGCGGAGTATCTCCATCAATTCGGCATAGTATCGGTGTGCCTGAGCATAATTCGGGTTTAACTCCATGGCAAGTTCCAACTCTTTTCGGGCATCCTCCCATTTCCATTCAGACCTGTATAAAATTACTCCTAGTGTTGTATGGGCTTCAACCAGGTTACTGTTAAGATCAAGGGCCTTTAGAACGTTTTCTTTTGCCTTGATAAAACCTTCCGGCCTTGGGTAAGAGGTAGTTCTTGTAAAGGTTAAATAAACATCAGAAAGACCCACGTAAGCTTCAGCATATTCAGGATCAGCAGCAATAGCATTTTTAAAGGGGGTAATATATTTATTGATCTCTTCTTCTTTCCAGCTTCTCCTATCGAGTAAATAATGGCCCATCACATACCAGGCATGTGCTTCGACATTTTTGGTTGGCATCTTTTCTATCTGATCCTTTTCTTTTTCACCAATCATTGATTGCAGATTTGTTGCGACCTGTTTGGCTATTTCACTTTGAATTTGAAAAATGTCTGACAGCTTTCTTGGGAATTTTTCAGACCAGATTATTTGATTTTTAGTAATATCGGTAAGTTGCGCCATTACCAAAATCTGTTCGCGCGATTTTTGTACACTACCTGAAAGTAAAAACCGAACATTTATTTTGGCTGCAATTTCAGTGAGACGAAGGGTATTTCCTCCCAATTCTTCCAACGGACTATTAATTACCTTTATTTCACTGATTTGAATAAGGTTATACAAAATATCCCGGGTTACACCCTCTGCAAAATATTTATTCTCCACATCACTGCTCAGACTTTTAAAAGGCAATACTGCAATAGATTTATCGGCGCCTTTTACTTGGGTATATATCTCGGACCTAAGATTTTTAATAACAAAGATATTCAACAGCGAACCCAGACATACCAGGATCAGAGTAATAATACCGGCGTATTTAACCACCTTCCACGCTGAAACTTTCCTGACTGATTTTTTTGGCACTTCAGGTGAAGGTGTCGTTTCCGTTTCCGTATTTAAATCTGCTAACAAATCATAATTTCCTGCCAATTCTTGTCTCCCATTTTTTAAAACTTCGCCAGGCGGGAAGCCAAAGTATTCATGAAAGCAGGTATTGAAATAGGCCGGGCTGCCAAATCCAACCTTATATGCAACCTCTGAAGCAGTTATTGATCCTTGTTGAAGCAATTCCATTGCTTGATTCAAACGTACCTCGCGAATAAACTGTGTAGTTGATTTTCCTGTAATTGCCAATAACCGATGATAGATCGCCAGACGAGTCATCCCTGATGCCCGGGCTAATTCAGCCACTCCAAAATGCTCATTACCAAGATTAGTAAGGATAATCCCGGTAAGCCTGTTTATAAAAGCCTGATCATTAGAGGAGATTGTACTCATCACCTGTTTTTAGTCAAATATACAAAAAATCAGGAAAAACTAATATAACAAGAAAAGCCCCGTCTTTCAACAGGGCTTTTCTTGATATAGTGACCGGGTGACTGTGTTCAGGGCCTTGAAGTCACCCGGTCACTTATTAAATAATCGCCTTCATAGCATCCATTGCTTCGCGCAACTCCTGGCCAATGAGCTCAACCTCATGAAAACGGATCTCTTCGTTAATCTTGATCAGTTTTTTATTGTCAACATGTGCATCAATACCATTATTGAAGTTTTTACCGATTACATCTGTCTCAATTTTGGACATGAAATCAGCCAACAAAGGTTTGGCAGCATGATCGAACAGATAGCAGCCATATTCAGCAGTGTCGGAGATTACACGGTTCATCTCGAACAGTTTCTTACGGGCAATTGTATTTGCAATCAACGGTGTTTCATGCAAGGATTCATAATAAGCAGATTCTTCCTTGATTCCAGCTTCAGTCATCGTTTCAAATGCAAGTTCAACCCCTGCCTTTACAAATGCAACCATCAGAGTTCCATTGTCGAAATATTCCTGCTCAGATATAGTAACATCACCGGCCGGTGTTTTCTCAAAGGCGGTTTCGCCTGTGGCAGCACGCCAGGTAAGTAAGTTTTTATCATCGTTCGCCCAGTCTTCCATCATTGTCTTGGAAAAATGACCCGACATGATATCGTCCATATGTTTCCAGAACAGAGGTCGCATAATATCTTTCAACTCTTCGGCAAGTTCAAAAGCCTTGATCTTGGCAGGATTCGATAACCGGTCCATCATATTGGTAATACCACCGTGTTTTAAAGCTTCGGTAACCACTTCCCAGCCATACTGAACCAGTTTCGAGGCATAACCGGCGTTAATCCCTTTTTCAACCATTTTATTGAACGAAAGAATTGAACCGGTTTGAAGAATACCGCAAAGGATGGTCTGCTCTCCCATAAGGTCAGATTTTACTTCGGCGACAAATGAGGATTTTAAAACTCCTGCCCTGTCGCCACCAGTGCCTACACAATATGCTTTGGCAATCTCAAAACCATCACCATTCGGATCGTTTTCAGGATGGACAGCAATCAGGGTGGGAACGCCAAATCCGCGAACATACTCAGCACGTACCTCAGAACCCGGAGATTTTGGAGCAACCATGATAACGGTGATATCCTTGCGGATCTGCATCCCCTCTTCAACGATGTTAAAACCGTGTGAATAGGAAAGGGTTGATCCTTTTTTCATCAAAGGCATAACCGCATTGATAACCCCTGAATGTTGTTTGTCAGGCGTAAGGTTGATTAAAAGATCTGCCGTTGGAATCATCTCTTCGTATGTTCCCACTTTAAAGCCGTTTCCTGAAGCATTTTTATACGACTGACGTTGTTCTTTGATCGCCTCGGCACGAAGGGTATACGACACGTCTAAGCCTGAATCACGAAGGTTTAATCCCTGGTGCAATCCCTGAGCCCCGCATCCGATAATTACGATCTTCTTTCCGTCAAGCTTAGATACACCATCAGTAAACTCTGAACTGTCCATAAATTCGCAGGTTCCCAGCTGTGCCAGCTGCAAACGCAGTGGTAATGTGTTGAAATAATTTGCCATCTTAATGATTTTTACAGTGTTTTAAAATATCGTATATTTCTGTTATTTATTGAGATAATCAATAATCCAATCTCCAACACCTGATGTGCTAAGCGCTTTGGATTTGTCATCACAAAGGTCTTCAGTAACGGCGCCAGCCACGATTGAAGCCTCTACAGCTTTGCGGATCAGGGCTCCTTCCTCCATCAGAGAAAAAGCGAATTCAAACATCATTGCTGCAGAAAGAATTGTGGCACATGGATTTGCAATATTCAAACCGGCAGCCTGAGGATAGGAACCATGAATAGGTTCAAATACAGAGGTGTGAATTCCGATTGAAGCGGATGGAAGCAGACCCATCGATCCCGAGATCACACTCGCCTCATCGGTAAGGATATCACCGAACATGTTCTCGGTAACCATCACGTCGAATTTCTTTGGCCACTGAATGATCTGCATCGCAGCATTGTCGACAAACATATAGTCAACGGTTACTTCAGGAAACTGAGGTTCCATCTCTTTGGCAATCTGGCGCCACAGACGCGATGTTGCAAGTACATTAGCCTTATCAACAACAGTCAGCCTCTTATTTCGTTTCATTGCAAACTGGAAAGCAAGTTCCAGGATTCGCTCAACCTCCATACGGGTATAAACACATGAATCGAAAGCAGTATTACCATCTTCGGATCTCCCCTGCGGTTCTCCAAAATAAATACCTCCGGTCAGTTCGCGGATAGCCACAAAATCAACTCCCTGGATTCGCTCCAATTTCAACGGTGATTTATCCAACAACGATTCGAAGATAATTACAGGTCGAATATTGGCATACAGACCCAGTTTTTTACGCATTGCAAGCAAGCCTTGTTCAGGACGGACTTTAGCTGACGGGTCATTGTCAAACCGCGGATGACCGATTGCCCCAAAAAGGACCGCATCGGAATTCATACAGAGGTTGTGCGTTTCGTCAGGATAGGGATTGCCTGTCTGATCGATTGCTACTGCACCAACAAGGGCGGTTTTGGTTACCAGCTCGTGGCCAAATTTCTGACAAATAACTTTCGTGACGCGTAGCGCCTGTTCCATGATTTCAGGCCCGATACCATCGCCGGGCAATACTGCAATGTTAAGCTTCATTCGTTGAATTAATTATAATGTAATAACTTATTAAATATATTACTGTTAAAAACTATTTTAATCTGTTCATGATAGAATCCACTATTAACCAAATAAAATATTTAAAGATTATCCACATACCTTAAAATACATAATTTAGCTATGGAGGTTGCTTCGTCACTCCTGAAGTCGTTCCTCGCAATGACACTCTATTGTTTAGGGTAGGATTAGGGAGAGTTGGCGGTTCCGCCGCCAACTCTCCCTAATCCTACTTGAAAAACCAACACTTGTCATTGCGAGGAGGTACGACGAAGCAATCTTTCAATTATATATATTAAGGTCACATTTAAACTTCTTTGAACATGCAGCCGCTAGAACAACTGCGTATCGTTTTCAATAATATTAAGCATTTTCATCGTTGCCTTTATAGCAGCAGCAGTCTGATCGGGATCGAGGCCGCGGGTTTTAAATTCGCGACCCATATCCCAGGTAATAAGGGTCTCAACCAGTGCATCGGTTTTACCGCCGGGAGGTATTGTCACGATATAATCAACAAGGGCAGGAAACTGCTTGTTTTGCTTATGGTATATTTGTTTCAATGCATTCATAAAAGCATCATACTGACCATCACCCGATGCTGCCTCCTCAAAGTAGATACCGTCAACCTCAATAGCAACGGTTGCCATTGGTCTGAGACCCAGTGAGTGGACAATTGCATAATTCCGCAGTATGATCTTTTCGTTTACAGCCTCATTTTTCAGAACGTCAGAAAGGATGTAGGGAAGGTCATCGGATGTTACAGATTCCTTTTGGTCAGCAAGTTCAATCACCTTATTGGTCACCCTTACCAGATCCTCAGGATCAAGCCGGATTCCCATATCCTCCAGATTCTTGGCGATATTTGCTTTCCCCGAAGTTTTTCCGAGCGCATATTTCCGAATCCGGCCAAAGCGTTCCGGGAGTAAGTCGTTGAAATAAAGGTTGTCTTTATTATCTCCATCAGCATGTATTCCACTGCATTGTGTAAATACATTTTCGCCAATGATAGGTTTATTCCCCGAAATCCGTATACCTGAGAAATTTTCCACAATCCGGCTGATCAGACTTAACTTCCGTTCATTAATTGAATTGGGAAGTTTCAGCTGATCGTTAAGTAATGCAATAACACTTGATAGTGGTGCATTTCCGGCACGTTCCCCCAACCCATTTACGGTAGTATGAACTGTATTTATACCTGCACGGATTGCCGCATCAACATTGGCCACAGCAAGATCATAATCGTTATGGGCGTGAAAATCGAAATGAAGATAGGGGAATTTGCGAATCATCGATGCGCAGAATTCAAAGGTCTCCAATGGATTTAAAATACCCAGGGTATCAGGAAGCATGATCCGTCCAATCTTTTCGGAGCGCAGACCTTCAAGCATAAAATCGACATATTCAGGAGAATTTCGCATTCCGTTCGACCAGTCTTCGAGGTATATATTCACCCGTATTCCCATTTCATCGGCAAGGCGCAGCGAACTCTTAATTCCGTTGAGATGCTCCTCCGGCGATTTCTTCAGCTGTTGCGTCACATGCCGCAACGAACCTTTGGCTAAAAGATTCATCACCTTTCCCCCCACCTGAGCGATCCATTCGAGGGAGGTTTTCCCGTCAACGAAACCCAGAATTTCAACCCGTTCAAGGAAACCGGCCTCTTTGGCCCAATCAAGCACTTTTTTTGCACCCCTTAACTCTCCTTCTGAAACACGCGCAGATGCTACTTCAATAAAGTCGATCCGGATCTCCTCCAGAAGAATTTTGGCAATATTTAGCTTTTCCAGTTCGGAAAAGGAGACTCCTGAGGTTTGTTCGCCATCCCTCAGGGTAGTATCCATTATATAAATCATATGCTTATTGTTAGTTTCCAAGGATAAACCTTTTGGTGATTAAGCCTTCTCAAATGCAGCTATTTCCTTTTCGATACTTATAAGAAAATCGATATCATCATAGCCATTCAGCAGGCACTCCTTTTTATAGGAATTAATATCAAACTTAACACTGGCACCAGCCTTAACATTTGTAATAGTCTGTGATTCAAGATCAACTTCAAACTGTGCAGTCGGATCAGCCTCAACGGTTTCAAAGATTCCGGCAAGGAATTCTTCACTCACCTGGACAGGTAACAGTCCGCAGTTCAAAACATTACTTTTAAATATATCGGCAAAGAAGCTCGAAACAACCACTCGAAAGCCAGCATCATAAATTGCCCAGGCTGCATGTTCCCTGCTTGACCCACTCCCGAAGTTCTTTCCTCCAACTAGAATCCGGCCCGAAAAATGGGGTTGGTTCATTACAAAATCGGGGTTTGGGGTACCATCTTTTTTATAACGCCAGTCTCTGAAAAGATTATCTCCAAACCCTTTTCTTTCCACCGCTTTAAGGAAGCGCGCAGGGATGATCTGGTCAGTGTCAACATTCTCGATAGGAAGGGGAACTACTGTGCTGACCAGTTTCTGGAATTTTTCTATAGACATATCTTGATAATTTGAAAATCGTTGTTAATTAAAAATCTCTCGGATCGGAGACCACACCAGTAACCGCGGCTGCAGCAACCATAAGCGGACTGGCAAGCATAGTTCGGGCTCCGGGCCCCTGACGTCCTTCGAAGTTCCGGTTTGATGTTGAAACTGCATATTTTCCTTCAGGAATTTTGTCTTCGTTCATTGCAAGGCAAGCCGAACAACCCGGTTGACGCAGTGCAAACCCTGCAGCCTCGAGAACCTCAACGATCCCCTCTTCTCTGATTTGCTGCTCTACGAGTTTTGAACCCGGCACAATCCATGCCGTCACCGATTCAGCCTTCTGCTTTCCCTTTACAAACTGAGCAAAAAGTCTGAAATCTTCGATACGTCCGTTTGTACAACTTCCGATGAAAACGTAATCAACTTTCTTACCCTTAATTTTATCTCCGGGATTTAATCCCATATATTCCAATGACTTATTGAAAGTGATAAGATCAGATCCGATAAGGTTTTCACCTGTCGGGATCGATCCGCTTACCCCGATTCCCATTCCGGGATTGGTACCGTAAGTAATCATCGGTTCAATATCAGCTGCATCAAATTTGAATTCTGCATCAAAAACAGCACCGTCATCAGATTTAAGCAGTTTCCATTGGGCCAGTTTCTGATCCCACTCTTCACCCTTAGGGGCAAATTCCCGACCATTGACATAGGCAAATGTAGTCTCATCAGGGGCAATCATACCACCTCGTGCACCACATTCAATACTCATATTACAAAGTGTCATACGACCTTCCATCGAAAGGCTGCGGATCGCAGAGCCGGCAAATTCAACGAAATGGCCGGTACCTCCTGAAGCTGAAATCTGAGCAATCACGTAAAGTGCAATATCTTTTGCAGTAACATCCTTCCCGAGTATACCATCCACGCTGATGCGCATCTTCTTCGGTTTTGGCTGAAGGATACACTGGCTTGCAAACACCATCTCCACTTCACTGGTACCAATTCCAAATGCAATGCTTCCAAAAGCACCATGTGTAGAGGTATGACTGTCACCACAAACGATTGTCATACCCGGCTGGGTTACACCCAATTCAGGACCAATGATATGCACGATACCATGATATTTGTGATCAAGACCATACATCTGGATATCGTTAGCTGCACAATTTTGTTTAAGCGCCTCGACCTGAAGACGGGAAAGCTCCTCTTTGATAGGAAGGTGCTGCTCCAATGTTGGAACATTATGATCCGGGGTGGCGATTGTATTTTGTGGTCTGAAAACCTTCATTCCACGGTTTTTCAATCCTAAAAATGCAACAGGGCTGGTCACTTCATGGATAAAGTGCCTGTCGATATACAAAACATCGGGTCCGTCCTTCACCTGTTTAACAACATGGGCGTCCCAGATTTTATCAAAAAGTGTTTTTGGTTCCAAAATGATAATTATTAAAATTACTAATGATTACAAATCTAATTGGGTATTGTTCATTTGGCAGCAGCCTTTTCTGCATTTCCGATTTTGTTGATCGCATCAATAAATGCCTCAACAGAAGCGGTAATTATATCGGTATTCGCACCAAAGCCATTGTAAATATTTTCGTTGTACTCAACCTGCATGTGAACTTTTCCAATATCGTCAGACCCTTTGTTAATCGCCTGAATCAGGAACTCCTGAAGGGTTACCTTACGGTGAATAATGCTCTTGACCGCTTTGATTGCTGCATCAACAGGACCATTACCGGACTCAGTAGCGGAGAACTTCTCCCCTGCAATATCCAACCGGATTGTTGCCATAGGAATTAAGTTCTTTCCGGTAACAACCTGCAGGAAGTCAAGCTTAATACGACGTTCACTCTGATTGCGCTCGCCAACCAGTACCAAAAGGTCATCTTCCTTGATGTCTTTCTTTTTATCGGCCAAAAGCAAGAACTCCTGGTAAACCTCGTCAAGTTTTTCTTTTTCAAGTACTATTCCCAGTAATTCAAGGCGATGTTTTAAGGCTGCACGCCCGCTGCGGGCAGTCAGCTCAATCGATGACTCGCTGATACCAACCTCAACCGGATCGATAATCTCATAGTTCTCGCGATGTTTCAGCACACCATCCTGATGAATTCCACTCGAGTGGGAGAATGCATTCCTTCCAACAATTGCCTTGTTCGACTGAACGGGCATATTCATTAAGCTGGAAACCAGGCGGCTAGTCTTGTAAATATTTTTTGAATTGATATTGGTATACAAATTGAGCTCCTTGTGGGATTTCAGGATCATCACGATCTCTTCCAATGCTGTATTCCCTGCGCGCTCTCCAATACCGTTAATGGTAACCTCAACCTGACGGGCACCATTCATCACCCCGGCAATAGAGTTGGCTGTTGCCATTCCAAGGTCATTGTGACAATGTGTGGAAATGATAGCCTTATGAATATTTGAAACGTTTTCCATGAGGAATTTAATCTTCTCGCCATAATCACTTGGCAAACAGTAACCTGTTGTATCAGGAATA
>CAIXCY010000139.1 GCA_903918045.1 uncultured Bacteroidia bacterium
ATATTATTCCATTGACATCCCGAAAACCTGGAAGACAAATCTATCCAAACGAGGTTAGCGTTGAAGCTAACACTTATGGATTAACGGATGAATCAATTTTATTGTGTCATCAAATCAGGACTATTGATAAAAGGCGTTTTGCCCAGTTCTATGGACAGATAAGTGATGTTTTAGTTCAAAATGAAATTGTTCAGTCTTTGTTATTCCAATTAGGGATTGAGAACATTTATACCGAATAATCTTTATCATTTATTCGCTAACAACCAGCCTGATCTCCCACACCCCAACCTCCGGAATCACAAATTTTTTATAGACTCCATCTGTTCCGGAAGATTGAATTACCGTCTCTTTGCAAGACATATTGTAGACTTTAATGGTCTTGCTTTCTGTGCGTAACATTAGGGTTACATTTTTTGCAGGATCGAAGGAGGAGTTTGTAAAAGAGAGGGCAATCTTTCCGTTTTCAGGTTGCCTGATCCAAAGGTTAATTTTATGGAATGACGCAATATAACCTGGTAAGGTCTCCTTTGAGAGCCATCGGAAAACCGATTTCATCTGAGAACTCTTCGATTTGTTCTCCATAAAGGTCCAGGGATAATACCCGGCTACACAAATACGTCCACCCAGCTTATTTTCAAATGTGCCGCAGGTACAGGCCGAGACTTCTTTTCCTGAGTAATCGATCAGGGAACTCAGAGGATGTGCCTTCGCATCGGTTGGTTTTAAAGAATAAGCCGTAGATTTCCAAAACGATTGCCGATTATCGCGCTGGCAATTAGCAAATTCTCCGTTCAGTGGATGGCTGCTGAACTTTTCAATGCGGTCGACATTATACGATCCAATCACTTCAAACCCGGTAAGCTCGCCAAACCCCATTTTGTTCAGTTGGAGCAAAGCCTCTGCATCCATATAAACACCACCCGAAAGGAGTTTCGTGATCTCCTCCTTTGATAAAACTAAAACATTGTCTTTTCCCAGTATGGTTACAGCTACATTTTTATTCGAATAGCTTGTCGGAAGACCAATGTTGTAGAGGTCGTGACTGACCAGCGGATTTCCCGAGCTGACCCAGTTTCCCTCATCGGGTTTGCCGGTCGCAAAACTGTTTTTGTTCCAAAAGGTCTGGATTCCGACTATTTCAGTGCGTCCAAGCGTTTTGGCCATAAGGTCCATAAATGGCCGAACCTCATGCAGTCGGGCGATCAACGATTCGTATTCATCCAGGGGCTCATCATAAAATGAGAGTACATTAAAAGCGGCACCGGTGCACCCCGCTGCTATATGTGAACAGGCCTCGAGTGCAACAATATTGGCCGCTTTTTTGAGACGCTGATAGGGAAAATTCTCTATTTCGGATTGAATAGAGACCACCTCTGGCGGTAAAACTGAAACCTGCCTTCCGATGTCGTGCGATTTTCCGACTAGTTCACTGTTAGTATTGTCGTTATAATAGCCGCCTCCCGGCCGCCAAAGCACAGGAGCATGATTTGGACCGGAGAGGATCTTAGCCCAATTATCAAAATCGTATCCTTCGTAAAAGCGGTCACCCGTCATAAAACCAAGAGGCATGGCTGGCGAAATCTCATGAACTGTTTTTTCAATCAGTGTGAATAATCTGGAGATTGTATTCCGGTTATGCTGGAGCCATGCCTCACGAATCCTGAGTTTCTCTTCGACAGGACCTTCATTCAGCCCCTTTTTTAAAGATTCACGGGTAAACTTCAATCCTGATTCCTTTTCAAAGATGGAGAGGCAATTATCGCAAAAGCATCCCAGTCCGACAGGCATGTGTCCGAACCGCACATCATCATCAATCCAGATATAATCGGGAGCGGCATTTGCGGCCAATTGGTAAATAGTATGAACATATTCGTGCATCCCTTCGTCGTTCGGACAAAATGAGCCATTGCAGATCAGTCCGTCGATATTGGTCATGCGTGTAAAATCACCACTGAGCGAATTGTCGAGGTTTTCGTTGTGGTGGCCAATGGTGGAGAGGATGTTGATCCCCGCCGTGTATCCATGTTTCCGGGCTTCGGCCATTCTAACCTTTAAAAGTGCTGCCCTCTCTTTGAAAACATTCAGCGGAAGTGGCGGGTGTGTTGCAGAAGTAAAGAAGGTGACCTCATCGGTGACTCCCTTGTATTTGTCAAATAATTCCAAAACCTCATTATATCGTTTTTCCGAGGACCATAGCGGGACACCAATCCGGAAGGAGATAAAGGCTTTTTCGATTTTTGTAGTTGGTGAAACGGATGTTTTTTCAGCTGCTTTTTGAATCTGTGGTGTCTGATTGCAACCTACCAGGATTAATAGCGAAACAGCAACGATTAATTTTTTCATATTTGAATCAATTTCAATAAGGATGCGGCGGTAGTATCAAAAATCTTTTAACCGCAGAGATGCGCAAAGAAGACGCAAAGTTACGCAGAGTTATTTATTTGTAATTTAAAACTTTGCAGTACTCTGCGGTTTCACTCAGCGGTTCTCTGCGGTTAAATTTTCTATTTTTTATAGAGCCTCTAAAGGAGGTTCCATAAATATTTTATTCCGTGATCCCCTTCCACGTTTTAGCAGTTTAAAGAAAACTGAAAAGGATAAAAATAGTATTAAAATCAAACCCTACCCAATTACTATTAACAAATCACTAAACTGCTAATCTGGATATGTAACATGTATTACAAATTGTAACATGGGTTATATCATTTTATCAAAAGCAGGTAGATGTATCATTTGTGCTAGCAATGGTAACATAGGTAGACGGTATTTCCTCAATTGGGGAATAGCTTTGTGAACTCAAATTAAATAAACCAAACAAAAGTTAAAATGAACACAAACAACAGAGCCTCTTTAAATGCCCTTGTAATTGCCCTCGGAGGATTTTTATTCGGATTTGATATAGCTGTCATCTCCGGAACTACCGCAGCCCTGGAGGCTTTATTTCACCTGTCTAAATCTGAACTTGGTTTTACAGTTGCAATTGCTTTAATAGGGACTATTATAGGTACAACTATTATTGGAAAGCCAAGCGATAAATTTGGCCGGCGGAAAACGCTTCAGGGAATGGCCCTCATATTTACTGTTGCAGCCATTGGAAGCGCAAGTTCACTTAATTGGAGTATGCTTTTATTTTTCCGCTTTATTCAGGGGTTAATCGTTGGAGGAGTATCGGTAGTGGTTCCGATGTATATTGCCGAGATTTCTCCGGCAAAGATCCGTGGAAAGCTTGTTGCCTTTAATCAGTTTAACGTAGTGACGGCAATTTTAGTGGCTTATCTTTCCAACTATTTTATTGCAAAACTTATCTCGCCCGATGCATGGCGCACAATGATTGCCGTCGAAGCAATTCCGGCTTTGCTTTTCTTTTTACTGTTATTTAAAGTGCCGGCAAGCCCAAGATGGTTGCTGTTGAAGAATATGCCACAGGAAGCAAAAGAAGTATTTACCCACCTTGGATTTGAAAATCCTGATTTGGAAGTAACTCAGATATTAGATTCTCTGAATGAGGATCATACAGAAACAAGTACAACACTATTCAGCAAGGAGCATTCATTTCCTGTAATCTGCACGATATTGATTGCCATGTTTAATCAGTTGGCAGGGATCAATGCTATTATCTATTATGCCCCCCGAATTTTTGAATTGACCGGACTGACAGCCAATACGGCTTTACTTCAATCCATAGCAATAGGCGGGACCAACCTTTTATTCACGCTGCTTGCATTATTTCTGATTGATCGGGTAGGACGCAGAACATTGTTGATGGTTGGATCAGTCGGAATGATTGTTTTTCTGAGTTTGATCTCACACGCTTTTTATCAATCCGCATTCAATGGTTATTCTGTGATGGTATATCTGATTGGATTTATTGCATTTTTTGCGATATCGCAAGGGGCTGTTTTATGGGTATTTATTTCTGAGATTTTCCCCAATAAAATAAGATCAAAAGGACAGGCATTAGGCAGTTTTACCCATTGGGTGATGGCTGCTGCCGTTAGCTGGACATTTCCAATTGTGACAAATTCACCAGCAATTGGGGCAGGAGCCATCTTCGCATTTTTTGCCTTTATGATGGCGCTTCACTTTGTCTTTGCCTGGAAAGTAATACCCGAGACCAAGGGGAAATCCCTGGAACAGATTCAACTTGAATTGACTGAGAAAAGAAATAAAATCAAAAACTAGGTAGTCATGAAAAAGAATGATAAGGTTTTATGTTTTGGAGAAGTGTTGTGGGACAATCTTCCAACGGGACCCCTTCCTGGTGGAGCTCCCATGAATGTAGCACTTCATTTATCGCGCTTTGACATTAATTCAACAATCGCAAGCAGCGTAGGAAACGATCCCAAAGGAGAAAGTCTCAAAGATTTCCTTGCAGAATCAGGGCTTGGCACGGATCTGATCCAGGTTCACGAAACGTTGCCAACAAGTGAAGTTTTGGTGTATCTTGATGAGCATAATACTGCAACTTATGAAATCTGCGAGCCTGTGGCCTGGGACGAAATCATGTTGACTCAGGAATTAATTGAAGAAGTAAAAACTTCAAAAGCAATTGTCTTCGGATCACTGGCGTCGCGTAACCAGACAACCCGGAATACGCTGAATGAGTTGTTAAATAATGACATTCTTAAAATTATGGATGTCAACCTCAGACCCCCCTTTGATACGGAAGAGATTGTTAAAAATCTTCTTGCAAAGTCAGATATTGTAAAAATGAACGATGAAGAACTTATGACAATCTCAGAGTGGTATCAACTGTCAGGAACATTGGATGAACGGATAATTTCATTTTCCGGATTATTAAATCTCACAATGCTTATAGTCACAAAAGGAAAAAATGGGGCATCTGTACTTCACATGAATCAACTTTATAAACACGATGGATATAAAGTAATCACGGCAGATTCAGTTGGCGCTGGTGACGCCTTTCTTGCCGGATTTCTTGCTGCATTATTTGAGGGGAAGGAGATTTCACGCGCCTTAAAGGAGGCCAGTGCAATTGGTGCATATGTCGCATCCCAATCAGGCGCAACACCATTGTATTCTAAAGAGATTATTTGCGACATAACTATAAATGATAAACAGATAAGGAGTATCTAATATCAAAAATAATTTATGAATTATCAGAAACAGAATTTTGATTTCAATTATAACTGCATACATAAACCAATGAATTTTAATTATTTAATTAACAAAAATGTCTAACATGAAAAAAATGATCACATGCTATCTGCGGGGTGTCCTTTGGGGCATCGTATTTCTTTGCCTGCCATTTATGGTTTTGGCGCAAGAAATTTCTGTGAAAGGATCCGTAAAAGATGCTACAAACGGGGAATTGCTTACCGGAGTAACAATCTTGGTGGAAGGTACGACAAACGGTACAACATCCAATATTGATGGTACTTTCCAAATTAAAGTACCATCAAAGAATAGTGTATTAGTTTGTTCCTATTTGGGGTATAATTCTCAGAAATTCAACATCCAGGGAAGGAGTGAAATCAAAGTTCAATTGGTTCAGACTCTGGCACAACTGGATCAAGTGGTAGTTACAGGTTATCAGAGTCAGAAGAAGGCCGACTTAACAGGTGCTGTTTCTGTTGTTTCAATGAAAGAGCTACAGAAGATGCCAAATAATAACCCTATCCAGGCTTTACAGGGTATGGTTCCCGGGATGGTTATAACAACCGACGGATCACCCAGTGGCAGCAATGTAAATATAAATATTCGGGGTATAGGTTCAATTAACGGGACAAATCCCTTGTATGTTATTGACGGAGTCTCAACCACTGCTGGAATGCATGAATTGAATCCGAATGATATTGAATCAATTCAGGTTCTTAAAGATGCTTCTGCCTCATCTATTTATGGATCAAGAGCTTCAAACGGTGTAATTATTATTACCACAAAAAAAGCAAAAAAAGGAGTATTGCAAATTAATGCATCAGCTCACGGAGGCTATTCATTCTATAATACAAAGATGAGTGTTCTTGATGCACAAGGCTATGGAAAAGCAGTTTGGCAGGCGAGTGCAAATGATGGGACTCCATTGAGCCATTATCTCGATTACGGCTTTAATACAGGTTATGACAGTAAAGGAAATCCGGTACTTAATAAAATTACTTTGCCAACTTATGTTGATACCACCAAACAAACAATGAAGACTGCAAATACTGATTGGTTTAAAGCAATCTCTCAGGTGGCCATTTCACAAAATTATGATGTCTCGGTATTACATGGCACAGACAAGGGTAATTCGATGTTCTCTCTTGATTATACAGATAATAAAGGAATTGTAAAGACAACTGAGTTTAAACGTATTACAGCTCGTTTAAATACTGATTATAAGTTATTGAATAATAAATTATTAGTTGGTGAAAATTTCACTATGAGTACCACTTCCGAGGTCCAGGATCCAGGGGTTCTGAATGCTGCTTTACAAGCTTTACCAATTATTCCAGTACATACAATTGACGGAATTGGATGGGGAGGCCCATTCGGCGGAATGAACGATCGTCAGAATCCGGTTAGAATTCTTCAGGACAACAAACAGAACCATTACAATTATCTAAGATTGTTCGGAAATGCCTTTGCGGATCTTGAGGTTATTAAGAATCTTCATTTGAAAACGAGTTTAGGTGTTGATTATGGTGATTATTATAAACGGGATATGCAACTCTCCTATGTTTCAGGATATCTGAATAATCCGATAAGCAGTGTTCAGGACAATACCTTTCATACTTTGAAACTGACATGGACCAATACTTTGAATTATCAGTTGCAATGGGGTAAAAATGTTCTGGATGCAGTCGCAGGAACTGAAATATATAAAGAAACATCCGAAAATTTTTGGGCAAGGCGACAAGTTTTCGCAAGCCAGGATCCCAATTATATGTACCTTGATGCAGGTACCGGATTAAAGGATAATGGAGGTTCCGCGGTTGAATATAGACTATTATCCTATTTTGGAAAAGTTAATTACGTGTTTGATCAAAAATATCTGGCCTCAGCGACATTTAGATATGACGGTTCTTCAAGGTTTGGTGCAAATAATAAATTTGGATTCTTTCCTGCATTTAACCTGGGCTGGAGACTAAACAAAGAAAATTTCATTAAGGATAATATCAATTTTCTTTCAGATCTTAAATTGAGATACGGATGGGGTAGGACTGGTAGTCAGGATTACATTAATGCAACTGCAAGCAAGCAACTTTATCAGACCAATTATTCCGGAGGTGATCCTACGTGGCGTTCTCCCGATGGAACAGCTTACGATATTTCAGGTTCCAAAACCGGAACTCTTCCGTCAGGTTACCAAATTACACAAAGAAGTAATGATGATCTTAAATGGGAAGCAACAACGCAGTCAAATTTCGGGCTGGACTTTGGATTGTTTGACCAGAAAATATATGGATCACTTGATTACTTTACTAAAACTACTACCGGTATGCTTGTGCAGCCAGCCTACCTTGCTGTTATTGGAGAAGGTGGTTATAGGTGGACAAACGGTGCAAGCATGGAAAACAAAGGGACTGAATTTATAATAGGATATCGGGGTAAAATAGGGGCTGATTTGTCTTTCGATTTCACAGGTAATATCGCAACTTACAGAAATAAAATCACCTCTCTACCTTCATCTGTTGTTAATACTTATGGCGGAAATGGAACAACAGATAATATTTTGGGACATCCATGGGGGTCAGGATATGGCTATGTAGCCGATGGACTCTTTAAAACCAGGGATGAAGTGGCTAATTCAGCGGAACAATTAGGCAAGGGACTAGGCCGAATCCGGTACAAAGACCTGAATGGGGATGGGATTATTGATTCAAGAGATCAAACCTGGATTCTTAATCCTACTCCTGATTATACTTATGGTCTTAATTTGAATTTCGAATATAAAGGATTTGATTTGACAATCTTCTTTCAGGGTGTTGGTCATATCGATGAGAATGTTTATGGAGTTAAATCCATGACTGATTTCTGGAGTATTAACGAAACCGGATCTAATAAGGGTACACGTTTAATGGATGCATGGACTCCAACAAATTCAAAATCCACAATTCCATCATTGACAAGCACAGACAGGAACAATGAAACCAGGTTCTCAACCTATTTTATTGAGAATGGTTCCTATGCCAAATTGCGTAACCTGCAGATTGGTTATACAATTCCAAAGCGATTTACGGACAAAATCTCACTGAGCAATCTCTATATTTATATAAGCGGCCAAAATCTACTGACCATAAAAAGCAAAAGCTTTACCGGAGTAGATCCTGAAATACCAACTTATGGCTATCCTATCCCTACCATGTTAACAGCAGGAGTCAAGGTAGCATTTTAGTTGAACAGGTTAATTCTAAAATCACATTAAGTTAAAAATAAAGATTATGAAAAATATATTATTACTCATCCTTTCCATTGCAGTGTTAAGCTCCTGCAATAAGGATTTCCTAAATGTTTCACCGAAGGCTCAATTGAGTGAGGCACAGGTCTCAACTGGGCCAGAACAATTGGTCTATGCCGCTTATGCAGAGTTGGGGAACGATCATTATATGACTCCTAACAGTCTGTGGCCATATGGAAATGTGAGGTCAGGAGATGCCTATAAAGGTGGACGTGACGAAGCCGACATCCAGGAATTCTATTTCATGGAAATCTTTAAAAGTGTCAGAAGTGATATCGGTCAATATGATGGTCAATGGTTTCAGTACTATGTTGCGCTATCGCGAATAAATGCAGCGCTTACAAACCTGAATAAATTATCCGATACCGATTTCCCGCTAAAGAAGGTCAGACAGGGCGAAATGCGCTTTCTGCGTGGCCATTTCTATTTCCAGCTAAAAATAATGTTTAAGAATATTCCATATATTGATGAGACGGTTAACACAAATGATTATCCGAAAATTTCGAACGTAGTACTTAAAAATGATGAATTATGGGAAAAAATTGCTGCAGATTTTCAATTTGGACTTGATAATCTTCCTCCATCCCAATCTCAGATCGGAAGAGCCAACAAGATTGCTGCTGCAGCATATTTAGCAAAAGTAAGACTGTATCAGGCCTATGAACAGGATGATAAAAACAATGTAACAACAGTTAACCAAACAAAATTAACTCAGGTTGTAACCCTTGCAGATCAGGTTATTGGCTCCTCTTATCATCTTGCTCCCGATTTTGCAGATAACTTTATCCCTGGCTCAACAGAAAATGGACCGGAATCAATCTTTGCCATTCAATTCTCAAAAGATGATGGCACAATGTTTGGCAGGCTCAATTTTGGAGACGTTCTAGGTACTCCTCAGGGGATTGGTTGCTGTGATTTTCATAAACCAAGTCAAAACCTTGCAAATGCATTCAAAACTGGCTCTGACGGACTACCAATGTTTAGTGATTTTAACAATTCAGACCTGGACCTGAATTCAAATACTGTAGACCCCCGGTTGGATCATACAATTGCTATCCCTGGACATCCTTATAAATACGATCCTTCTACGATCTACCAGGTAAACTGGAATAGAACTCCAGATGTTTACGGCGTTTTTGCTTCATTGAAGGAAAATGTTCAGAAAGGTGCCTATACACAGGTAGGTCCATTTTACGCAAACACGAAAAATAAAATCGTATTACGATATGCAGATGTATTACTCTGGAAAGCTGAGGCTTTGATTGAATTGGGCCGTCAGGCTGAAGCATTACCTCTGATTAATCAAATTCGGACCAGAGCTGGAAATAGTACAGGCCTTCTTAAAATGGGAGGGGGGCAGTCCGTTTCAAATTATCATATTTCGACCTATGAAGACGGCGTAAATTGTAACTGGACACAGGATTTTGCCCGCAATGCCTTACGTTGGGAACGCCGGCTTGAATTCGCGATGGAAGGGAATAGATTCTTTGATTTAGTAAGATGGGGAATTGCCGATTCTTACCTGAATTCCTATTTCGCGACAGAAAAAACAAAGCGGAAATATCTTAAAGACGGTCTTTTCACTAAAAACAGGGATGAGTATTGTCCGATTCCTCTCAACCAGATTAGATTCAGCCATGACCTGTATAAACAAAACTATGGATACGTCCAGTAATGGGTTCAATTTGTCAGATAACTTTTAAATGGTTTATTATAAAACAAGAAACAATGAAAAACAGATATAATTATATCATATTATTGGGTTTTTTTATCTCGATAATAAGTTGCCAGAAGCGCGATATTGTAAGCATTCCTACCAAACTGGCAGCAATATCCAATCTCCAATATTCGTTAGCAGGGGACACTGTTACACTCACATGGAGTTTGCCACCAGTGAAGGACACCTTGAACGTAACAGTGAATGATGGTGTTACATCAATACCTTTAAACATAAAATCAACATCATTTAAATATGGGATTGTTGAGACAAATAAAGAATATGGTTTTACAATTAAGGTGAGTGATAACAATGGAAATACTTCACTCGGCCAAACACTGCGGTTTACACGTGATGGAGCCTCCCCAGTTAAAAATGTGAGCGCCATTCAAAATGACAATGGTGTATTAATTTCATGGAGTGTTCCTGATCAGCCTGTTACCAAAATTGAGGTAAAAATCGGTGACAAGACAATCGACCTTGGACCCACCATAACTTCGTGCCAGGTCAATGATCTACAGGCTGCAAAGTATATGATCAGCATTGTGACGACCAACAGTGCCAACAAAGTCTCAAATACGGTTTATCTGCCATTCAAAGTTGGGGCAACAATGGTCGGTTACTTAGGTGTTTACGCTGACTCAACAGCCTTTCTTGCAAATGGTGACGATGATGAGATTGCCGGAGGAAAATGGCTTTTCAAAAATTATCCTAAATCAAGGTACATTTCATTTGATCAGATTAAAAATGGTTCTGTCGATTTAACCCAAATTCGTGTAATCTGGTGGAACTTTGATGTCGTGGCAGGACATGCTTTACCTGCTATAACTACTGACCCTACTGTTGTATCAAACATGACCCAATATTATAAAAACGGAGGTAACTTACTTCTTAACCAATACGCAATCCAGTATTTCTGGACCTTAGGCCGAATTACGCAAAACTATTTTATGGGTTTTGATGAAGGTCCCGGAGGTTTTAATCCAGATGTATGGGGTATCGGTGTTAATATTCACCAAAAACATGACCAAAGTGGCCACCCACTGTACAAAGGGATTACAATGACAACGCAACCTGATGGTAGAATTACATTCCCTGTAATTGGATCAGGATGGAAGGAAAATCATAACGCAGTAATAATCAGAATTCCTGAGTTTGAAGGTGGATTACCCAATGACAGTGAAACAGCCTATACGAAGTTTGTAAACGACAACAATGCAGTCTGGCTTGGAATGTGGGATGGTATTGGAGATTATTGGATGGCAGGAGTACTCGAATTTAAGCCAAAGGATGATTTCCAGGGTTCTGGAATTTTTATCGGAATCGGTGGAATTGAGTGGCATCAAAATACTGGAAATGCTTATCAGGCGAATATTGAACTGATGTATAAGAACGCCATTGATTACTTGAAAACAAAATAAATTTTTAAGAGTCTTCCGGGGAACATCTTCGGAAGACTCTTATTTAAATATCCGGTAAATGTCGAAATTGACCCTTTTTCTTATTTTTATCTCACTCGGATTGGCTTCCTGCAAGAAGAATGGTGAGAGTACCGATCAGAATATTCTGGTAATAACAACTGATTCGGTAAAGAATGTGTTGCTTTCTGAAACTGACTACAGACCATTCTACCATTTTACTCCCCCCATAAACTGGATGAATGATCCAAACGGATTAGTCTTTTATAAAGGACAATATCATCTGTTTTATCAGTATAATCCAAATGGAAACGTTTGGGGGCCAATGAACTGGGGACATGCTACAAGTACCGATCTTTGTAATTGGCAGGATCTTCCAATTGCTTTAACTCCTGATAATTTAGGCACAATCTTTTCGGGAAGCGCTGTCATCGATGTCAACAATACTGCCGGGTTTAAAAGTGGTACGGAAGATCCGATGGTTGCAATTTTCACACATAATGGTCAACAGCAATACCAAAGTATTGCTTACAGTAATAATAAAGGGGTAAGCTGGACTAAATACACTGGTAACCCTGTGCTGGCTAATCCAGGTATCTCAGATTTCAGAGATCCCAAAGTATTTTGGTATTCTTCCGGACAAAAATGGGTTATGGTTTTGGCCGCCGGGAATAAGGTGAATTTATATGCCTCTGCTGATTTGAAAAGCTGGCAGTTTTTAAGCGATTTTGGTGCGGATCTGGGAGCTCATGGTGGCGTTTGGGAATGTCCTGACTTATTTGAGCTACCAGTTGAAGGATCAAATTCCAAAAAATGGGTTTTATTCGTGAGCTGTAACGGAGGCCCTAATGGCGGTACTGCAACCCAATATTTTATCGGGAATTTTGATGGCACAACCTATACCACAGAGTCTACTAACATCTCATGGATTGACTATGGCGCAGATAATTATGCGGGTGCAACCTATAATAATATTCCCGCTATTGACGGCAGAAGAATAATGATTGGATGGATGAGCAACTGGTCCTATGCAGATAAAGTGCCTACAACCAAATGGAGAAGTACAATGACTGTTCCAAGAGTTCTTTCTCTGACAAATGCAGGACAGGGATTAACTTTAAAAACACTTCCTGTGAGTGAATTTAAAAACTATGAAACTAGTCCAGTAGATACAATTATCCAATCTCCTGTAAGTGCAGTTCAATTATCAGATAATAAAACAATTATAACCGGAAGTTATGAGGTAAACTTTACAGTTGATTTTAATAAATCAGCTAACTTCATTCTTACACTGGGCGATTCAAAGGAGAAGTTAACCGTAAGTCTGGATAAAGTTGCCGGACAAGTTTCAATTGACAGAAGTGCATCCGGGCAGGTTGATTTTAATGGCCAGTTCAAACAAAAAATATCCTGCCCATTTTCTCCACAAACAAACCAACTTGTTGATATCCAAATTTTAATTGATAAAACCTCTATTGAGGTATTTCTGGATCATGGGAATAAAGTAATGACTGCTTTATTCTTCCCTGTTTACCAGTACAATATCTTAAAATTACAAGGTGCGAATAATGTTCCTCAGATCAGCAACTTTAGCCTGAAAAAGATCTCCAAAAGTTTGTTAAGATAGATAATAAAAGAAATGGGAAGCCTAAAATTTACGTTAGTATTTTTTATTGTTTTATGGCAGGGTTTATGCCTGTCGACTAATATTTTCGCTCAAAAACCGGCAGAAACTATTCCCCATTTCAGTTTTACTAAACTTGATAATACTCCATTTACAACTAAAAACCTTGCAGTTGGAAAAGATATGCTTTTTGTTTTCTTCGATGTTACCTGTGATCATTGCAAAGAGACCATTAGTTCATTAAGTAAACGCCTAAAAGAGTGCAATCGTGTTGCAATTTATCTGATTACGTTGGATGATAAACCTCAGATATCCACATTTCTGACTCAGCATGGACCGAATCTGTCAAAAGAGAAGAATGTAACTATTTTAAGAGATAAAAAGGACCAGTTTATTACACTTTTTGGACCCCGAAAATACCCATCGGTGTTTTTATATTCCAGGGAAAAGAAATTATTACTCTATGATGATCAGGACTTAAAGCTTGAAAAATTCTTTCACATAATTCTTTCAACGAAATGATTAAGACTGAAAATAATATTCGGCAATTAAATGGTATTCTCCTTTTAATTTTGCTTTTATTTTCACAATGTGTTATAGCCCAGGATATCGCCAGATTTGATTTTGAAGATTTAAACGCCTCTTCGATAACTACTGAAAAAATATCAGGAGCTGTTTTTTCAGTATATAATCATTTCAATCACCCTGAAAGGATTTCGGGAATTCACGGTAACGCACTTCGATTAGATGGGTATTCAACATGGGCGGTTAACTCCACTTTGCAATTATCCGGCATTACGAACAAGATTACAGTTTCAGCCTGGTATGCAACAGAAGCTTTCAACAAAGAAACCGGAGCAATAATAAGTCAGATTGATGGATTATCGGGCTTTGCTTTAGAGGTAGGATCCTATGGAAATATTGGATTGACCTATTTCATCGACGGGATAAAGAAAAATCTGCAATCTGTTCAAAAAATTGAGAAGTATACGTGGAATTACATCGTGGCAAGAATTGACCTTGAGAATTCAAAGGCACAATTATTTGTTAACGGTGTTGAATGGGCTTCCAATAATTATGTCGTCGGGAATAAAATAACCCTTGGTTCTGCCGCTTTATACTTGGGAAGACATAATAATGACATCAGAAATGACGGTTTTTTGTTAACCGCATTGAATGGAGCAATCGATGACGTGGTTATTTCAAAAGATATCCTCAGCAATTCTCAGATATTAAGCAACTTTCAGCAAAATAATACCCTCGTTCCCAATCTCACCATTAATCCGGACCTACGGTATGCAGGAGATTATTTCAGACCTCAATTTCATGCAATTCCAAATTCAAGCTGGACAAACGAGCCATACGGCCTGATTTTTTATAACGGGAAATACCATCTTTTTTTTCAAAAAAATCCGAATAGCCCCACATTGTATTTCATGCACTGGGGACATTTAACAAGCAGCGACCTGGTTAACTGGACGGAAGAAAAAATAGTTCTCGCTCCCTCTTCCGGCTTTGATAGTTTTGGTATTTGGTCCGGATCTACTATTCTTGGACCAAACAATACCCCAAAGATAATCTTCACAGGTGTTGATGGTGTTAAAGCCGGAATCGGAACCGCTGATCCTTTGGATGAGCAATTACAAGGGTGGGAAAAGAATAGTTTAAATCCAATAATTCCCAATGCGCCTGCCAGCTCTCCGAATATGGATTTCAGAGACCCTTTTGTCTGGAAATCGGGGGATTATTATTACATGATTGTTGGTTCCGGTATTAAAAACAACCTGGGAGGCATCCTGTTTACCTTCAAATCGAAAGATCTTGTTCAATGGACGGAAATTAGTCCGGTTTATTACAGTTCATCTGTCAACGATTCCGGGATCTTTTGGGAAATGCCATTCTTTATCCCAATGAGCAGTTCGAATGAATATATGTTAGGAGTTACACCGGTACCAACTCCAGGCTTTCCTGCCCAAACAATCTATTGGATTGGCAAATGGGAAAATGAGACATTTACTCCGTCTTTTTCAATTCCCAAAAATCTAGAACTTATTAATGGTCACTTGCTGTCACCAGCATTCAATTTTGATACTTCAGGAAGGGCAACTTATCTTGGAATCATCCCCGAAGAGAGAGATGCTGCATCTCAAATTCAGGGTGAATGGCGTCATTTATTTAGTTTACCCCGTGCCATCCGCTTACTGAATGACTCCTCAATAGGTCAGGTTCCACATCCCAATCTATGCCGGTTAAGGGATACGCCTGTCTCAATTTCCAAAAGAGTGATTACCCCAGGAACAGGGAATAACATTCCTGAAATCCAGGGAGTACAGTCGGAGTTTTCATTTCAGATAAAGGCCGATGAATCCTCGAAATTTTCAATTCAGGTCTATAAAAATACATCTGGTTCTGAGTTCACCACCTTGTTCTTTGACCTTGCAAATAATAAAATTGCGTTGGACCGAACTCAGTCTTCATTACTATCAGGACCTGCTAAAGACTATAAATCAAGTGATTATATTTTCAATTATAAGGATACACTATTTGTTGATGTTTTTCTTGATCATTCTACCCTTGAGGTGTTTGTGGATAAAATAACCGTTTTTTCATGCAGGGTCTATCCTTCAGCAAAAGAAAGCAACAATGTCGATTTGATAGTAAACAGCGGTAAAGCTGAAATAATTTGGCTGGATGCCTGGAATATGAAGAAAATGGGGGATGTATCTACTCAAGATATATGTGAGCAGCCAAATTTACCTTCTCAATTCAGGAAAGTTGAGATTACAACCGGTATTCCAGATATCGTTGACAATAGATTAGAAATGAGATTGTATCCTAATCCAGCCAAGCAAAAAATCAACCTTGAATTCGATCAGAATCAATCTGGTAAGATCCAAATTATGGTTTGTGACATACTGGGAAGGGCGGTCTTGAACAAAACAATAAATTTCCTGGAGAATTCCCTGTATACACTTGATATCTCAATGCTTAATGCTGGAATATATGTTTTAAAAGCCGATGGTGAAAAACAGTATAAACCTCTCAGAATCGTTAAATCAAATTAAATCTAACATATTAAAATTCAAAAGATTATGAATAGATGTATGCTTTTTTATTTAATATTTTTGTCTATTATTACTCTTTCATGTAATACCTCAAATTCTACTGAGAAACTTTTTAATGAACGACATAGACCTCAGGTGCATTTTTCGCCAGCTGGAAATTGGATGAATGATCCCAATGGCCTTGTATTTTTTGAAGGTGAGTATCATCTTTTCTATCAGTATTATCCGGATGCGAAGGTTTGGGGTCCCATGCATTGGGGACATGCAATAAGTACCGATCTGGTTCATTGGCAACATCTTCCAATTGCCTTGTATCCTGATAGTTTAGGATATATTTTTTCAGGAAGCGCTGTAATCGATTATAAGAATACATCGGGATTGGGAAAACCCGAGAAACCGGCAATGATTGCAATCTATTGTTACCATTCGCCAGTTCTTGAAAAAGCGGGAAAAAATAATTTTCAAACCCAGGGGATGGCCTTTAGTCTTGACAAAGGGAGGACATGGACCAAATATTCCGGAAATCCGATTGTGCCGAATCTGGGAATTAGAGATTTCCGAGATCCTAAAGTATCATGGAACGGAGAAATCAACAAATGGATTATGACCCTTGCTGCAGGCGATTGTGTCCGTTTCTATTCATCAGATGATTTGAAGAAATGGTCATTCGAAAGTGAATTTGGTAAGACATTCGGTGCACATGGAGGAGTGTGGGAATGCCCTGACCTAATAAAGATGCCTGTAAAGGGGAGTAATGGGGAATCAAAATGGGTATTATTGGTCAGTATTAATCCTGGTGGCCCAAATGGGGGTTCTGCAACACAATATTTCACCGGCAATTTTGACGGACATCAGTTTACAGTGGATAACGAAAAGATCCGGTGGATTGATACTGGCAAGGATAATTATGCAGGGGTAACCTTTTCCGGTATTCCCGAAAATGATGGGAGATTCATCCTGATTGGGTGGATGAGCAACTGGCAATATGCGACCAATGTTCCTACTTCTCCCTGGCGTAGTGCAATGACATTCCCCCGGCAGATGACCTTAGTCCGGGAGGAAGGAGAATATGCGCTGATTTCTAATCCAGTTGAGGAGATTGAACAACTTAGAGAAAGAAAAGTTACAATAAGCCAATTTATTGCATCAAAAAAGAAGGATCTCACCAAAGAGGTTCCATTCGGATTAGCTACTATTGAAATTATAGCCGACTTTTCACTTCCTCAGTCAGGCACAACAAGTGAATTTGGATTTAATCTTTCAAACTCTAAAGGGGAGAACATAGAAATCGGGTACAATTGCCAGACAAAAAAATTCCTTATAAATAGAATAAATACAGGGGATTCTGAATTCTCAAGGGATTTTAAAGGAATTCACTATTCTGATGAAGCGGTACCTGGAAAGACGATCTCAATGCATCTGATTGTAGACGTTGCTTCTGTTGAATTATTCGGTCAATCTGGTAAAATTGTGATGACCGATATCTTTTTCCCCAATGAGGTCTTTAATAATTTAAGTGTCTATAGTAAAGTGGGATCCGTGGAATGTAAAAGTGTTACGCTCTACAAACTCAATAACATCTGGAACCATTAAAAACCTTCCTTTTAGGTAGAAAGTATCCTTGCTGATTCCGGTTTGGACTTCAAAAAATGGCTGACACTGAGAGACCAATGTCAGCCATTTTTATGGGTATTATTTTGTATAAATTCACTGGGAGAGATCTTCAGATAATCCTTAAAACTTTTCGAGAAATAGGAAGGGCTTGAAAAGCCGGTTTCGTAGGCTACTTCGGCAATTGATTTCCCACTCTCCTTCAACAATACAGTAGCTTTATTAAGCTTGATATTCCGGATGAATTCACTGACAGTAAGGCCGGTCAGGTGTTTTATTTTCCGGTAAACGTGGACGCGTGACAGACCTATTTCAACACTTAATTCCTCCACTCCATATTCCGGATTCTGGATATTTCGTTCTATTGCCTTGATACACCGTTTCAGGAATGAATTATCCAGTTGTGACATTTTATTTTCTGAGCCACCTGGCAGTAACATGCTCTCCTGATAGTGTTTACGAATCTTTTGCCGGATTTCGATAAGCTTTCTGACTCTCACAAGCAAGTGGTTGCTATTGAATGGTTTTGGCATGTAAGAATCAGCTCCGGTTTCCAATCCTTCGATCTTCTCTTCCTGAGATGAACGAGCAGTAAGTAGGATTACAGGAATATGACAAATCTGGATATCTGATTTTAGCTTTTGGGTAAATTCCAGGCCATCCATAACAGGCATCATTACATCGCAAATGATCAGGTCAGGTTCCTCCTGGTCAATTTTCTCAAGCGCCTCTTTCCCGTTTCCAGCCTCAATGATCCGATAATCATTTAATAATGAATTTTTAATAAATTCCCGCACATCAGAATTGTCTTCTACAATTAATATGGTTAATTGCTCTTCAAAATTATTGTTGATCCGCGTAGTTTTCTCCTGCCCGGGTTTATCTGTTTTTACGGGCTCGTAAATTGTTTCAATTTGTCGTTCAACCCTATCATACTCCTTATCAGTAAGAATTATCTCATCCGTGTTGATATGGTCTTTACCAAGGCGGAGAAATACATAAAAGGAGGAGCCTTTACCTTTGGAACTTTCAACCGTCAGATCGCCTTTATGCAAATCAACAAACCCTTTCGATAGGGCTAAGCCAACCCCGGTTCCTTCAATAATACGGTCAGATTGCTGATCCCCGCGATAAAAGATTTCAAAGATCCAGGCCAGTTGATTTTCGGATATTCCAATTCCATTATCCTTTACCGTTATTTTGATCGCATCACACAACTTGTCTTTAAATTGGTGTTTGCAGGTTTCGATCAGTAATTCTATCTTTCCTGAATCAGAAGTAAATTTAAATGCATTAGAAAGGAGGTTGAATAGAATTTTATCCACCTTATCTTTATCAAAAAGCAGATCCTGGTTTGCAAGTGCCGGTTTGAACTGATATTCAATATGTTTTTTGATTGCAAGTTCATCAAAAGACTCTTTTATTCCTTTCGTAAATTTTACGATATCATATAGTCCGGCATTTAGCTTCATTTTAGAATTGTCCATCCTTTGCAGGTCCATCAACTGGTTGATTAGCCGGAGCAGCCTGTTTGCGTTTCGATGCATCATCTGAAGTCTGTTTAATAAATCGGGCGTAAGGCGTGAGTTATTCATGATATCTTCAAGAGGTCCTAAAATGAGGGTAAGCGGAGTCCTGAATTCATGGGAAATATTTGTAAAAAACCGCAGTTTAGCTTGAGTAGCCTGTTCTAACTGAAAACTTATTCTTTTTAACTCCTCATTTTGGCGGATAATCTCTCTTGTCTGGGTTTCCAACTTGTTATTTGCCAATTGTTTGTTTCGAAAAGCCCTGAATAATAAGGTAACAAGGATGATTACCAGAACCAGAGATACTAACGAAATAATCAGATAAATTTGCTGACTGTAAAATCTTTGCAATTGCAAATCAAAGTTTTGTTTTGAGGAATCTATATTTTTATGAAGTGTAAGAATCTCCTCAGACTGAGATTTAATTGCCTGAACATTTGTTGAGTCGATAACCATTGTATTGAGGTCATTCTCCTTATAAAATGGTTTATTGTTAAGGATATCTGCTGCAAGGGAAATAGAAATCCTTCCTCCGGTGGGATAAAGTAAGGTTGCATCAAATTTCTTGTCGATAACCGCCTGAATACCTCCGTCAGTGCCAGGTAATCCATCAACTCCAATAATAAAAATATTCTTTTCTTTCTTTTGTTTAATATAGGAATTATAGGCTCCCATAGCCATGACATCGTTATGGGCATAGACCAAATCGAAACTAAGCTTCTGGGAAAGGGCTTCATTCATGGTCTGCCAACCCCCTGAATATTCCCATTCCCCTGATTTGGATTTAACTATTTCAATATTGGGAAACTTCGAGATCTCATCGATAAAGCCATTGTGACGGTCTTTGGTTGGAGAAGAGCCCATTAATCCTTCTATCTCAAGAATCTTTCCTTCCCCTTTAAGCAACTTAACTGCGTATTTCCCGGCCGATTTACCTATCTGATAATTATTGGCGCCGATAAATGCAGTATAATCTTCTGACTCTATTTTCCTGTCAATTAATACAACGGGTATTCCCTTTTTATAAACCTTCTTCACAATTGGAGTGAGAGGTTCCGATTCATTTGGAGAGACGATCAGCAGGTCAATATTTTGAGCAAGTAAATCGGTGATATCCTGAACCTGTTTTTGGCTATTATTCTCTGCGTTCCTCGTAATTAGCTCAAGGTTAGGATAATACGTTAATTCATTTAACATCTCCAAAAGCATAGTCTTACGCCAGGAATCAGCATTGGTGCACTGAGAAAACCCGACTTTATATTTTCGAATTTGGGGGGTTTGCGAAAATGAAAAGTGTATGAGTAATGTAAATATAAGAGTTATAAATAACTGCTTTTTCATTTAATAGTTAGTCGTTTGAGGAGTAAAGATAAAAAAATTAACAAGAACTTTGTTTTTAATCCTGAATATCGTTCCACGTCTTAAAGAACTGACTATTGACGTATGTTAAGAACTTTCAACGTCCTAACTTATTCTTTGCTCTGCCGGATAACTGGCGTCGAAGAAAGGTTTTATTTCATAATTATGCATTATTTCAGTCACTTAGATATGATTTATAGGTTTTTGATCTAAGAGATTGAGAATATTCTTTTTAAAGTTCTCATTACGATCAACCATTCTATTCATTTACTCCGTGATCCCCTTCCACTTATCAGTCCGGAACGGAGATGCAGGAAGATCTGAACTGTTGTATAGGTTGGCATCATCGGGATTATTGCCCCAGCCATAACGAACTGCGACAGGATTCTTAACCTCCGGTGACCAGAGTTCGAGGGTATTCTTCCCCGTTATGTTTCCTGTTGCCCAATAGAATTTATGATCGTCACCAGCAATTGCAAAACCTTTGACGTAGCCGTATTTATCTTTTATTTTCAGTCCGTCACCCGTCTCGTCAAAAGTAAGTGTTGCCATATTTCCGCTGATGTTCATCGAGTTATAAACCGGACCTGTGTAGATAATATCTTGTTTGAACGCCACTTTTAGTGCCGAAAGGGCAAGCCTCTTTCCTACAGTTTGTTTGTCCTTTGGATGAATATCCAGCGCATCTCCGACATCGGTGGTAACGGCCATTCCTGTATTTGGCAATGAGAGAGTCATGGTCTGGGCCTCCCGGAGTTCTGCCCACTCGCTCTCCTTTGGAAGGGAGTCTGCCTTCATAAAGTTGGCCAGCTGGACAAAGAAGAAAGGGAATTCTCCCTGGTTCCAATGGTTGCGCCAATCCTTAATCAGATCGGGAAATACCCGCTGATATTGTTTTGCCCTTCCGGCATTCCCTTCACCCTGGTACCAGATTGCACCCCTGATCCCATAAGGAACTAACGCGTGAATCATCCCATTATAAAGCAGGGTAGGATACGAATTTGGACTTAATACGGTATTGAATTTTACAAGACCAACCTTGTATTTCCAGCTTCCAACAAGCGAAATGGAACGTTCGCCATTTTGTAGGTATAAAGTAGCAGGATTTCCGTAGATTCCCCCCATTCCTCCAACATCCTCCATCTGTACCGTAAGATTATTTTTCCCCGGTTTCAGAACTCCAGCCGGTATCTCATATATCCTTGATTTTTCAGCCTGTAATTTGGTCGAACCAACCAGTTTACCATTGATGAAGGTGTTGTCTGAGTCGTTTACCTTTGCAAGATAGAGGGTGTTCTTCCGGCCTGCTTCGGCTTCCGTAAGGACAATCTCTTTGCGAAACCAGATAATTCCGTCGACACCTTGCAGTCCGTTAGATTCAATATATCCCGGAAGCTCCATGGTTTTCCAGGCTGAATCGTTGAATTCAGGGTCTGCCCAGAGTGGCTGATCACCTTTCATCCCCAGGTCAACAGTAGACGTTTCACCAACCCGGTCCCTTACCTCTTTTTCAATTGACCTGGCGTAATCGTCGAGGTTGACTTTTTTGAGTTGCGCAAGCTGATTGGCAAAGTCAGGATTCTGGCCGATCATCTGCTCGCTGGTCCAGGTTTCTGCCACAGTTCCACCCCATGAGGTGTTAATCAGTCCGATTGGCACCTTTAATTTCTGATTGAGTTCTCTTCCAAAGAAATAGGCCACTGCTGAGAAACGGGGTATCGTAGTTGGTGAGCATTTTGACCATTCGCCCTCCTCAAGTTGATCCTGCTGTGTTCCGGAGATGCGTCTTTTAACGGTAAACAGACGGATATCGGGGAAATTGGCGGCTGAAATTTCGGCTTCGCTGTTTTTGACGCCTAACATGCCGAATTCCATATTCGATTGGCCCGAGCAGACCCAAACTTCGCCAATGAGGATATTATCGAGGGTCTGAAGATTTTTTCCTTTGATTGTCATCGTGAAGGGACCGCCATAATTCATTGAAGGTAGTTTGAGTGTCCATTTACCCTCCTTATTGGCTTTGGCAGTGGCTTTCCCTTTTTCGATGGTTACGGTAACTTTCTCGCCCGGGGATGCCCAACCCCAGACCGGGATTTCCATTCCCTGTTGAAGAACCATGTTATTCGAGAAAATGGGAGAGAGTTTTACCTGAGCGTTGAGAGTGGCTGCTAAAAAGATCAGCAGCAGCGTGTTCCATTTTTTTTGAGTAGAAATCATTTTGTTAGTTTTAATACGTTGATTAAAGTTGAGTTAAAAAATCTCATTGCCACCAAGGCACCAAAACACCAAGGATCACCAAAAATATTGGTGTCCGCCGGCTGGCGGATTAGTGCTTTAGGGTTTTAGTGGCATTTCTTATTTTTAATTTTTAAATGGAAGCACGAATATATAATTTCCGCTGCCAAGTTCAATTTTTACCTTTTGATTATTTTCTGAAATTTTAGCTGCTACGATTTTTGAGAGCGGAAGCTTATTTAATACAATATTATTAGCCTCCGAATTATCAAAACATACAGTTGCAGAGCTGTTTGGAGGAATCGAGCAGAAATAGGTCATCATTTTATTTTCCAGTTTCCAGTCTGATTTGATCGTTCCATAGCGTGTTTTTAACGATGCTGAAGCCGAGGTTAATCCTCCTCCCGGATGAGGTTGAAGGACGAAATGGTGATATCCCGGGGCCTGGGGATCATTCTGAATTCCTGCCACATACTGATAAAGCCAGTTTCCGATGGCTCCATAAGCATAATGGTTGAAGCTGTTCATCGAGACATCCTGAAACGATCCGTCTGGTTTTTGTCCGTCCCACCGTTCCCAGATCGTTGTTGCCCCCTTTGTGACAGGATAGAGCCATGACGGATATTCTTTATTCATAAGCAACTTAAAGGCAAGATCGGCATAACCGTTATCCGAAAGGGCTTTGCAAAGCAGAGGTGTTCCTACGAAGCCGGTAGTCAGATGTTCCATCTTTTTCACATCCTCTGCCAGATAACCTGCAGCTTTTGAAATCAGAGAATCGGGCATCAGACCAAAGGACAAGGCGAGGGAATAGGCTGTCTGGGTATTTGAAACCAGTCGTCCGGCAGGAGTAACAAATTCATGCACAAAGGCCGCTTTGATATTCTTTACTAATCCTGTGTATTTTACAGCATCCTCGTTCTTATGCAGGATAGTTGCTGTCTGCGCCAACAGACTCGTTGAATAGCAATAATATGCGTTTGCAATCAGATCTTTATCGGTCGTGGCGCCCGGATAGTCAGAATCTGTTGAGGCAAAAGCGAGCCAGTCCCCAAGTTGGTCATCACCAGTCCAGAGGTTGTCCTCGCCGGCGCGACCGTGCATATATTCGACCCAGGCTTTCATGCTTTCATATTGATTTTCAATAATCCGGGTATCGCCATACGCCTGGTAAACGCTCCAGGGGACGACAGTTGCAGCATCGCCCCATGCCGTTGAGGTACCACGGCCCGACCGCACATCGGGAATTACGTCGGGTACTTTCCCGTCTGGCAATTGATCTGCTGCCAGGTCTGCCATCCATTTGGTAAAGAAGGGGGCGACATCGAAATTGAATGCAGCTGTTGGAGCGAAAACCTGCGCATCGCCGGTCCAGCCAAGACGCTCATCCCGTTGCGGACAGTCGGTAGGAATATCGAGGAAATTCCCTTTTTGTCCCCATTGGATATTCTGCTGCAAGCGGTTAATCAGCGAATCGGAACAATTGAATGTCCCAGTCCGGGGCATATCCGAATGGATCACCACCCCCGTAATGGTTTTCAGATCCGGGGTTTCGGGGTATTGCTCCAGTTTCACAAACCGGAATCCGTGAAAGGTGAAATAAGGTTCAAAAGTCTCCTCCTGACCACCCTTGAGGATATATTCATCGGTCGCTTTTGCCTTCCTGAGGTTCTCGGTATAAAAATTACCCTCCTTGTCAAGAACCTCTGCGAATTTGAGGATTACATGATCGCCACGGTTTCCCTTCACCTTTAACCTGATCCAGCCAACCATATTCTGACCCATATCATAAACCGTCTCACCTTTGGGAGTGGTGATCATTTTTTGCGGGATCCGCTCCGCAATTGCCCGTACCGGGTAACTCACCGGTGCGACCAGGATATTTTTGGGATGATTGAGAATGATGGCTGAAATAAACGATTCAGCTTTAAAATCGGGTTGATCCCAGCCATTCATTTCAAGGGTGGCATCATAAGTTTCACCATTGTAAATATCGGATAGGAGGAGAGGTCCGGCTCCGGTTTGCCAGGAACTGTTGGTTACAATTTGTTGGGATGTGCCATCCGAAAAGGTAATCTCTATCTGGGCGATTAAGGCCGATTTATCCCCGAAGTAATTCCGTTGCACTTTGCCGCCGATGTTGCCGCGATACCACCCATCGGCCACTATCGCTCCCAGTGCATTTTTAGTCCTCAGATGGTTGGTAATATCGTAAGTCTGGTATTGGGTCCGGTTGTTGTAGCTGGTCCAACCCGGTGTAAAGAGGTCGGAAGTCACTTTATTGCCATTGATAAAAACCTGGTAGAGGCCATGTGCGCTGATATAGAGGCGGGCCGAGGCGATTTTCTTTGCGCACGAAAACTCTTTTCTGAAATAGACGGGACGGTGATCCTCTGCCACCTTTCCCGGGGCAGCAATCCATTCAGCTTTCCAGAGTGAGTTATCCAAAAGTGCAGTCTCCCAATATGCCGGTTCACTCCATGAAGTTGCTTTTCCCTGGTTATCCCAGATCCGTACTTGCCAAAAATATCGGGTTTTAGACTCGAGTGGTAACCCTTTATATTCGACATTCACAGAGTGATCAGAATTCACCTTTCCGGAATTCCACACGAGTTTGTTCTTCTGGTCAAGCATCATCACTGATGTTGCCACACGGATTTCATAAGCTGTCTGAATAAAGTTTTCTTCCTGACTCTCAATCTGCCAGGTGAATCGCGGGTGAAGGATATTTAATCCCAGGGGATTGGTAAGGTATTCACACTTCAATCCGGAAAGAGATGTTTTTGCAAAAGATATAACTGAAATATGGGTTAAGATCAACAAAATAAGGAGTTTGGAAGGCCGGGATTTTAATAGCATTGATTGTTTTTTATGGCAGTTTATATTGTTTCTATCTGGATATTTAGAGTGTAGGCAATGTTCAACCCGCTTCGGGGTTGCGGCTTCTCGCTATTTACTTACCCCCGGTTCCGCAAGCTACACCGGGGGTTATTCAAATTTAACTCCTGCCGGAGTTAGCGAAAAATGGGAGACCAGGATATAACATGTTTCTATATATTCCGGTGCTCTGCACCTTTCGACCATCTATCCCGATGATATTCTACAAATATCTTGCGGCTCTGCCGCTTCCCAATGCACAAGATTATGATTTCATTTATAAATAAAAAATTTAAAACATCCTGGGAATACCAAGCTGAGTTTTTCCGGATGAGTGATATCTCACCTTCTCATTGGGCAACGGAGTTTCAATAGTGGATGACCACCCGTTGAAATCCTTTCCCTCAGGAAGAATGATAATTAACTCATTTGGCTTAGTTTTAAATTCAGCAAGATCACCACTGATTTTTTGACCGGATTTTTTTAGGCTGGATTGCAGGATTCCTATTTTCCAGGGCAAGGCAAGTTTACACGGATTTCCAAGTAGACTTTTTATCGTGATCCACTGCACCTCACCAGATTTGATTTCGGATGAGACGATAAAACCTCCTCTTGCATGGAGCGTAAACCGGCCGGTTTTATTTCCAGGGAAAGCGGGGAATACTCTTAGAATGCCGTCGTAACTCTGAAGCAGTGACTCATTCATAGCCGTTGTAAGTACAGAAGTGGCTTCCATTGACATGTGACGGAAGGGCCACATCGGAAGCGGGAAAGTCTCGTCCGATTTTGAAGCGACATCTTTGACCTTATTGGTCCTAAAAAACCACTCCGCATCCTTATTCACCTCATCTTCCAAACCCCAGTGACCCCAGCCGTTGCAATAGATCTGCCACCTTCCGGGAAAGCGCTCCAGGTCGATGGCCAGCTCTTTAGCCATCCCCAAACGTGCCATTACGATCGATACCGGATCCCAGCCGGTAATTTCAGATCCGTACAAAAGGGTTGTAGCGGTCGCTAATTTAAACAGACTATCTCCCTTTTGAGCCAATCCGATCACTCCCGATGGGAAGACAGGGGAAGAGGGGACCGATGGGAATATTCCGTCCAATAATTTCAATCCATTATTGGGATAATATCTGCTTTTGATCGTGTCGCTTTTCCCAACCGGATTATAAACGACCAGCATCTTTTGTTCTTTGATTCCATATCCGGCAGCTAGTATTTTGTTTGTTGGGGCTTCCTCCCCCTTGAAAAATCCACGATTCATCCTGAAACCTGATCCATCCGGTTTGATTGTCTCGTCGTCATTTTTCAGAACCGGTAGAGGTGCAAGATGCCCCAGGATATCGCTCCATTTTTCGGCTTCCGGCAGAGTAGTTTTGGTTTCCTTTAATGCCGCCAAAGTTGCACTGAATAAGGCGTTTGCATAGGTGAGTTCTGTAAGGCCATCCTTCAGCTTGATCCACCCTTCATATCCGCTACCCTCCCTGGCATGGTATTTCCCATCCCCCTCTTTTTCGAGGATCGATTCATAGAACAGGGCAGCCTCGAGCATAAAGGGTAGCGCTTTCCCGGTAAGGAATTTTTTGTCCCCCGTGTATTGATATTGCCGCCAGAAATCGAGGGCGATCTCAGCGATGGGGGTGTGGTTGATTTTTTCACCAGAGGAATTATATCCTCGCCGTTCGGTCACATCAGAGATAAAAGCGCCATTTGAGTTAAATAGTTTCTTCGCATCTTGTTTAGCTTCAGGAAGTGAATTAAACCTGAAATCGAGGTATGGAGTTACAAGCTCATGAAATCCTGCTGCATTCAACGGCCAGCTTATCTGCTGTTGGTTCCAGTGGAAATAGAAATTCCAGTTCTGGACATCTCTGCTCCAGCTCCAGATTCCGTTGTTAAACCTCCCGGGATATTTACCGCCCTGCGAGGCATTGGCATAAAACATCGTGAGGTGCCACAGCGCGTTGAGGTAGTCATCTCCGTAATCCATCAGTGATCGGTTCCAGATTCCTTTCCAGATCTCTGCGTTTGAGGCTTGATAAGATTCCAGTCCTTTTGTGTTTGCGGCAGAAAGGGTGTTTTTCAATTCAGGAAGAGGGTCACCTTCGGTAGGAGAGGTGACTAAAAATGCGAGCCGGGCACTTTTTTCTCGGCTTCCCGATAGTTTTATTGTGGCACTGCGCGAATGGTCACGCGTGTAACCGACTGTTAAACCGTTTTTATGAATCACACTTCCACCCACGGCAAAGGTGCCTGAAGCTAATTTCTGGGTTATATAGGCTCCGTTATTATCCGCAAATGCCTCTGAACCGGAAAGTCCGATTGTGGCATCGCGGCTGATCTGGTGGTACCAGTGCGAAAACGTGCGTGAGCCAAACCGCTCAATGGCTATCTCCACAGGGATATTCTCATTCAGCTCGCTTTTTACGTCATATAACAGCAGACCCGTTTGATGATCGACAAACGCGTTTAAGCTCACTTTCCCAAAGGCACTCTCACCTTTGAGAGTTAATGAACCATCTGCCAGGTTCAGTTTTGCCTTAAAACCGGTAATGTATAAGGTATTAAAAACGGGTAGCTTAAAATCAATTACGATCCGGCAGGCGTGGCGCTGCGTGGTGCTTAGGTCTTCCTCTTCGCCGCTCCAGTTATGAAACGGACCAAATTTGGCATCGTCCCACAGATCGCTTTTATTGACTACCGCGATTATTTTGGAATCCTCGCACCAGAATAAAACGCCAACTTCGCCATTGCCCAATGGAATACCCTGCATGGGATCGATAGGAGGGGAGAGGTAAACGAGGTCGTATTGCGACACCCGTCCGGGCCAGGAGATATCCCAAGTTGCGGTTTTGGGGTTGAAGGTTGATTGGATGGGTTTAAGGGATGCGGGTTGTTTAGCTGAAGCAGGATAAACCTTTAGAATACTAAGTGCAAGAGTTAAAATTAAAAGCTGGATGTAGCTAATTGAATTGGTCTTCATAAATATTTGGTCTTTTAATCGATGTCTGTTTTTATCATGTTCAAGCCTGTCAGGATTTGAAAATATTTACTATTTAGCTGAATATCAATATTATTAAAAACACTTAATACAAAAATCCCAATAGCCAGATTGGAACTTTGTTTCCCCCTCCTGTTTCAATATCATCCGCAGCAATCAAATAATTATCCAGCTGCTTTACCTGAGATGAATTTTTACCTTTGCCTCCAACCTCTATTGTTAATCCACCAACGGCAAAGTCACCTTCCGCCGGAGAATTGGCCTTTAAACCTGCATTGAGTAATTGGTTTAAAACAAATGTCTCCCTAATATTCCCAATATCTGGTTTTTCTTTTAGTGCAAAAGCAAGGTTGGTATTTTCCAAAAATATTTTGTCTGGTTTTTGTAATGTTGATACCCCTTTTCCTTCCGAACTTAAGGTGTTAAGCAACCGTGCATCCTGTAATTGGTAGATATATTGATAGACGCTGTCACGACTCAAATCAAGTTTCCTTGCAAGTGCCGCAATATTAGGTTTAAAGGGGACCGATTCGGCTATTACACCCAATAATTTTTTAACCTTGATTGCCGTCCCTGAATTATATGAAACGATATAAGCCAGGTCGGTATCCACAATGGTATTGATCACCTGGTTTAATTTCATCAGATACGTATCTTCTCCTTCAGCAATAATTGGCAAATAGCCTACTTTCAAATATTTGCGAAAGGCCGGTAGCGGACGAAAATCTTCAGTGATCATCCGGCTTAGGCTTCGGTGGTTATTGTTGATATCCTCAATTTTGAATGCATCAAAACTTACCCCATTGGTAAATATTAAATATTCCCGAAAAGAGAGTCCTGCAAGCAAATAACTCACGACTCTTCTGCTTAAGTCCGCCTCACCACGATAAATATCCAATGCAGAAGAGGCTGAAAAAATGACCTGCATTTCGGGCAATCCATCATAAATGTTCTTCAACTCAACTGACCAGTTCTCATATTTATGGACTTCATCGATAAACAGGATTTTCCCTCCTTGCTTATACCAATCATTCGCTGTATCCAATAAAGTATGATTGTAAAACCACGTATGGTCCGCAGTGATGTATAATGCTTCTGGCGGCAATCCAAGGTCATACTTTAAATGCTGCAACATTAGTGTCGTTTTCCCTGCACCTCGTGGGCCTTTAATCCCGATCATTCTTTGTTTCCAGTTAATCTGGTTATGTAAGTATCTTCGGAAATCATTCTTTACCGGACGTAAAAGATTTTTGTGAAATTCAAATAAAATATCCATATTATGTCGATTTGATACGACAAAAATACAATAAATATGTCGTTTGTAGTCGACATATTGAATATTTTATTTTTTGTAGATCAAGAGCCTGGACAGAACACATTTTCATCATATCCAAATAAATATCACAATATCACCCCAAAATATTTCAACTTTATTTCTTTTAATTCCATCTATTTCAGTCATCTCTAAACCTTATCGAATACAAATCTGCATCTTTCATCTGAACCCGCAGCCGAACTGTTTTAGCGATCAGGCTTCCTAAGTCTGCACCTTTATCCCAACGGACAACCCTCGAAATCTCATTGCCGATTATCGCCTGAGAATCTTCCAATGCAAAACCAGGTACCGGCACTCCGTTCTCATCCTGAAGCTCAAACCGGATCTCCCCGGCCGCAGAGGTTGAATAATTAATCTCAAGCTCATGCCCCGAAAAGGTGAATGGTTTAGTGATCATTTCTCCTCCGTTGTATGGGGCTGATAGTGAAGTGAAACCATCAATCCGCATCGAATACCGGTGCAGATGTGCGGTTGGCTGGGCATAATCCTGGTTGACATAAAGTGACATCTCTTCCGGGGAAGTTTGAACTACATTTAGTGCCGGATAGTTTGAGCGCGATACCCAGTTTTTCATCCCGATACCGGGACGGATAAAGGCCTCCATGAACGTGCGGTCATAACTATTTCCACCGCGGGTTGTCATCATATAGGCATCGGAGCAATCTTTGAAATAGCCCGGATCAACATTGAGTTTTTTGGCCTCTTCATCCGAAAGGACCTGCTTCCCCGGCATGAAACGACCACCGATGGCAACATAAATCTGGGGTGCCCTGAAATACGGACTAGTCTGTTGGGTATAGAGTTGTTCCCGGGGAGTGTCTCCAAAGTTCATCTCCACCGGTGTAGTCCAGTTTACAAAATCCTGGGAGGTGGTGCGACTCACTGTGCGCACCCCATTAAATTCGCCCTTTGTCCATGTGCGGAAATAACAGAGATAACAATTTTCGCTCTCTGACCAGAACGAGACATTTTGAGAATCAAAGGCAAAGCCGTTTAAGACGGGTTCATCCCTTAATCTTTTCCAATGAAGGCCATCCGAAGAGACATAAGCCCTGAGCCCCGCTTTGTCCTCCCCCGCGAGTGCCTTATATTTCTCTGAAGGTTTAGTCTTAGGATTTCCATCGAGGAACGGACTGAAATTATGGCTCGAAGGGGCGTCATTGGCAAGGATGACATTATTTCTGCGTGACCCTCCTATTTTAAATAATTTCAGGATTGGTTTTGTCCAATGAATTCCATCCACCGATTCCGCAACGCAGGTGGTCTCTATATTACTCCCATCCTTTCCATCGACAGGTAATCCACGGTAATAAATGCGAAAAAGTGCATCATCTTTAATCACCGTGCAATATCCGCAAAAGATACCTTCCCACGGTTTATCAAAATAGAGTACCGCACCTTCGTCGTGAGGAGTATGCTTAATAATCCGGACTCCATTTAGCTTGTCAATAAGGTAGTTGTCGACAAAAATCTCACGTTTGTCGCCCATTTGGATAACCTCTTTAACCTGGCTAAAACCGGGAAAAGAAATGGTTAGAACTATGAAAATGTAAAGGACAAATTTTATCATATTCATTATTTTAGAAAATTCTAATTGAGGCAAGTCACCGGGTGACTGTTCAAGTCCCGGACAGTCACCCGGTGACTACTTGAAACGAATTACTTGAGACCGGAGTGTGAGCGGGTGACTGTTCAAGTCCCAGACAGTCACCCGGTGACTAATTTAAACTAATTATTTCGTTTTTGCAGTGGTTTTAATGAATGAACAGCTCTTTGGAAAATGCCCTTCGAAAAATGCCTTTTCCGACCCGTCATATTGTGCTACACGGACGGTACTCCAGGTCTCCTGGTCGCCGGTGGCATAATAGAGATAGGTTTTCCCTTCATATTCAATCAGATCGGTATCTGAATTATTTCTCCCTTCGCCCGTTGAAGCCTCGAGGATTGGATTGAAAGGGCTGTATTCCCACGTTTCCAAATCTTTTGAACGGATCAGGAACGAGGTCCATCCATTGTGACCGGCATACGGCTCGTGTACATAAATCACATAATACCAGGGCTTTATGAAGCGAATAACGGGACAGGCTGAATATTCATGATTGATACCGGTGAAGACCAGGTCGGTGATTTTGTCCCATTTGGAGAGGTCGCTGGATCGGGCGAATTTGAAACAAAACTGCACTGGTTTATCGGTTTCGTAGGCCATCACATAACCCTTCTCGTCCTTGCAGACCGAGGAGTTAAAGAGGTGTTCTTTTCCTTCAGGAAGAATCACCTTCTCAGTTTTCCACTCTTTGAGATTGGTGGTGGTAAGCCGATTGATTCCGGTTGAATTCATGATTTGTCCGAAATCGGTAAACTCAAGGGCAAAGACGTTTAATTCCGCACCATTCATATAGGCTGAGGCAAATGAGTGTCCCTGTCCGAATCGGGCGACCTGTTCACCGGTCTGCAAATCGTCGATGAATAAATAGGCATCCTTCCCCTTGGCGTGTCCCAGTCCCGGCCGGTAATTGGAGACCAGCAGCAGACGTGTTCCAAAAAGTACGGGGGTATTCTCCATCGGAGTCCTTCCGATCTGGGAAAAGGCGAACGGGAGTTTTGTTAAGAGGGGCTTTTGAGGCTTTTGGGCAAAAGTCGAGGCGCTAATTGATAGAAATAGAATAGAAATTGAGAAATAGATAGATATTTTTTTCATGAATAAGAATTTGGTCAAGTTAATGAGTTTATAATGAATGTCGCCAAGCCACAAAAGCACCCATCCGCCAACCGGCGGACATCAAAGTTTAAATAAATAGATTCCTCAATGCGTACCAATGACAGCATTGTGAAAATCGGCCAATGAGAGGAGATTGCTTCGTCACATGAGTTCAATCACGTTCCTGCCGGAACCCCGGTTAAGTTGCGTTCCTCGCAAAGACACGTTTCATCGGTTGGAGTAAAGGAAAGGGGGTAGCAGGCGCAGCCGCCTGCTACCCCCTTTCCTTTACTCATAAAATAACTAAAATGTCATTGCGAGGCACTCTAAAATGCTATCGTAATTTAAATAATTAATCATTGGAGTGCCGAAGCAATCTTCTGTAATTACTGGTTTATCCATGGCTTTCATCTCACCTCGTTCCCAAATTTTTGGGCACTCCCTCGGAATGACACACTACATTTTGAGGGGGGAGAGAGTGATTGGGCGGCACCTCCGCTCAGTCACGCTTTCCCATAATCACTGTTAAATGTCATTCCGAATGGAGCGCAGCGCAATGATGAATCTATTTTCGTCTTTTATTATTCATTTATACCCAATTGCCTTTAATTTGCTTTCAAAATCGGCCGGCAGTTTTTCGACCGGTTTGTTCAGATCGTGCGCTGCAAAACGGAGCATATTGCGAAGTAGACGTTCTGCCGCTGGATGGGTTCCCAGATTATCACGAATCAGCAAGGTATTTAGGATAAAGTTTCCAGCGCCAAATGAGTTGACCGAAACCATTAACCCCGAGGCATAATCGAGCGACGATTTGATAGAACCGGCTACCGCCTCCAGCGGTGGATCCTGACTTACAAAGGCTAGGGCCGGAATGATCTCCCTGTAAAATTGATGATCCATCAATCCTCCCGAAGGTAGCCCTTCGAAAATAGGATGTTGCTTGGCCCATTCATCCTTGAGATAAAGCCAGCTGTACAAATTCGATAAGGACCCTTTCTTCTCCAAAGGTAAAAACCTGACTGTATTTTTTCCCTGCCTAAACACTTCAGGAGCGAGAAAAACAACATTTGATCCGCCGGCAATGTGTTGAATAAGTGCAGTGAATGCAGATAAAGTGTCCTTTCCAGCCGGTGGAATTGCTCCTACAAGAATCACTTCCCGTGCGATTTGCCTTTCTGAATTAAATGGCTGTGTTTTTATGTGATGTTCTGACAGCCATTTGGTCAGGAGTGAATCGACCCCCCAGGTGGTTATGACCGTCTCAACTTCAGGCATTTGACTTGGATCATCTACCCAGAATTCAACCTCACCGCATGTTGGCGCAGCCCCCCGTTCGAGCGTTGCTAAAAGCTTGTATTTTCCGGCAGGTTCATCTACGGGCAATTCGATCGTATAAATTGGGATAGCTAATGGCAATTCCTCATCCTTTTGAGTGACAGGAATTGTTATCGTTGTTCTGTGCTCATAGACTTTCTGATTGCCTGGACCAACTACCTGTATCAAGGCAACATATTCTCCTGCAGGAAGGGCATCTTCATTGGCAAGTACCACCTCGAGTTTAATTTTCTCACCGCGATAGATATTTTTTGGTTCGGCAAACAGGCACCAGCGCAACGGGGCTAGCTCCTCAAACAACGCATCAGTTGTGCCGGGCTTAAGTTCCCTGAAGGTGGTCGTCAGTCCTTCGCCACCCATCACATGGTCATTCATCCCGGTAAGGTTATGTCCTGCAATCTGCGGATTCGAGCGGATGGCAGTAAGCCCAATCCTTCGCTGGCCTGCCACTCTGCGGATGCTTTCGGCAAAGAAATCCTCAGGACGGGGGTAGATCTCATTGAGGTTCCATTTGTCCCAGTCTACCAGGAATTTACCGAGCTTATCCTTATAAAACAGCGCGTCTTCAGCTCCGGCTTTACCTAACTGTTCAAAATGACGCGTTACCCGCCAAAGGTCTACTGAACTGCCAATGCCATATTCAGAAAGAAAAACAGGCTTTGAATTTTTTCCAAGGTTCCGGATTGCCTCTGTCGCTTTGAGTGGTTGAGGAACTACGGGATACACATGTGCATCGCCGGCACCTTCACAATAGCCTCCCAACCTGGTCATCTTTGCCGGTTTAGCATCAGGGGACTCATTTCCCAGCAGATACTCCCATGATTCAGACCTGGGATTTGAAATCGAGCCGATGTTGTATTGTCCATCCCAGCGACCACTTCCCAGCAGTACCATCCGGGTTTGATCCAACGATCGCACCTGGGGAAGTAAGGCAACTGAGTGCCGGAATACCGGACCATCAAATGTCTCATTCAGAAGTCCCCAGATCACAACACTTGGGTGGTTGCGATCGCGACGGATCATCCCAAACTGAGAACGATCAAAACGCTCAAACATCACCGATGAACTGTCCAATCCCTGGGAAGCAAACGATTCATTGTAAACCATGAGTCCAATTTCGTCGCATAAATCAAGCTGGTAAGGTTGTGCCCCACCCCAGATAAAACGGATCGCATTAAAACCCATCACCTTCATATCGAGCAAATCAAGCCGTGCCAGATTCGGGTCCATGGGTAACCTCTGACCAACAGGATAGTTATTGCACGAGTGGGAGGATCTCAGGAAAAGGCGCTTCCCGTTGAGGCGGAAACTGCCGTTTTCAAATTTGAAATCGCGAAAACCAAAACGTACTGAACGCTCATCTGCTGTCTGCTCGTTCTGATTTGTGTTCCGAAGAGTAAGTCGGTACAAATAGGGATTATTAGTATCCCATAACCGTGGCTCTTCAATTTTAATTGATGATTTTATTATCGTGTCTCCCGGAGGAACGGTACATTCGAATTCGAGTGTTTTCAGGGTTTCACCCGAGGATGCCGGGGCAACCGAGATTATGAGTTGTTGATGAACGCGGCTTAAACCCGCATTGTGAATGGTCGCTTCGATTTCGACTACATCACTTTTTGAGTTAGCCGATGCAAAAAGATCTTCTACCCGAACAACCGGAACAAACCTTAATTCGACTGAACCGGTGATCCCTCCGCAATTGTATTCCCCTCCGGCAGAATATGGCATAACTCTTGCCTGACGGGGAATCTGCTTGAGCGTCATTCCATCAATAGGTTCGTTGGTGGGATTTAAGACCCGGACAGATAAATGATTCGGCTCGCCCGTTTTGATCACATCTGTGACATCAATTGAGAACGAGACATCACCGCTTTCGTACCTACCCATGAAGGTGTTATTTAGCCAGATGTCACCCATGTAATCGATTGATTCAAATCGTAATAACGTCCTTCCTGACGGATAATTGTTCCTTGGTGCCACAAAGTCATACCAGTACCATACCACGCCGTGGTATGCCGGAAAAACTTCCTGAAGAATCCAGGGAACCTTAATCTTTTTGGCACCCGGAAGGGGCGACTGCCACCAGCTCTTCTCCTTCCCGATATTCTGCGGATCTTTTTCGATGAACCATTCGCCATTCAGGGAGATGACCGATTTGGAGGTTTGTCGGGTGCTTTTTGAAGTATATATTTGAGCTGCTAAACTGCCGTAATTTATCGTAATGACTAAAATAATCAAAAATAATTTAATCCGGAATTGCTGTTTTGTTTTAAGCATAATGCATTAGTTAAGACGTTAAATTCCTAAATTATAGAAATGCCGTAGGCCTCAAATATTGGTAGAAGAGTAATTAGAGATGTTGTATCAAAAGTCTTTTTACCGCGGAGAAACGCAAAGAAGTCGCAATCCGCCAGCTGGCGGACGCAGAGATATTCTGCAGTATTTTAATGCTTTGCGATCCTCTGCGGTTTTTCTTGGCGGCTCTCTGCGTTTAATTTTTTTACTTTTGATACAGCCTCTTTTTTTTATTTTTACTAATATATAGTCCGGAACGGAACTTGGAAATAATTGTCATTTTTGTTATTGAGACTTTTTATACCATATCAACACCGATCCCGGCTTATTCTTCAGCACCAACTCATAACCATTCATCAACTTCTCCCCTGTTACTGTTGTTTTTACCTGTGAATCTTCATCGGTAAGCTCATAGCTCCTTTGGGGATCAATCCCACGCAACTTAACCTGAATGGATTCCGTTTCACAATTTTTACGCCGGAATGCCATGATTATTCCATCCTTCTGATCAGGCCGGTTTAGCTGATAGGCGAGGGATACATTGTCTTTGGTCATATTTTCAGTAGCAGTGAGCGGATAGTAATCGCCATAATAATAGGGGCGTAATCGTTTAAACTCCTTGAAATACTTTTGAAGTTCAGGTTGGGAATGTTCGCGGCTGTTGATATCCCAGTTGATCACCATGGAGGAGCTCATGCTTGACCTGAAATGGTAAGGAGAGATCGTGAAGTTTCCAGTGCCATGGAGTGGAAGATAAAAATTTAATCCATAGGTATGACATTGTGCCCCTTCGGGCTCACCGTATTGGTAATCAGTCCGCCACAGTGGGGAGCTTCGGGAAATCGTTTCCAGATCAATGCGTCGTCCACCGCTCGCGCAATTGTCGATGATCAGGTTTGGAAACCGCTCATGCAATGTATCCCAGAAGGCATAGAGACCTTCGATATGGCGGATCTCTGAGATTCCAATCCTGTCGGGCTTGTCGTTGGCTTCCCAGTAGGGCATCGGATCAAAGTTGAAATCCTGACGGTAATAGTCGACCCCCTCCCGCTTTAAAAAGTCGGAGATATAATTGGTGAGCCAGGCCCGGGCTTCCGGATTTCCAAGGTTAAAAAGTGAGTTTTCGTTTCCCTTAAGATTGATCAACCAGTCGGGATTTTGATTGGCGAACAGCGTTCCTTTGGTTACCCGCTCCGGCTCAAACCACAGCAGGAATTTCGAACCAACCGCGTGGGCTGCATCGGTAACCGGTTTAAAGCCATTGGGAAAGTTCTCGGTGTTCGGACTCCAGTTTCCAACGTTTGGCCAGCTTCCGTTACATTTATACCACCCTGCATCGAGCCAGAATACCTCGGGGACGATTCCAAATTGCTGATGCCGTTTGATCAGTGCAACAGAATAGGATTCAGTGGAACAGGTATGTTCGTTACACGGAGGTGGACCTTCGCGGGCGAGGAATGTGGCAAATGGCAATTCAACATGCTTTCCTTCAATCTTACGCGAATGATGGAGAAGCACAAACTTCCTGAACTCGTTATGCCCTGTCATCCGGTCTTCACCGTTCCAGAAAAGGAGCGAAATTTTAGGTGTTCGGATCTCCTCTTTGGGAAGGAGGGTGAGCTTTAGCTTTTCCATTCCCGATTTCAGGGATACCGATTTACTGTCCGTTTGAACCAGATCGGCAAACCATTTCCCGGTCCAGCCAACGGCTACCATAACTCCCTGATGACCGGGCATCTCCAGATTGAAAAACGGAAAGGCGGTATTGTCGGATGAACGCCCACCCTTGGGAGTCATATAAATCGATTTTCCGATCTCCAAAGGCTCATCGATAGGCTGAAAATCGGTCCGCTCGGCATTGCTCCCATGGGCATGGTGCAGTATAAACTGACCCTTTCCCTTAGAACTGAACTTGTAATTTATAACATTGGCCTTCTCAATAACAGGAGTATTAGTGGCCGAAGTATTTTCAAATTTAAGTACCCATTCAACGGCAGGAAAATCTGTGAACCCCGATACAAAGCACTTTACTGTCAAACCGCTTTGCGGATCAGTGTAAGTGTATTTCGATTCTGCCACCTCCGGATCGTTGGATATTAAGTTTTCAGATTGAAACTTCCACCCTTTGATAAAGCTATCTGAGTTTTTTCCTCCGTAAACAAACGAAAAGGGTGGGATTTTACCCTTTGCAAAGTGTTGAATCACCCACTTGTGAACATTGACGGAATTGACAGGTTTGCTATTTCTTTCATTACCAAAGGCTATGCTGATAAATGCAAATAAGAGCATACAGGATATCAAACCATTCTTTACATATTTTTTCAAGAGGCAATTTTTTAATGATTTGGATAATGATCACAAAATAGGATAAAAATATTTGAACACTGATGACGCTGATATGACGGATAAACTCTGATTTTTAAAGCAATCGGTGAAGATCTGTAAAATCAGTGTAATCAGTGTTCCGTTATTCTGCAAATTGATTTTTATCCTGATCTTTTCTTATTTCCACAGTTAGTGCATCTCTGTTTCGCAAACTCCAATTCCACCCCTGAAATAATTAAATTGTACATTGGGGTGGTCGGCCAGCAGGGACATTGGAACGGCACTGTCCATAATCTTTTTGCTGATCATCAAGGCTGTCAACCTTTGACCAAAGGCATTGTCATGTGCGCCTGCCTGCCAGATCGAGACTTTTTCTGCCTTCCAGGTCTGCTGAGGACCAACGGTAAGTGCCTGTCTTGGAATTCCTGTGACTACGCCGCCGGCGCTCGTACGGGCATTTTGCATGCAGGTAATCGGGTGAAGATCAACCACACGTGTTGTGAGTTTACGGAACTCCTCGGGAGTTGGAGGAGCATCCTTGTAAAGACCTTCACGTTTGAATGGGTCATTAAATGCCCAGTGTTTGGTATCGCCCTGACCACCCTGCATCACAGCGCAGCGAACGCCGCTATCCCAACTCGCGATGTATTTGCTCGTATCGGCTTTGGGGAAATGCATATTCACCTCAGGCATTCTTAATTCGGGTTTAATACGGTTGAAACAGAGGTCTTTATCGGCCTTCTCAAATGATATCGGATTGTCGGCAGGTAGCTCCCTGCCATCAACATACCACTCGTCCATTCCCCAGAAATGGGCGTTTGCAAGGTTCAGATCCAGGGCATTCACGATCCTGGCAACAAGGGGTAATTGTTCGGTAGGACCAATCGGGCCACAGATTCCAACAGGATTGCTTGCACTTGCCTGTTTCCATGCAGTGATGTATTCAAGCGCCTCGGCGAGGTAGAAATCCTCCAATGTATCGTAGAAAACAACTTTAAACCCGGGCCGCGATAATTGAAGCAAATCTTCAGGGGTAAGTTTTGCGGCATCCATCAATAAATCATCCTCCAGGGTTGTAAAATCCCACCATTCAGGAGCTAACATACTTAATTTTCTGGCCATAAGAATTTAATTTTTTAGATTTGGAAATGAGTTTTAGAATTTTTTCACTAGTTTTCGTTTGAAATCGGAAATAACCAAGATTTCGCAACAACGTAGCTTTTACGAGTTTTTAGAGCTAACATCTAAAAGCTATAGAGGCTATATCTAAAGTCTTTTTTCCGCAGAGATACGCAAAGAAGGCGCAAAGTTACGCAGAGTTATCGTGTTTTATTATAATGCTTTACGGTTCTCTGCGTTGGCACTCAGCGGTTCTCTGCGGTTAAATTTTTTACTTTTGATATAGGTTCAAAAAGAATTTTCACTTACCTAAGAATTAAAAACTGAGATTTGACATCTTTTTATTCTCATTTTCAAATTGCCGAATTTTCAAATTATCGAATTATTTAATTAAAACGAGATCCCCAATCACTGCTTTCAGAATATTATCCTGAGGATACCCGTGTCCCAGGTGCTGACGGAAACCTTCGGCATATTTGACACTTATCTCTGCTCCACGGTGAGCCGCAAACTGCTTCATAGCAATTAGATACTGATCCATCTTATGGTGCTTCCGAAGCCAATCGCGCTGACTGGCATGACATGCAAGGGTCTCTTCCTTGATGCCAATTTCACCGGTAATATCGACGTAAAAACCCGGGATAACAGGGACACCAAACTTATCTTTCCCCTCCATCGGATCGACATAATAAAGATAGGGAACCATTCCGTAAGGTTCCCCTGCTGCTTCCATGTTTTTTATCCCTGCACCAAAACAGGCGGTCTGGGCCACAAGGCTGGTCGTCTCATGATCAATCATATAACAATTCGGACTCGCAGTTATAACAATCGTTGGCTGTACCTTGCGGATTAAGGTTGTAGCTTTGTTGATGGTTTCCCGGTCATACATAATGTAAACATCATCACATTCAAGACAGTGGTAAGTACCCCCCAGGCGTTCAGCCGCTTTGGCCCCTTCTGCTCTGCGGATCACGCTGATCTCCTCTCGGGTTAGCTCTGCCGAACCTTTATCGCCTGGTGTCATCGTTGCAATGTGAATCTCCCAACCCGCTTTCTTTAACAGCGATAGCGTTCCGACACACATCAGTTCTGCATCGTCGGGATGGGCAAAAATTCCTAATACTGTTTTATTCATATTGGGTACTATTTTAGATTTGACATTACAATGGTATTTGAAAAGAGAATCAATGTGTAATACTTTTCAATTCATGAATGATACTTTTATACAATCAGGATGAAGGTTAGTTCAGTTTCAGGTACATTTGTATCATACTAACCGGTGCTAAATTTAAAATATATTTCTTTCCAATACATGGCATTGAAAAAAATACTTTTTTTGAAACGTTATTTAATGCAAACCTTAAAACACCAAATAAAGATGCACCTTCCCGGATTCAGACTATTCGCTTTAATGATCTTGCTGTCCGCGGTTTTGTCACCTCTTTTCGCACAAAACAAGGGGTTGCGGCTGCCGCAGGATTCTGGAGAGCTTCCAAAATCCAGGGTAGCTATCATCCTGCCTAAGGTGCTTCCGAAAATAATGTCCGAAGCTAAACTGGTTACAGCCAGGGATAATGAATGGATAGTTTCCGGCGGATGGGAACTGAAAGCTGCGAAACAAATCAATTCAACAGGAGCTGAAATTACAAGTGGATCCTTTCAGACAGATTCATGGATAAATGCAACAGTTCCTGGGACGGTTCTGACAACCCTTGTTAACAGGGGTTATTATCCCGAACCGCTTTACGGAATGAATAATATGGCAATTCCGGATACCCTCTGCCGCACAGACTGGTGGTACAGCACTGTTTTGCCACTGCCTGCTGGTGCAGAAAGCAAAAGGGTACAGCTGATTTTGAACGGGATTAATTATAAGGCAGAGGTTTGGTTCAACGGTTCGCTCCTGGGCACGATTACCGGTGCTTTTATCCGCGGACAATTTGATATCACTTCGCTTTTGCATAATGACACCTCCAATATCCTTGCTATTCATATCCTTCCTCCGCCTCATCCCGGGATTCCGCATGAAGAAAATCTTCAGGGCTCAGGTCCGAACGGTGGTATTCTTTGTTATGATGGTCCTACGTTTGTATGCACAGAAGGTTGGGACTGGATTCCTGGAATACGCGACCGAAATATAGGAATCTGGCAGGATGTCCGGTTAAGAGTTACTGCCGATGCCCGGATCATCGATCCTCAGGTAATTACCGATCTTCCCTTACCCGATACCACCAGTGCCAAAATTATCATAAAGTCGACGCTGAGCAACTGTGGGGTTTCACGGAAAACCTTTACCCTTTCGGGTGAAATTGAATCTGTACGGTTTTCAAAACTCGTCATCCTTAATGCCGGAGAACAAAAGCTGGTAGTTTTTAGTCCTTCGGAATTTTCACAGCTTAATTTTCAAAACCCACGGCTATGGTGGCCAAATGGTTATGGGAAACAGGAACTGTACAATCTGAAACTTAGCGTTGCTGACGATGAAAACAACGTTTCGGATCAGAAGGTCGTCCGGTTTGGAATCCGCGAGATGAGCTATGATTTTACGGTCGATTACCGGCTTGCGCGCCAGAATGTACGTGTCAATCTCAATCCGTTGAAAGTGTGGGCGAAGACCGAGAAAATAATCACCTACAGGCATCACAGTTATGAAAGCCGCCGCCTTCCGGGTGGGGTTCAGATAGGTTTTGTTCCTAATCTGAAGGATACCGTTCTCTTTGATAAAGGTTTAACACCTGGTTCAGCGCCCTACCTGGTGATACAGGTCAACGGGCAGCCGATCTATTGCAGGGGAGGAAACTGGGGTATTGATGAGGCGATGAAACGGATCTCACGCGAGAAGCTCGAACCTTATTTCAGGCTTCATAAGGAGTCCGGATTTACAATGATCCGAAATTGGGTGGGACAAAGTACGGAGGAGATTTTCTATGAACTGGCGGACGAATATGGGTTGCTGGTCTGGAACGATTTTTGGATGAGTACCGAAAACTGGAATCTCGATCCATGGGACAACCAGCTCTTCCTTAATAATACCCGGGATGTGATCCTCCGTTACAGAAATCATCCAAGTATCGCACTCTGGTGCGGCCGAAACGAAGGCAACCCCGCAATGGCGCTTGATGACAGTTTGCATATCCTTCAGGCAAAACTCGACGGAACACGAATTTACCATTCCAGCTCCATCAAAAACAACCTCGCCAACAGTGGACCCTGGTTTTATACCGATTTTGTAAAGCAGGAAATTCATCGTAAAGAGGGGTTTAACACGGAGACGGGAGTCCCAGCCATACCGGTTGCCGAAACCATGCGGGAGATGATGCCGAAGGAGGACCTTTGGCCGATTGGCGACGCCTGGTATTATCACGACCTGCACCGTGGACAAAAAGACTATATTCAGGCTATTGAGGATCAGTATGGTCTTTATTCAAACCTTGGGGAGTTTTGCCGAAATGCACAGATGTTAAACTATGAGATCTATCGCGAGATCTTTGAGGTCTGGAACTACAGGCTATGGAATTCATGCAGCGGATTGCTTTTGTGGATGACACACCCCTCCTGGCCCAGCACAGTATGGCAAACCTATTCGTCAGATTACGAAACCAATGGCGTGTTTTACGGCAGCAAAAAAGCCTGCGAACCGTTGCACATCCAGTTTCAGCCGTATACCAATGACATTTATTTTATCAATAATACCTTAAAAGATTATCCGGCGATCCGTACAGAACTATCGGTTTACGATCTGAATGCCAAAGAGATATACAAGGAAACAGCATCCAGCGATTCAAAGGCAAACAACCGGGTCAAATGTTTTACCGCTAAAATTCCGGATAAACTCCCTCCAATATATCTTGCGAGGCTGAAGACTTTTTCTACACAAGGAGACCTTTTATCTGAGAATAGCTATTTCCGGACAGCCGATGGAAAGCGTGATTTCAAAGGATTAGCGAAACTTGCTCCGGTCAAAATCACCGGAAAACTAACCGGTAAAAAGCTGGAAAAAAAGATGGCGAAGTTTACTTTTAATCTTACCAATCCGTCAAAAATTTTAGCTGTCTCCATCAAACTTAATTTGCGAAATGCCGCGACCGGTAAACGCATCTTACCCGCTTATATTTCGGATGGATACTTCACGCTGTTACCTGGTGAAAGTCGTATTATTAGTGCTGAATGCCCGGAAGATAAATTGTCTGCATCTACAATTTTATCAGCCGAAGGGCTTAATGTTCCTTTGCAGAATATTATAAGTGATATTACTATCCGGGAAAAAATCAGAGATTCTTCGTTTCGCTAAGAATCTTTTAATAAGAATTACCATTTTCCCTGACAAGAGTGATTAATTAAAAAATATTAATAGCCAATAATAATCATGTATAAAAAGCTTCTCCTTTCCGTTTTCGTTCTTCTTTTCTTTGCAGGATCGGCCGATTCGCAGCAGTTACCGCTGAAGAATGTTGTTCCCGGCGAATGGATCAAATCATGGCTGCTATGCGGTCCTATCCCTTTGCAGCGGCCAAAAGATCCAAAACAATCGATGGAATACCTGCCGGGATTCGTGGATGGCTTCACCACCGACTATCTGACAAAAGCCGGTGGCGAAAAGAATCTGACCATCAAAGCGGGTGATGTGGTGAAATATCCAAAGGGTATTGCACGCTGGAAGCTTTATAATTCGCCCGATTCAATCATTACGCTCGATAAATCTGTGGGGTTTGAGGATCCTGTATTTTCCTATGCCTATACTGAAATTCAGGCGGAAGAAACCGGGGTTTGGTTCATTGGTCTGGGCACCCACGACGGGGGTAATGTGTGGTTAAATGGTTTAAAAATATTAGATTACCACACCCCAAGAGGTATTCATACTGATGGCGATTTGATCCCTGTCATGCTAAATAAAGGTAAAAATACCCTCCTTTTTAAGATTGAGGAACGGTACGGGAACGGTGGATTTTGTGTGAGGTTTCATCCATTTTCGGTCAATAGCCTTGCCGAACGCGGTGACCTTTTAACCGTTATCGCCGGTTTGGATGGGCAGGCCAAAGTAGTTTCAAAATTTGGGAATCCTGTTTTGCAGCAGGTTATTCAAAATCTTGAATTTGAAGTACTTGATCGCCGTGACCACTCTGTGGTGAAGGAACAGCGTAGCGCCGCTTTTTGCGGAAGTATTAACCTGAAAACAGATGAATATCAGCCTTATACAGCATCGGTTCGGATTGATCTGATCAGCGGCGAAACAATCCGGCAGAAGTACTCTTTTTATGCCGGGAAGCGGGTTAATCATACGCTGTTTTCAATTGGTAAATCGGACTACCGGATCGCCATCGATGGCTCTGCATCCGAATCTGAGCGATGGGCAGCCGGAGAACTGCAGCGCTGGATGAAAGAGATTAGTGGTATTGAAATGCCAATTCAACCTTTGGACATGTCCTATCCTGGTCACCAGATAATTATTGGACACAATCAGTTGATAAAGGAAAAAACCGGTGACGATGCTCCGGCAGATCAGGATGAATCGTTTCGCTATTGCAATTCAGGTGCAGATATTTTGATTTACGGAGGCAAGGGTCGTGGAACGATGTATGGTGTGATGGCATTTCTTGAGAATGAGTTCGGCTGCCGATGGTATACCCCGACTGTTAACAATATCCCAAAGAGAGATGAACTGGTTTTTAATTACTTCGAACATTCGGAGCACCCCGGTGTAAGAGTCCGGAATGACTTCTATGCCGAAGCGTTTAATCCTGAGTGGGCCGCACAAAACAGGGTGAATGGTGCCATGGGATACCGGAAACAACCTGGTGGAGTGGAGAGTTACTGGGCGGTGCATACCTTTTATCCGTTGATGCCTCCAACAGAATTTTTCTCGAACCATCCTGAATATTACAGCCTTATTGATGGAAAACGGATTTTTGAGCAGGCACAATTGTGTCTTTCGAATCCCGATGTTTTGAAGATTATAACCGAAAGAATTAAGAAGCGGATGCGCGAGAGCCCTGAGTATTTGATCTATGATGTCTCACAGAACGACTGGTATAATCCGTGTCAGTGTGAGAAATGCCAGGAAATTGTAAAGCGTGAAGGGGGCGAATCGGGTATTATGATCTGGTTTGTGAATCAGATTGCCGAATCGGTGGAGAAGGAATTTCCCGACAAATTTATCGGAACCCTCGCCTATTTGTACACAAGAACTCCTCCAAAACATATTCATCCGCGTAGCAATGTCGTCGTAAGGTTATGCAGTATTGAGTGTTGCTTTTCCCACGATTTTAAAACCTGTCCCGAAAATCAGTCATTTCTAAAAGACCTCACAACCTGGTCGACGCTTGCTCCGCACCTCTATATCTGGGATTATGTGGTCGATTTTGCCCACTTCCTCCTTCCTTATCCTAATTTTAAGGTTCTGCAGCCAAACATTCAGACCTTCAGGGATAACAATTCGATAGGGATCATGGAACAGGGCGCTTATCAGTGCCGGGGTGGTGAATTTGCAGAACTTAGGTCTTATCTTATTGCAAAGCTGTTCTGGAATCCGGAATGTGATGCGGATAAAGTTATCGATGATTTTATCAATGGTTATTATGGCAGGTCCGGCAAATTGGTGAGACAGTACTTTGACAAGCTGCAGGGACGAATCACTTCGGAGGCCCATATTCATCCAAACCTATCGCCTGACGACCGGATTTTTTCGGAACAGTTTATTAAAGAATCCTATAATATCTTTGAGGAAGCCAAAAAAGTTGCAGATAATCCAGATGTTTTAAGACGTGTGGAGCTGTCATCACTCCCTGTTTTGTATCTGAAATGCAGACGTTTTCCGGTCCTTGCAAAATATGACGGCTCTTATGCTAGACTCTGCGCAATTGCGGAACGTGAAGGGGTTACCCATTTTGCCGAAGCCGGTGAAGTTCAACGGCTCTCATTTCATAAAATGGTTGAAGATGCAAAATGAGGCTGTATCAAAAGTCTTTTACAGCGAAGAAACGCAAAGAAGGCGCGAAGTTAGGCAGAGTTATTCTGCTAAATTATAATACTTTGCGGTTCAGCGGTTAAATTTTATACTTTTGATACAGCCTCTGTCTGCAAAAATAGATCAAAAATTACCTCAATCCTTAAACCGGTTGTAAAACAAAAATTGGGTGTGAAAATTCTATCTTATATTCTCCTCTTTCTGGCCCTATGCTCCATGACCACAGTTAAATTTCCGGATGCGGAGATCAGCAACGGGTTAACGCGTGCAAAACTCTTTCTTCCGGATTCCTTAAATGGTTATTACCGGGGATCCCGGTTCGACTGGTCCGGGACCATATCCAGCCTTAACTACAATGGTCACGAATACTTTGGAAAGTGGTTTAAACCAGGAGATTCTGAAATTCATGATACGGTTACGGGACCAGTCGAAGAGTTTGCTCCGCTGGATTACGAACAAACAAAACCGGGGGAGAGCTTTGTGAAAATCGGAATAGGCGCTCTTCTCAAACCGGATGATAAAGCCTATGCCTCAGGAAGACCTCTGACTATTCTGAATCACGGAATTTGGAAGATTAATGAACAGCCTGATCAGGTTCAGTTTACTCAGGAACTTAAGGATATAAACTATTCATATCGCTATCAGAAAACTGTTCAGCTTATAACTAATAAGTCCCAAATGCTCCTTTCCCATATCCTAAAGAACACCGGAAAGCGAACCATCGAAACAAAGGTGTATAGTCATAATTTTTTTGTGATGGACCAGCAATTGATAGGTACCGCATTTATCGTGAAATTCCCGTTTACTGTTTCAGGGAGGGGTGTCGGATCGGGAGAACTAATTGATGTTAAAGATAATAAACTGGTATTTCTTCGAAATTTGGAAGGCAGTGAAACTGTTTATTATGAATCCTTATCTGGCTATAGCGGAGATGCAAGAGATTTTGATATCCGCATTGAAAATCAAAAGACTGGCCGCGGAGTCCGCATTACCTGTGACCAACCCATCTCGAAGTTGGCTTTCTGGGCCTGTTTAACAACGCTTTGCCCCGAGCCTTATATTAAAATCAGGGTTGAACCCGGGAACGAATTCAGATGGAAGATTAATTACGAGTTTTATACGGTTCCAAAATAACTAAGTAATAGCAAAGATCTAATGTCGCATTTTACTACTTTGCGTCTTACCGACTTTGCGTGGGATAAAAATAAAAATCACGCAAAGACGCTAAGTCGCAAAGGTTAAGATTAAATAAATTAATATTCTAATTAGCTAACATTTGCGCCTAATGATTAAAAATATTTTTTTCTCCTTTTTTGCACTTTTCCTGTTTAGTTGTGGTACCATCAGCACTAAACAACAGAAAGACCTGGATCTTGCTTCCGCTTTCTGGATAGGAGACGATAAGATTTCCCCAATAAATGATTCGTTGCTATACAATGAAGATTCTGCTCCTCTTTTTCGTAAGGATTTTGTTGCTAAGGAGGAAGTAAAGTCGGCTAAACTTTATATCACCGCTGCGGGATATTATGTTGCATCCCTAAACGGGGAAAAGATTGGGAAAAATTATCTCGAGCCTGCGTGGACAAATTACAGCAAACGGGTTTATTATTCAGAATATGACTTAACGAAGGAGCTCCTCTCCGGGGAAAACTGCCTGGGTGTAACGCTGGGCAACGGCTGGTACAATCCCCTTCCTCTGAAGATGTGGGGCGTTTACAACCTCCGAAAAAGCCTGCCGGTTGGACGGCCTGAGTTTATTGCATCGCTTAAACTCACTTATAATGACGGGAAAGTAGAGGAGGTGAATACCAATAAAACCTGGAAATATTCCGAAGGACCGGTTCTGAAAAACGGCGTTTACCTGGGCGAAGTTCATGATGCCCGCAAGGATATCCCGGGGTGGAACAAGCCTAAATTCGATGACCGCTCCTGGAAACAGGTAGTTGAGAAAACTGGTCCCGGAGGCAAACTCCAGTCGGCTTTCTCTCCCCCAATTCTTGAATACCATGAAGTGAAACCAGTGAGTATTTCCACTACGAAAGAGGGTACATTTATCGTCGATATGGGATTTATTTTCTCAGGAACTTTCAGTATTAAGCTGGAAGGTAATCCGGGAGATGTTGTAACTATCGGGACCGGTGAGCGCATCTATGAAAATGGTGAACTTAATCCAATGACCGTCGTTTGCGGACAGATCAAAGAAAAGGGGAGAGGTGGTTCGGGAGCTCCGGATCTCGCAGTGCCTGTGGATACCTATATCTTTGGTGATCAAAACGAGGTTTGGTATAAGCCTGAACTTACCTCCCATGTATTCCGATATTTGGAAATTAAAGGGTTGAAGAAAAAGCCTGAACTTTCTGACCTGGTTGGAGTGGCATTTGCCTCTGCTGTTCAAAACGGCAACAGTTTCAGTTGTTCATCCGACCTGCTGAATACGATTCAAAAGAATTCGCGTCAGACATTTCTGAATAATCTTCTGAGCGTCCAATCCGATTGCGCGGGAAGGGAACGGTTTGGTTATGGTGGCGACCTCAATGCTACGGCTGAAACATTTATAAGTAATTTCGATATGCACGCCTTCTATCGCAAAACCGTTTACGACTGGGTTGATGCGATGAACGATTCAGTATTCATTGATACGGCTCCCTTTGTGGGAGTTAAGTATTGCGGAATCAGCTGGGAATCAGCATTTATCACGACTCAGTACAACCTGTATCTGTATTATAACGACACCTCACTTATCCATGAGTTATACGAAAAAGATTTATGGTGGATGGAGAAGGTTGCCAGAATTCATCCTAACGGGATCGTTTCAAAAGGATTGGCCGATCATGAATCGATCATCCCTTCACCACTTGAACTTATTGGCACAACTCACTACCTTCAGTGTGCGCGAATAATGCGCCAGTTTGCCTCTGTCATGAATGATAAAAAGAGCGGCGAAAAATTTGCTTTACTGGAGCAGAAAATTAGGGATAATCTCCTGACTACTTTCTGGAAAACCACCTATTCCAAACCGATCAACAAGCAAACCCTTTTTTCCGCCTTACTCTATTTCGATGTTCTTCCTGAAGGCGACCGAAAAGCTGCGGCGGACTCACTCGTTAAAGCTGTTGATCAGGGGATTGAAGGTCATTTTACGACAGGCATTTTTGGTACTCAGTATGTTTTGGAGGCGTTGTCTGCATCCGGACATGCCGACAAGGTCTTTGAGGTGGTGAACAGTACCAAATATCCCGGATGGGGATTTATGATCGGTAAGGGAGCAACAACCATCTGGGAGACCTGGAAGGAAAGCGATGATACCTTTTCGAACTGTCACCCGATGTTCGGAACCGTTTCGGGATGG
>CAIXCY010000140.1 GCA_903918045.1 uncultured Bacteroidia bacterium
AGGATGCACGGAAATTAATGGAAAATGGTTGTACCCTGGTGGCTGAGGTTTCCAATATGGGATGCACCTCGGGTGCAGTAAACTATTTTGTAAATAACAAATTCACTTTTGCTCCCGGAAAGGCGGTTAACGCTGGTGGAGTTGCTGTCTCTGGCCTTGAAATGTCGCAAAACAGCATGCGCTATAACTGGACTACGGAGGAGGTTGATAAACGGCTTCACCTGATTATGCATGATATTCATAATACGTGTTCAAAACATGGTAAATCGGGTGATTATATCAACTATGTGAAAGGGGCAAATGTTGGCGGTTTTGTGAAGGTAGCAGAGGCAATGCTCGCGCAAGGATTAGTTTAATTCGGTAATTTGTCAATTTGGCAATTTGATGTTCAGAACCTGATTGGCAAAAACTGTAAATCTTACGAATTTTTCAATCACATAAAAAAATCCCGGAATTCGAAATCCGGGATTTTTTATGACGCTCTGTGAAACGATCAGATGATTAGTTTATATCCTTTACCATGGACATTGATGATCTCAATTCCTTCCTCAGATTTCAAATGTTTTCTAAGCTTTGTAATGTAAACATCCATGCTCCTGGCGTTGAAGTAATTGTCGTCAACCCAGATCGTTTTGAGTGCGAAATTTCTTTCCAAAATTTTATTGGCATTGACGCACAGCAATTTAAGCAAATCAGACTCCTTGGTTGTGAGTTTTGTGTTATCGTTGGCATCCGACAATGTCTGCTTGCGGGCATCAAAGATAAACCGACCAAGTTTGAAAATTGTCTGAGAGTTGTCCCCTTCTCCGCTGGTTCTGCGTAAAATGGCTTCAAGTCGGAATAGCAATTCTTCCATGCTAAACGGTTTTGTCATATAGTCGTCAGCCCCAATTTTAAATCCTTCAATTACATCATCTTTCATACTTTTTGCGGTAAGAAAGATAATTGGAATATCGGTATTGAGCATTCTGATATCTTTCGCCAGGGTGAATCCATCTTTCTTTGGCATCATTACATCGAAAATACAAAGATCGTACTGGTTCTTCTGAAACCCTTTATATGCGACTTCACCATCAGGATATAAGTCGGTGTCATAACCTTTAGCGATTAGATATTCTCTGAGCAAAAGCCCAAGATTTTCATCATCCTCTGCGAGAATCACTTTAGTCCTCTTTTCCATAATTTTGAGTCTGTTTTAATGGGAAATATAATCTAAACCGTGTACCTTTCCCTAAGGTACTGTCTACTTTTATTCTGCCGTTATGAACATCAATAATCCGCTTAACATACGACAATCCGAGTCCAAACCCTTTTACATTGTGAACGTTTCCGGTAGGGACACGATAAAACCGTTCGAAAATCTGAGACTGATGCTCCTTTGGTATTCCAATTCCGTGATCTTTAATCTGAACAATGGCCCAACCATTTCTATTTTCAGTCGAAAGCTCATTTAATGGGGTGGTCTTGCTATATTTTACCGCATTATCAAGCAAATTAAATATTACATTGGTAATATGAACCTCATCCCCTCTGATAAACGGATTTTCGGCCATTAAATCGGTCTTTAATTCTCCGTTTTCATTGGATACCCGGATCTCAAAATTCGCAGCAACTGTCTCTGCCAGTTTATTTAAATCGAGTTGTGTAAATTTCAATTTTAGCCGTCCCTCATTGAAGACTGCCATTTGCAATACTTTTTCAACCTGGTTACTCAACCGTTTACTCTCATCAAAAATCACGCCGGAAATATGATCCATTGTTGACTTTGACAGCGATACCGATGAATCCCTCAGCATTTGAGAAGCGAGTGAGATTGTAGATATAGGGGTTTTAAGCTCATGGGTCATATTGTTGATGAAGTCATTCTTGATCTGAGATATTTTCTTCTGGCGCAGGATGATCTGCAAGGTCACGATAAAAATACCAATAATCATCAAGGTAAGAAGCAGTGAGGGGAAGACCAGAAATGAGGCAGATTTAAAGAAGCTATTGTTCTGATCGGGGAAATAAATACAAAGATAATCTGGCTTTATTGGTTGATCATCAGATAATAACAGCCTTTTGTACAATGTTGACCGCTTTCCTGGTTTATAATCTTTACTCCCCATAATATGAGCGCTCTTTCCGTCAATCTGAGTTAAGATAGTAAACTTATAATCGAGCAGGATATCATTTCGTTTAAGAGCCGAGTCCAAAGCCTGCCCCAAAATTTCAGAAGGAAATCGCAAGGATAACGGCAATTCAGACCTTTCCTTCATATAGTTCTGATATCTTAGTTTTTGTGCATCCTGGGCACTTTTTCTGTTATAAACATGCTGAAAACTCTGAACCTGAGTCTGTGAGAAAAAATTCGAATGCTCATTTATACTACCTCTTGATTCACTACTGATGAATTTTTGGGAGACAAGAATTTCGCCACTTTTTTCCAGTACACTCAGTGGTGCCACCCTGTCTGAATTAGGAAACAATCCGGTTGAATTTGAAGGATAATCACTTTGATCGGCATCGAGAGCATAAAACTGATTTATCTCGAACATATCCAGAGCATCCGTAACGTCTTGCAGCGCTTTGTAAGTTTGAGTTCTGAAGTTCTTCTCCTGCAGATCGGCGGTATGTTTGATTGTCATCATCTGTACAACAATCAAAAATACGGCAGCAAGAGCCATCGCTAAACTTAAGGTATATATCATTCTTCTACTCATCGAAACAAAGATAAAGGTATTAATGGATCAGGGCAGTTCTCCTTAACATTATTTAACTTAGGAACTTAAAAGAAATTCCAATCTGTTTTTTTAACTCCCGGGATGATGCTGGCATGTGGCTTCGAATAAGGAATTAGAGGCTTTATCGCTTCTTTTATTGCCAAAATGTGCGATATTCGTTTGCCAAATATTATGATTTAAATGTGAATCGTGAACTCAACCTTTTATACGGATGGCTTTTGAGGTTACAAGGTTTCACTGATCTCGAGGTTGACCAATGCTTTGCAGGCGGAGTTTTGCTGTGCTTCTTTTTTTGAATAACCTTCACCTTTTCCTACGATCTGACCATCAATACGGATCACCGAAATAAAAGGGAGGTTATTATGGCTGTTTTCGCTGTTTTCGTGGGTGTCGAATTCAACCTCTCGTTTATTTTTTTGACCCCATTCGATCAACTGACTTTTATAATTATTATCGCTGCGCTCTAGTTGTTCAATATCAACGTGGACATTGAGTACTTTTTTAATAACGAATTGTTTTGCTCCCTGATAACCGGTATCCAGGTAAAGCGCTCCAATGAAAGCTTCGAAAACATCACCAAAAATGTGGCTTGAATCGTTGACCGAATTTGTATTCGAATTGATAAACCGGTTGAGGCCGAGTTTAAACGTGAGCTGGGTCAGAAAACTCCGGTTAACGATGCGTGAACGCATTTGAGTTAGAAATCCTTCATCTTTTCGTGGAAACCGATTATAGAGGTATTCAGCTACAATTGCACCAAGGACTGCATCACCCAGATATTCAAGTCGCTCATTGTTAATGGGTTGCCCCATTAAATCGGAGGAAGAGGCTGATCTGTGTATAAATGCCAGATCATAAAGCCGTAGCTTAATCGGGCTGAATCCGGTTGTAGCTTTTAAAAAAGTATAAAACTCTTTTCTTGGAGAAGAAAAGAGTTTTATTTGATACCTTAAATCTCGTAACACTTTACAAAGAAAGATTTTTGAAGATTACAGTTCCATTATGTCCGCCAAATCCAAAGGTGTTACTTAAAACATATTTGAGTTCGCGTTTCTTGGCTTTATTGAATGTAAAATCAATTTTCGGATCAATTTCAGGATCGAGCTCAAATTGGTTAATTGTTGGGGGTACAATACCATCCCTCATTGCCAATATCGCTGCAATTGCTTCAACTGCTCCTGCAGCACCCAGCAAATGACCTGTCATTGATTTGGTCGCACTTATGCTCAGATTATAAATGTGGTCGCCAAAGACCTTCTTGATTGCTTTTGGTTCGGCGATATCGCCAAGACCGGTAGAAGTTCCGTGGACATTAATATAATCAATATCCGTAGTTTTCAGACCTGCATCTTCCAATGCTCTCCTCATCACAAGTGCTGCACCACCACCCTCAGGATCTGGTGCGGTCATATGATAAGCATCGGTAGACATTCCTACACCAACCAATTCGGCATAAATCGTTGCCCCACGTTTTACAGCATGTTCATACTCTTCGAGTATTAATGCACCTGAACCTTCAGCCATAACAAATCCATCGCGGCCAACATCAAATGGTCTGGAGGCTGTTTGCGGATCATTATTTCGGGTTGACAGGGCACGCATAGCGTTAAATCCTCCAACTCCTGCTTCGTTGATTGCCGATTCAGAACCACCTGCAATAAAGATGTTTGCTTTTCCAAGACGAATATAGGTTGCTGCATCAATCATTGCATGAGTGGCAGATGCGCAGGCCGTAACTGTCGTGATTGTTGGTCCGCGGAAGCCATACTTAAGTGCAATATTTCCGCTCGCCATGTTGGCAATCATCTTTGGAATAAAAAATGGTGAGAACCGGGGCGTTTCAGGAGCTGCATTAAATTCGGTAACAGTCTGTAAAAAAGTATTCAGACCACCAATTCCTGCTCCCCAAATTACGCCACATTCGTCTTTGTCAATTTTCTCAAGATCAAGCCCTGAATGGGCAAGAGCCTGAGCTGCTGCTACATATGCAAATTGCGCATATAAGTCATGCTTATGAACCTCTTTTTTTTCGAGGTATTCACTCGGATCGAAATTCTTAACTTCGCAGGCAAATTGTGTCTTAAACCTGGAAGCATCAAAACGAGTAATGGGGCCGGCACCGCTAACCCCATTGCACAGATTTTTCCAGAATTCCTCAACATTCTTACCAAGCGGGTTTATCGTGCCCAATCCGGTTACAACAACTCGTTTTAATTCCATAGTAAGCTTTTGAGCTCTTTATTAATGAAAAACTTGATTACTTCGCGTTTTCAGTGATGTAATTGATTGCATCTCCTACTGTGCCAATCTTTTCAGCCTGATCATCAGGGATTGCAATGTTGAATTCCTTTTCAAATTCCATAATTAATTCAACGGTATCGAGTGAATCCGCACCTAAATCGTTCGTAAACGACGCCTCTGGCGTAACTTCGCTTTCGTCAACACCTAATTTATCAACAATGATTGCTTTTACTTTCGCTGAAATGTCAGACATAATTTTTTAATTTTTACGTTAATACTATTATTAATTTTATCCGCTGATTTTATTTTAATTCAGCGAGTGCAAAGAAACAAAGAAACAAATTTATCTTCCAAATATTTAGACAAGAATCTATTATATTGAGCATGAAAATAACGCTCTGCAATTTTATGTCGAACATATGAGTCGAATGTTCTAAAAATAAACTTTTATAATCCAAAGGATATGAGAAATATAGCTATATTTGCTTCAGGATCGGGTAGTAACGCCGAGAATATAATCCGTTACTTCAAAAATCACCCTGATGTGATAATTGATTCGGTCTGGTCAAACAAAAAGGAGGCTTATGTGCTTCAACGGGCCAAAAACCTGGGGGTCGAGTCAAATTATTTTACGCGTCAAGAATATTACGACTCGGATCAGATGATCCGGGAGCTTCAGAAACGCAATATTGAATTGATTGTACTGGCTGGTTTTCTTTGGCTGGTCCCCCCCGAATTTATAGATGCTTTTGAGATTATTAATATTCATCCGGCGCTTCTACCCAATTATGGAGGAAAGGGAATGTATGGATCAAGAGTGCATGAATCTGTTATAAGTAATAAGGAGTCCGAATCGGGGATTACAATTCATCTGGTGAACAAGGAATACGATAAGGGGGAACACCTTTTACAGGTTAAATGCCCGGTATTTCCAGAGGATACACCCGACACGCTTGCAGCAAGGATTCATGAATTGGAATATGAGTATTTTCCGGCTGCAATTGAGGATTTTTTGAACAGGAAATCGTAAAAATAAAATTATGAAGTTCCCCCCCTACCTTTTACCAGGAGATAAAGTTGTAATTATATCGCCCGCCGGCAATGTAGATAAGGAAATCGCGGAACACAGCGCTCAAATATTACGAAATCTTGGATTTATTGTTGAAATTGGCCCAAATGCGTTTGAACAGAAGGGGGTATTTGGTGGTTCCGATTCAATGCGCGCAGCCGATATGCAACGGGCACTGAATGATAAATCGGTTAAAGCAATCTTTTTTTCACGTGGAGGTTATGGTTCCATCAGGACCCACAACCTCCTTAACTGGTCTTCCTTCTTTAAAAAACCTAAATGGCTCATCGGATTCAGTGACATTACTGTCTTTCATGCGTTTCTTTCGAATCACAACATTGCCTCAATGCATGGCGTGATGAGTGCCTGGTTTGAAAAGGGAGGAACTCTTACAGACAGTTTTACCGAAATGGTGGAACTTCTTAAAGGGAAAACTCCGGGATACACCCTTCCACCACACGAGCAAAACAGAACCGGTACAGCGTCCGGAATTCTTACAGGAGGCAATTTATCTATAATCCAGAGTCTCCGAGGAACTCCGCTTGATATTTCACCCAAAGGGAAGATCCTGTTTATAGAAGATATTGATGAGTATCATTACCATATCGACCGGATGATGTACAATCTGAAGACAGGTGGTATCCTGAAACAGATCTCGGGAGTGATCGTCGGTTACTTTACCGCAATTTCGGATCGGGAAACTGCGTACGGAATGTCCAGCGCTGAGATCATTCGCGAAGCTGTGGCCTCATACCGGTATCCGGTCTGCTTCGGTTTCCCAGCCGGTCATGAATTGCCCAACAGGCCATTGATTTTGGGAAGTCGGATAGTTCTGAATGTGTCTGATAATTATGTGAATATTGAAACATTATGAAAATAAAAGAATTGGAACCCTGTGATGATCCGAAGGATCTGGGAGATAAAGGGGAAGAGATTGCTTTAGCCTATCTGATTAAGGAGGGTTACAAAATACATGAATGTAACTGGCGTTATGGTCATAAAGAGGTGGATATTATTGCCCAGCAAGGTGAGGAGATTGTTATTGTGGAGGTCAAGACCCGCGAGGGGGACTATTTTGAAGAGCCGTGGGAAGCTGTCTCAAATCAGAAAATCAGAAATATTGTTGAGGTTGCCGATGCCTGGCTGATCCGCAAAAGCATCGATCTCGAAACCCGTTTTGACGTGATCTCTATCATTTTTTCGGATGATGTGACCTATGAATTAACCCATTTCCCGGGCGCGTTTATTCCGCCGGTAAATTGATCGCGAGTGTTTAATCGGAAGCGATTCGTAATTAAAAATCGGCTCTTTTTGATTTGAACCTTCCGGGTTAAATAGTTAGAATTAAAATTCTATTTGAATAATAATCAAAAAGATAGTCCTGCCCTTACCCCGAGAATTTCCACTTTGTCCCCATTTTTAAGGACTGATTGATAGAGGAGTAACAGATCAATTCGTTTGGTTATTTTGAAGCCCAATCCCGGAGCATATGTAAAGGCGCTTCCTTTCCCGTTTTGTGTAAAGAATGATAAGCCGGCCTTGCCACTGACATAAATGGTTTTCGATAAATAGTATTTAATGCCGCCCAAAACAGGTATTGAACTCCAATTGTTTAAATGACTATATTCTTTGACCCACTCCTGATATCCTGCATTCAAAGTAAGGCCAAACTTTCGATTTATCCAGTATTCGCCTTGCAGATCAAATCCAAAGGCTCCTGAATCCACTTGTGAGAATTGACCGATTGGTATAAATATCATAGCGCCAACACCGAATTTGTAAGGCTTGTAATTGTTTTCACCTTGGGCATCTACCGACAGGGTAAGAAAACACATTGCAATAAGAATTAACAGTTTTGTTTTCATAACTCATTTAAGATTAAATGTTAATTTTTAAAACCGGGAATTTTCCAATAAGTAAATATAAGCCAAATTCAGGTACCAATATCCTTTTTTAGCAATCAAAAGTTGTCTAAACAACACTTTTTGTTATATTTGGTATAACTTTAAAATGGAATCTGATGGACATCGAAGAGATCATCGCATATTGTCTATCGAAGAAGGGTGCTGAAGATAGTTTCCCTTTCGACGACACCACCCTCGTAATTAAGGTCGGGGGTAAGATCTTTATATTGATTAGCCTTGAAGGGGATCTTTGGATTAATCTCAAATGCGACCCTGACCGGGCTATCGAGCTGCGCGAATCCAATCCGGCAATCTCGCCGGGTTATCATATGAGTAAAAAGCACTGGAACACCATTGTTTTGGATGGTTCCATGACCAAAAAACTGTTGTTTGAAATGATTGATCACTCGTATGAGTTGGTTTATAAATCTTTACCGGCAAAGGTGAGATCTGAGGTTTAAAATATAGTCCAATGATAAATTAAATTGACAGTTTTTCCGGATGGGCATTGATTCTTCCCGCATGACCTCTGACACTTCCGGAATGGTCTCTGACTCTTCTGGATTTGGTTCTGACACCCAGTGAATGACCATTGACGCTTCTTGAATCACTTCTGATCCTTCCGAAATGACCCCTGTCATTGGCGAATAAATGAGCCGTTCTGCACACAATAGGGGGCGAATAAATTTCCGGATCGGAGTCTCTGTACCGGAGTGGCAGCGTCAGTAAGTTAAGACAATCGTTATTTCAAGTTGTTCTAACTCCATCAGAGTTTTCTAAGACAATCGTTATTTCAAGTTGTTCTAACTCAATCGGAGTTGTCCGTAAATAACCCCCAGAGCAAACTGGGGGATCAATGGGACAGTACCCGGCTTGAAACCCTGTCGGGGTTTCCCACGGGGAATGGAAAATCAGTTGCATTATAGTAGGTAGCTCTTGTTGCCGTTGGGGAACTCTTACAGAGTTAAAATAAATTAGTGTTTCTAATTTACTACTGGAAAAGAAGTTGAAGGTTATTTACAGGAAACCGGGTCGGGCGAATTGCATCCGCCCTTCATTAGCCCTTTGTTTACCCGTAATATAAAAAATCCGCGAATGCAATTCGCGGGACCCGGCACAAAACCCGGCCAGGTCCCGCGAATCGGAGACGGCAATACAAGAAATAAATAATTATCAATCAGTCAATTAGAAAAATTCAATATTGTATCCTTTATATTATTTATGCCTCTGGTAAAAACTATTATTTATTTCGACCAGAACAAATAGCTTCCACTTTTGACTTCAAAAACCCGGTAACTCTCTTTTTCGCCAACAGACTTTATTTCATCTGTTCCGATTATCGGATGCCCGTTTTCAGAAATCTCTTTCTCTTTCCTCAGAGGCACATAAACAGTTGCCTCACAGCCAACAGGGACGATTACCTCCATAGCGAAGTGGTTAGCTTCATTTTTCCATGATATCCCTCCCTTTCCATAAGGTGTTTCAGTGAAGTATTTTACAAAAGAGAGGTCGTCCACCGGTTGTGGACGGAATATGATATGCCGGTATCCGGGAGCTTCCGAATCAGTATTCATCCCTGCCAGTTTCCGGTAAAACCAAACGAGGCTCCCTCCAAACATCGGGTGGTTGCGTGAATTGTCCCCGTTCCACTGCTCCCAGGTGGTCGTCGCTCCCTGATCGATCCACCACCCAAAGCTGGGCTGAGTATGTTTGTTCAGCGCTTGATAAGCTAATTCATGCATGCCGTTTTCGGATAAAACTTCGAAAAAGAATTGCGTACCAAAAATGCCGGTATCCAGATTCCCTTTATTGGCTATGATATCCGCTTTTAACGTCCCCTTTACCCTTTCATATTGATTGTCAGGAACACCCATCTTCAGGGCAAAGATATTACCCCCTGCTTTTCCGTAAGTGCCATTTTTTTCATCATAAAATTCCTTGTAAAATGCCTTTCGGGTCCGCTCTGCCAATTGGGAATATTTCGTTTCATCTTCGGGTTTATTCAGCACCTTCGCTGCTTTGGCTGTCAGATCGGCACACCGCCAGAAGAAGAAGGTGTGGACCATCTTTTCGGGAGGTAAATTTCCCGGAGCGACCCAGTCACCCAAATTAAACCACTCGAGGACCTTCCCGTCCTTTCCGGTTCGTTGTGAATACATGATTCCAGCCGTGTCTAACCAGCTCTCCATGTAACGGATATACTCCTTCATGCCCAAATAATTATCTTCGAGCATATCTTTTGAACCGTAATGAAGGTAAAACTCCCAGGGCATGATACAGATTGCCGCACCCCACCCAACACCTCCGCCACATCCCGGTTGCCATGGTGCGCTGTTTGGGACATATCCTGTAGTGACATTCTGAGCGCCGCGGATATCCTGAATCCATTTCTGATAAAAATTCCGGGCATCGAAATTATGCATCACCATGACGCTCGAGACCTGACCATCACCGGTGTATGGGGAGCGTTCCCGATGCGGACAATCACTGGCAACTCCGCCATGCATATTATCGGTCTGACTTCTACGCCAGATTTCGTTTATTTTGTTAAAAAGGGGATTCGAGGTTTCAAAAGTAGTTGCTACCTCAATGTCGGTATGGACAAACTCCGCCGTTATTTGTCCGGCCAGAAGTTCTCCGGGCCAGTTACTTATTTCAACCCCGCTAAAGACAAACCAGTTAAAACGGGCTGCATACGATTCGGAGCCCTCACCTTTGAATGTGTAGAAATTTTCACCCGAAGAGTTAGGACACAGGTATTTAATCTCAATTTGATGACCGGCAGGACCATTAACCTGATTTAACCGAACCCAACCCGAAACTTCGACACCAAAGTCAACATGATAGTTTCCGTTTGCGAGCTTTTCAATTTTGACCGGTTTGAGACGCTCCATCACCTTGTCCGTTTGGGAGGTGTGAGCAACCATCTTTCCTTCGGGGGCTTTGCGCAACACAACCGGTTTCCAGGCTGAATCATCAAATCCGGGTTCACACCACCCTTTCTGCTCTTTGGTGGCATCATAATGTTCACCATAATATACCATGTCCATGAGAATCGGACTTTCGGATGCTTTCCAGCTTTCATTACTTGCAATCACCGCTTCCTCTCCGTCAGTGTAGGTGATATGGATCTGGGCCAGAAAACGGGGAGACCCGTAAGCGCCTGCCCACCCTTTGGCAGGGTTATAGAAACCATTACCAAGGATACTGCCAACAACATTCGCTCCGTTTCTCAACAGATTTTTGATGTCATAGGCCAGGTACATCACCCGATACTCCTTGAAATTATCTTCCACAGGAATCCCTTCGTTGATTAATCCGGGACGTTTCCCGTAGTTGGTTTGATTTGGAACAAGCACATCATTACCGACCTTTTGCCCGTTCACATAAAGCTCAAAATATCCCAGACCGGTGACAAAGGCGACAGCTTTCTGAATCTTCTTCTCAACATGAAACTCCTTTCTGAATATCGGGGCAGGGGGAGGTAGTTTTTCAGGCAGATGGGTTTTTTGATTCGTTATTTTGGGAAGCGCTTCTTCTCCCTGCCAGGGGACGCCAATCCATTTGGCACTCCATTCTGTCGGGTTTAGGATCCCCATTCTCCAAAAAGAGGGCTTGCTCCAGGTTGAAACAATGCCATTCTTATCCCAGACTCGCACTTGCCACCAGCAATCATTCCTTGAAGATAAGGGAGCTCCGGCATATTCAATCCTGTTGCATTGTTCACTGAATACCTTTTTACTATCCCATAAATCAGCCTGTTCCAACCTATTTTCAGAACTGGCCACACGGATCTGCCAGGCTGTTTGTTTTTCTCCCCGCTCACCCTTTTCTGCAATGTTAACCCAGCCCAGACGTGGTTTGCCAACGTCAACTAAAGCTGGGTTCTGCAAATACTCGCATGTGAGTTTCATTGGTTTTATTTTTGCAAAAGTGGCAAATCCGGGCATAATCAAAAGAAGGAATAGGATTGATAATCGATTCCACATCATGGGGTGTGTAGATTTAGTTTATTGTAAAGTACAAAGGTATAAATGTAATTTATTTCTTTATTTTTGGTTCCCTGAAATTTCAGGGAATCGTTTTAAGAATTACAGCCTTTAATTGTTATTGACATAATTTCGGAATTATCCCCGAGTGTGGTTCATTGAATCCATATTTATGTAATTTTGAGTGTTAATCGCGGAAAATTTAAGATCTAAATTCAAAAATTATTAATTCAAATAGAAATAATGGTATTCAATTTAAATGGCTCGGAGTATATTGAACTGATTAAGCTTTTAAAACTGCTACATATTGCCCAGTCGGGTGGTCATGCAAAAATCATGGTTGAGGAGGGAGAGGTTAAACTTAACGGCGAAGTTGAATTCCGAAAAAGGGCTAAGTTGCGTCCGGGTGATTTGGTTAAAACATCCGAAAAGGAGATTTTAATCGAGGCTTAGCGGAATGAAAATCCCGTGGTGTGACAATTTATTTGATCTAAGTCCAGATTTCTCCCTTAATAATCGGTTTTAAAAGTTAAAAATTGTAGTTCTCAATTTTCACCTCTTCTCGCTTCACGGAATAGGTTGTTCTACCTATATTTAATCATATGTATTTTATAATTAGCCATCTAAAGGGTGTTAAATTTGTTGGGATTGCTCATTTGCGCCGTTAATTTGTGATTGGAAGGATGTTAAATAATTGGAATGATTATTGTCCATAAAAAAAATATGAATTTTTAAAGGTAACTTCGGTTTACTTTTGTTATTTTATATTTGCTATTCGGGAGAGCTTTTGCTTCCTGATAGGGATGCCGGTTAAATGGCTAATAACAATAATTTTAACACTGGAGTGGCGATTTTCGGATTAAAAAGTATCGATGAGAGAATATATTGGAGTTGTGTTTTTATTTTTAATTTCTATTGTAGGCGCTAATGCCCAGAAAACCGTTGTTCTTGGGAAAATAACCGAAGTTGGCTCGAACAATCCGGTTCCGTATGTCAACATTATTTTTAAAGATACTTATACTGGAACGACTTCTGATTTGAATGGTAATTATAACCTTAGTTCACTGACACCCACCTCCGTAATCGAAGTTTCAGCAGTAGGCTATAAAAAGCAAACATTTAAGATTAAGCTGAAACAAGTCAATAAGATAAATATATCGTTGGCAGAGGATGTTATTTCATTAGGTGAAATTTCGATCCGACCTGGCGAAAATCCGGCAATTCCACTCTTTCGAAAAATTGTTGATCATAAGAAAGAGAATAATCCCGCAGATCTCCCATCCTGGCGTGCTAAGTTATACGCAAAGATGGAGATTGATCTTAAGAATGTCAATGAATCCCTGCGTAAGAAAAAACTGTTGAAGCAATTTAATTTTGTATTTAAATACATTGATTCACTTGAAATTGAGGGACGAACATTCCTGCCAGTATTTTTTACTGAATCGGTTTCCAATTATTATCACAACAGTGTTACAAATTCCAATCATGAGGAGATAATTGCAAGCAAGGCTTCCGGAATGACAACTGATCAGTTAACCCAGTTTACCGGGAGGATGTATGGTGGTATAAATCCCTACAATAATTACATTATGGTTTCGGAAATGGGACTGATCTCCCCGATAAACTCTTTAGGGCTCCAGTTTTACCATTACTATCTGAGAGACAGTACACTGGTTAATGGCCGAAAGATATACGAAATCTCATTTAAGCCACGTTCTCCGCAGGATCCAACTTTTAAAGGCAAATTTTGGGTTGAGGATGGAAGCTTTGCCCTGACGAAAGTAGAGATGCAGCTCTCCGCAAAATCAAATATAAATTTTCTAAATAATCTTCGTTACTCCGTTGAATACCAGAAAAAAGAGAATAAATGGGTTCCAAAAGTTGAATCGATTTTGGCGGATCTGGATATCAACAAGGAAAAATCGGCTGAAAAAATGGGAATAATGGGACGTAAAACCACTATCTACCAGGATTTTAATTTCGGAGAACAACCGGTTCTGCCAAATTTAAAGAAGAATGAAGTGATTATTTCTGAGGATGCGATAAAAAAGGATGAGAAATATTGGGACAGTACCCGTCCAATTGAATTACAGAAAAGAGAGGCTGGAATATATGCTATGGTTGATTCAATTAAGAATGTGCCTCTTTATAAGACAATTACCGAATATATTTATATGTTTTATTATGGCTACCGCGATATTGGAAAGATTGAACTGGGGCCCTATTATTCACTGATAAGCGGGAATAAGGTTGAAGGAACACGATTCAGACTGGGAGCGCGCACCACCATGAAATTCGATACTAAATTGAGATTGAACGGGTATGGAGCCTATGGGTTATCGGATCGCGAATTCAAATATGCAGGAGGGTTTGAATATTTTTTCTCAAAAAAACCGCGTACAATGGTTGCCTTACAGGGTCAGCACGATTATGAATTATTGGGAAAAAGCACAAATACATTTTCACGTGATAACTTTCTGACCTCAATTCTGAGTAAGAACCCTTTTACGAAGCTCAATATGATCGACCGCGTAGAGGCCACTTTTGATAAAGATTGGGTCCGCGGATTTTCAAATCAGTTTTCTGTGACCTCCACAAATATTAAATCTGGTCCCCTTCTCCCTTTTATCGGACCAAAAGACAGTATTGTGGTGCCATCGGTACGAACTGGTGAGCTTAAACTAAATTTCAGATACGCCCCCAAGGAGAAGATTGTATTGGATGGTTTTGAGCGAAATACGTTCGCGATGTTTAATCCGGTTATGAATCTTTCCATTACAAGCGGACTAAAGGGGTTTCTGGGTGGAAAGTACGAGTATCTTAAACTTGACGCTAACATAACCGATAAGATTGCAGTAAATCCAATTGGATTTTTAACTTATTACATTCAGGCTGGGAAGATTTGGGGTAATGTTCCCTGGCCACTGATGAAAATTCATGAAGGGAACGAATCCTATGCATTTGACGACTATGCTTTTAACCTGATGAACAGTCAGGAATTTGTGAGTGATACTTACCTTAGCATATTTTTGGAGCACCATTTCCAGGGTTTCTTCCTGAATAAAGTTCCGCTTTTGCGCAAATTGAACTGGAGGGAGACTGTTGGAGTCCGCTCTATGATAGGAAATTACGATGAGAATCAACATGCAGGATTACTCTTTCCCAAAGGGATGAAAGGGCTAAACAGTACCCCTTATACCGAATTCTCCGCTGGAATTGAGAATATTTTTAAGATCATTAAGGTTGAGGCTGTATGGCGTTACAACTATAATGAAAACCGGAATACTCAGCTCGGGATTTTGTTTTCACTTCAGCTAACCCTCTAAGAGTACCGAATATCAATTTGTCACCATGGTCTTAAGGTAATTGGCAAATTGCCGGATTTAGCTCACCGTCTCGCTTCAAAAAACCGTTTCAACAGGAGCGTACACTCATTTTGGAGTATTCCACCAAGAATCTCCGTTTTAGGGTGAAGCACATCAGGAGCAAATTTCAAAAATCCCCGCTTCGGATCGCTCGCACCATAGACAATCCGGTCAATCTGCGACCATCCCAATGCACCAGCACACATTGAACAAGGTTCCAGCGTGACATATAATGTGCAGTTTGTCAAATATTTCCCCCCGAGTAAATTTGCTGCGGCAGTTATTGTCTGCATTTCAGCATGTGCAGTCACATCGTTCAGCAATTCGGTGAGGTTGTGTGCCCTTGCGATAATCTGATTCCGGCAGACCACCACCGCTCCAACGGGAATCTCCCCATCTTTAAAGGCCTGTTCTGCCTCATTCAGTGCACGTTTCATAAAATATTCATCATCGAACGGATCTATCATAGCCGATTTTTTTCTTGTCCAAAAGTAAGAGATATTCAGGAAATGCAATTGGCAACTCGAATAAATCCGCCTCAAAAAGTAAAGTCAATCCATTTTTTCGTATATCGCCG
>CAIXCY010000141.1 GCA_903918045.1 uncultured Bacteroidia bacterium
GATTCAAAAATCCGGTTCTTCGAAGACATATTCTGGTCAACTTTTCGGATGATTAAATCCCCGTCCGGATACTCCTTTCCAAATACCTGAATGACTAACAAAAAAATAAATAGATATTTCATTATTTCATTATTTCATTATTTCATTATTTCATTATTTCATTATTTCATTTCCTAAGCCCCCAACTCTTTAAATAGCTGTGCTGTTTCTCTTTTGTAGATCCCAATCCCTGAAAGGGCATTTCCCAAAACCACAGAAATCAGCCCGGGAATAAATCCGATATACCACGCCGCCGAGGTTATTTCTGCCCTTGCAATCGAAGGCATTAATAATGACGAATTCTTCATGATTCCGCTAATATTAATACCGAAAGTTTGCAAATACCAGGCAATTCCCAAACCAAAGGTTGTCCCCAAAACTGAACCGATGGTACCAATGAACACTGCCTCGTAAATTAAGGTCTTGTAAATATGATCTTTATCTTCACCCATTGCCAGTCTGATGCCAAATTCATTATAACGCCGCAATCCTCCAAGCAGTCCTGCATTCCATAACACAATCGACATCGCTATCATAAAGACAATAATCATTGCGCTCCCAATCGAATCAACATAGTCAATAAATTCGGCCATCCCCGATTGCTCCCTAAGGCTGATCATCACCGGGGCATATTCGTCCTTTGATGATTTATATTTTTGATTAAATGCAGATGATATCCTAAAGGCCTGCTCATTATCGTACCGGTCAGAGTTAAAGAAGGCGAGTATTTCGCCTGCGGCATCGTCCATTCCCAGGGCAAGTTGTACATCTGAAATGTCGGCAATTATAGCGCCCCGGTCGAGCGGCGCCGAACCAAAACGGACGGTACCCGAAACGATCAGATTTTTGAAAGCCATCCCACCTTCCATAGTCGTTCCGAAAAGGGTAAACGTCTCACCAGGTTTGATATGGAATTTGGCTGCGAAAAGATCGGAGATCAGCGCCTGACATGGTTTTGCTGGCAGTTTGCCTGACACCAGTGATTTTTCGAGATTAAACCTTGCTAACTCTTTCGATTGTGGGGAGAACAAATCCAATGCCCAGCCCACCACGGGCCCCTGTGCACGGGTTTCACCGTTTGAATCGGGAAAATCAATAAGTCCTCCGAAACGAATCCGCCTTACCCAGTCAAGATCCGGATAGGCTGCTTTAAGTACCCTTAACTGATTGTCAACTCCCATAATGGCCAGATCATTTGGCATCTGATCGACATCTTTCAAATAGGCACGTGTCATCACTTTGAGATGACCTGTTGTAAAACTTGCATTTAACCGCAACGATTCACCTATGATTCCCCGGATCCAGCAGTACATTACAACCGACAGCATAACCCCGATAGATACCACTATAATTGGGAGCAGGCTTCTGCTTCGGTCGTTTATGATTCCTTTAAATAAAAACCTGATCATTGTATCTTTCCTTTTAAAGCATCAGTTGGACGTAATTTGGTGATTTTTCGGGTCGGGAAATAGCTCACAAGCGTTGCTGAAATAATTACCAGCAAAACCGTTGTAAGAATTAAGCCCATACTGTAGACGGGAAAAATGTTCTCCGAAATTGAAACTCCCATTGAATCAACATATTTTGGCATTGGGATTCCTGAGTTTTGCAATTTCCACAACAGCGGAGCGCCCCAAAGGGTACCCAAAAGTATGGCCAGCAAACTGTGTGTACTCCCCTCTATTGTGAAGATGGCTACAACCTGAAAACGCGTCATCCCAAGTGCAATATAGGTTCCAATCTCCTTTTGCCGTCTGAAAACCGAGAGGACCTGAGTGTCGAAAATAGCAAGTAAGGCTATCGATAAAAGTAACCCATAAATAACTCCGGCCCCAACTTTTTTGGTTTGGATAATCTCATCGATCTCCCTGAGCAGATATTTCAGGTCTTTAAATTGCCATGGGGCAATGGACTGATTTCTATAGTTTTTTCCGGCAATAAAGAGTGTTGCCTCATTTTCCATCCCCGTTATTTGCTGAAGAATATCTAATGGGATCCAGATCTGTTTGTTATCGACTGACTGAACATTGCAATTAAAAACTGATACAATTTTGACTTCCCTCGTATCGAAGGTCCCATTTTTGTCGCGCCAGCGTACCAGAAGCAGGTCTCCCTGCTTTAATTTGGCCTCTTCTGCCATCCGCCTGCCTATAATTGCCGATACATTATCGGTTTTGTCGTTTAAATAGGGTGTGGGAAGTTTTATAATTTGCTGATTGGGATCGATTCCCTTGAGAAAGATATTTTGCATCCTCCCTTGCGGGTAAATTGTTGCCTGTGCGATAAGTACCGGGGTGATTTGTCCCTTTTCGGTCATGGCTTTAACTTTTCCGGCTATCGGCGCGTGGGCATCCTGAAGGCAAAATGGATCGAAAGGGTCGTAATTCGGATGCCAAAGCTGGCCAAATCCAACTTCCCAGCTTTTGGTGTCGGTGTGCGCCTGCTTGTTCCATCCATCAAGCATTCCATTGTAAAAAACGATTACGACAAATGCGATTGAAAGGACGGTCACATTCAGCCAGGTTCGGAGTCCTGCACCCAACAAATTCCGAAAAGCCAGTTTAAAGGCTAACATAATAGTTGATTTTCCTGCATTAAAATAAGCCTGTCCTGATCAACCACACCGTCCTTTAAGGTAATTATGCGGTCGAGATAGTGCATTACCTTTTCATCATGGGTGGCAAAGATGAAGGTCGTGTTGAGTTCCTTATTCAACTTCTTCATCATTTGAACAATATTATGGGAATTTTTTGCATCCAGATTGGCTGACGGCTCATCTGCAAGAACTAAAAGAGGCCGTTTTACCATAGCCCGGGCAATAGCTACCCGCTGGCATTCCCCTCCTGACAGCTGCGAAGGTTTTGAATTAAATTTATCGCTCAACCCAACCCATTCAAGCGCCTCCATAACTGCCTTTTTTCGTCCCGCTGAAGTGTGGTTTTGCAATAAAAGGGCGAATTCAATATTCTCATAAACGGTATAAACCTGTAATAAATTATACGTCTGAAAAATAAACCCTATATTGTAGTTCCGTAAGTGGGCAGCCTGTTTATGGGTTAAACCCTTAACCGATGAGCCAATAACCTCCACATCTCCCTCTGAAGGGCAATCCAGCGTACCAATAATATTTAAAAGAGTTGTTTTTCCCGATCCGCTTGGGCCAACCAATCCAGTAAATTCACCCCTTCTGAAAGTGAGGTTAATGTTATGTAGTGCAGTAAACACTCCCGAGCCGACAGGAAATCTTTTGGTAAGCCCGTCTATTTTAATGATTACAGAATCATCCATAAGGATATTTTTAATGATTAAAAACTAACATAAGTTGAATTCCTTTGCCTGAATAGTAATTTCCTGAATTTAATTGCTGGGGTAACTGATAGTTCGCAGGATTCCAGAATACCATGATATAGAATGCAATTTTGTTGAATTGTCGCTTTAGATTCAGAAAATTGTACGATGAATTTGTATTCCAGTCATAAAAGGAGATAGCATTTAGGTTGTCGATCAGACTTAGCGGGTAGGAGAGTGATAACCCGCTGAATGTTGTCGGCCTTGAAAATGCAAATGCGTTTTGGTCATAAGCGATAAGAAGTTGCTCAAAAACAAGATTTAATCCATGTCCAATTCCAAAAGTATTGTCCGTCCCAATATTCAAGAGCTTAGTATTTGTAACTATACCGGTCTCCTTTGATTTGTTTATGTAAGTCCCTTCGAACCATAGACCTACACCCAGGTCCCACTTTGCGTCCACTCCGACACGATTTTCAGCAACTGCCGCATAACCAGGAATTGCCTCACCCAATCCACGGCTATCGGTTATCCGATGATGGAAAGTTATTCCACCCTCACCTTTTGGGAGGGGTATCTGCAAGCGTCCGCCAAACTCCGGATAGCTTTTATTTGTTTTATCGGCATCCCATGGCCTTCTTTTGTGGTTTCCATAGAGCGACCAAAGCCATACATTGGCATTATTCATAAAATAGTATCTTCCAAGAACTCCCCAGACTCCATTGGTAAGCTGCAATGGATCGCGGGGATCGAGTTGATCAAACCACATCAGGGGACGAAGCAAGGTTGCCGAGCCAAAGTTTATTTTTTGTAGACCTGCGCGTATCTCCAAATGCTTTGTAGAATACCTCGCCCATGCCCGGTAGGCCCCTAGCGTTCCTTCGGATTGCTTCCTGTCAAAAGGATGGATTCCAAGAGTCCCGAATCCGTTCCCCGATACTTCAAAATCAAATTGCCTGCTGTTCTGCATTTTAATGACATAATTTAAAGTGGGGATGTAGCGGGTACCTATGTTGATAGGTAATTCATTTGCGCCATTATAAACTCCCCAAACGGAGAGCTGACCACTGAAATTTAATTGATGCTTTACTTCGAATTGTATCGTATCCTGGGCAGGACAATTTATATAAAAGCCTGTGAAAATGAAAGTTAGAAAAATTAAATTTTTCATTTTCAGTTATTTCTTAGGATTTTGTTTGCACTATAAAAATACGAAGGATGTTTCAGATTCGGTTGAACTAAACCGAATTATATTAAGTAATTGTAAATTTTCTCGTTAAACCAATATTAATTTGAATGAAACATCTATTTTTGTCAAAAGTATGAATGAATAATCATTCATTTAATTTGTTTCAAAATGGCGCGAATTATTGATGAAGGTAAAATTGAACGGATCAGGGAGGCTACAATAGAATTTGTCGTTCAAAATGGATATGGGGGTGCCTCCATATCTTCAATAGCGCGTCGGGCTGGTGTTGCCGAGGGTTACCTGTACAGGTTTCATCGAAGCAAGCACGAGCTGGTTACGGAACTGCTTTATTCTAACATCGCACGCATCATCGGAAAGCTGGAACTGTTATTGAATTCCAGTAAAAGCATCTCCGAGGTTATAAGTGGGTTAATCGAGGTGTTTTTTAATATGGCAAATGATACTCCCGAGCAGATTAAATTCATCCACGTTTTAATGCATGATTATAATTTTCAGATTTCGGACGACCAGCGACAACATATAAAAGAGCTCTGCGAAAAGGTAGTGCAACTTGGAATTTTAAATAACGAGATAAGCATGAAACTAACTGCTGAGGAGGCCTATGGAATGGCCGTTATCTATCCGCTTGAATTTATAAACCTTCGGATGAAGGGATTTTTCGGCACCTCTGAATTGACCGGCGAGGATCAGAGGCGGGTAGTTGAATTCTCAATCAATGCTTTAAAATAGATAAAAATGAGAGTAAATTTTTTAGTGAGCCTATTTTTGGCAACCGGGTTATCGCTTTACGGGCAAAATAGTCCAACAGTTTTAAGGAACCTGACCTTTGAACAGGCCCTTGGACTTTCGTTGCAGAATAACCATCTTATTAAACAGTCCCGGCATAAATCGCTTCAATTGGAACAAGAGGAGAAAGCTGCTAAGGGTTTGCATCTACCCAGACTTTCGTTGAGTGCATCTTACGTGTTAATGTCTGATAATATTCAACTCGACTTGACCCCCGTGCGCGACGCAATAACACCGCTTTACAGTGCCTTAGGTCATTATGGTAAGTTTGGAGGAGTTCCAAATCCCGATCCAAAGACAAACGGGGTGATGCCTTACCTGCCTGATGATATCTCAACGGCTGCATTGCGCGGTAAAATGCTCGAGGGGCTAAATACGGTCAATAATGGAGATTGGATTCAGACGATCCAGGAGAAAAGGTTTGGAATGGTCAATGCGGGTTTTGTTTTTCCACTCTTCACCGGAGGGAAGATTAATGCGGCCAATCAAGCTGCAAAAATTAAATTTGAAGCATCTGAAATTGAATCGGTCCAGAAGGCTTATGAATTAACCGGTGAATTAATTGAGCGGTATTACGGATTAAACCTGGCTAATCAGGCTGTAAGGGTCCGAGAAGCAGTGAAAGCGGGAATGGAGAAGCATTTTAACGACGCACAACAGCTTGCTCAGCAAGGAATAATGGCAAAAGTTGAAGTTTTAAATGCAAAAGTATATCTTGCAGATGCCGACAGAGAGCTTAAGAAATCAAACCGTCAGGTGGAAATATTAAACGAAGCAGTTTTAAATACAGTCGCTGATACAGGAAATTACCGGATTAATCCCATTTCGGAACTTTTTTACCTCGATAAAATTGAGCCATTAACGTTTTTCAAGGCGAAGGCCCTTGTTAAAAGTCCCCTGCTTGGCCAGATTAGCAAGAAGAAAGAGCTTGCGGAGCAGGGAATAAAAGTTGAAAAATCTGCCTTGTTTCCATCACTTGCGGCTACAGGAACCTACAATATCGTAAATAAGGATTTGTCGCCATACCTTCCTGATTATATGGTGGGTGTTGGCTTGCAATGGAACCTGTTCGACGGCAACGCCCGAAGCAGGAAGATTAAGGCGGCCCGGTTTCAGCAAATGGAAGCGGAGGATTTTTATCTGAAATCCGAATCGGATATCCAGTCAGCAATCACAAAATATTATCAGGAGATGTTGATGAATCTCGAGCAGATTATTGAACTTGAATCTGCAATGGAATTTACCAATGAATATTCCCGTGCCCGTGAGAAAGCGTTTTCGGAAGGGATGGCTACTGCTACCCAGGTTTCGGATGCAAATCTGGCTGTTGCAAAAGTGAAAATTGATCGTTTGCAGGCGATTTATGCATGGGATGTTGCCCTGTCAAAATTACTCTATTATTCAGGATTATCTGATCAGTTTGTATCCTATCTGAGTAACCCGGATGCAAAAGTGGGAAGATATTGAGAGGGAAAGAAGGTGAAATAAGGAGAGGGGAGAAGAGGAGAAGGTGAGAGTGGGAGACGGAGAGAAGCTGAGATGGAGGTCGGTCAACCCCAACAAGTCAACAAGCTGAGAGCAAAAAAAATGAAATTAATCCAAATCCCGAAAGGGTGACAGATTTTATACGTCAATTTGGATTTTGAGAAATCGGGGACCAACTGATTTATTTTTAATTCCCAGTCGCCAGCCACCAGCTACCAGCCGCTAGTTGCAAGTTGCCAGCCGCCAGTCGCCAGCTGCTTTGGGAAGCCCTCGGAATGAACTTTAAATAATTTAACCATAATAAGAATATGAAAAGTACAAAACATTACCTGATTTTAACTGCAATTTTTGCAGTACTCATTTTTATCGGATATGCGATCTGGATTGTGGGCAGGCCTGTTCCAATCGAGGTTCAGGGTGAGGTTGTGGCAACACAAGTGAAGGTTGCCTCGAAATTAATCGGAAGAGTTGACTCACTTTTGGTACATAAGGGGGATGATGTAACTACAGGGACTCTCCTTTTTACGATTCATAGTCCGGAACTTGAAGCTAAATATTTGCAGGCTTCGGCAGTAAGAAAAGCAGCGGGATTTCAAAAGGAGAAGGCGGATAACGGGGCTCAGAAAGAGGATATCCAGGCAGCTTTTAATTCATGGCAAACTGCATTGGCTGCAGCTGAATTTGCCAAAAAGACTTTCCTGCGGGTTGATAATCTTTTTAAATCGGGAGTTGTCGCAGAGCAACAAAAAGATGAAGCAGAAACTCGGATGAAGGCATCTTCTGAGACTGAAAAAGCTGCCAGATCATTGTACGATAAGGCCAAAAAAGGTGCCCGTTATGAAGATAAAGGTTCTGCAGGGGCAATGGTGTTGCAGGCCGATGGGGTACTTACTGAGGTCAATTCGTACCTGAGTGAAACCCGGATATTCGCACCGATTCGCGGTGAAATAGCAAATATTATTGCTGAACGCGGTGAATTAGTGCCGGCAGGTTATCCTGTAATAACGATTGTAGACCTGGATGACGTCTGGATAACCTTCAACCTTCGTGAGGATTTGCTCGCCGCAATTCAAAAGGGATCAACCTTCAAGGCCAGATTTCCTGCCCTTGGAATGAAAGAGTGTCTTCTTAAAGTGAATTATATTAATGCATTGGGTGAATTTGCAACGTGGAACGCAACAAAGACCTCAGGCGATTTTGACATGAAAACATTTGAAGTACATGCAATACCTGTTGAAAAAATTGCAGGTCTAAGACCGGGAATGTCAGCATTAGTAAATTGGGATGGGGTTAAGAAATAGCGATTGGGAGCTGGCTTCTGGTAACTGGCGGCATGCTGCCTAAAACTGGCAACTTGCATATTCAACTTAATAAATTATGCAATAAAGTAATTTTAAAAAATGCTTAATAGCTTAACAAAAAAACCGTTAGTCAGGATTATCAGGCGCGAAACGAGACGTATTGCTGACAGTTGGGTGCTGATATTCTCAACAATGATCGCACCCATTGTAGCGTTTCTCATCATTATCTGGCTATTCTCTGATGGTGTAGTAAGGGATTTGCCTGTGGCTGTGGTTGACCAGGCTCAGACGGCTTATTCCTCCCAGGTGGTTCGTCTGATCGATGCCACACCGGTTTGCAAAGTGAAGTATAGGCTTCGTTCCATGGAAGAGGCAAAGCAAATGATGGATGTCGGAAAAATAGAGGCGGTTATTATGCTGCCTGCTGATCTGGAGCAAAAAATCATGAAAAATGGAGCTCCTGCGATCGCAGTTTATATCAACAATACAAATGTGGTAAAAGGAGGCGCCCTGAAATCCGGATTATATACAACCCTTTCGACAATCTCTGCAGGAGTAAAAGTTCAGCTAGCAATCAAAAAGGGAGCGACACCGTCACAGGCAATTGAAAAGGCGAGGCCTGTAAAGGTCAATGTGCATCTCCTCTTTAATCCATTTGGAAATTACTCTTACTTTCTTGTACTGGGATTGTTGCCACTTCTGGCTGTTGTGTTTATATTTTTGGGATCGGTTTATGCCCTGGGCATGGAATTCAAGGAGGGGACGGCGGGTGACCTGATTGCCTTGGCAGGTAACCGGGTTGGAGTTGCACTAATTGGCAAAATGGCTCCATATACAATCTTATTTTTTATGGATATGATGCTTATGAATATTTTTTTGATGAAAACTTTGGGGACACCACTTCATGGAAGTTTATTTGCAATCCTGTTATCCGAATTGTTGCTGATTATCTCGTACCAGTTCCTTGCAATATTATTTGTTAAACTTACCGCAAACCTCCGATTGTCACTCTCACTGGGCAGTGCATACACAATGATGGCTCTCACATTTTCCGGCCTCACCTTCCCTTCAATGGCTATGCCTATACTTGCTAAGCTTTTTTCATTGATTTTCCCCTACACTTATTGGCTCCGGATCTTTATGAGTCAGACCTTGCGGGGTGAGCCCGTTGAAGAGGTGGTCTTCTCCTTTATCGCTTTCATCCCGTTTATCCTGGCAGGTTTTCTTGCCTTTCCCGGAATGAAACGGAAACTTTCACATGCAAGGTACTGGTTTCGCGAATAGATGTGACATTCCTTTCATTTTTGACTTTCGATTTATGATACTTTAATAAAACATGGTGATGCGATTCTCAACTATTCGAAATAATTTTAATTCAGGATTAGAACTGACCTGGTTCTCGCTTGTTGATGAGCTCAAAACAATTTTCAGTGATAAGGGTGCTATGCTGATACTGTTTATGGCAGTTATCGCATATCCGTTAGTCTATTCGGTCGCCTATAAAAACAATGTAGTCAGAGATATTCCGGTTACAATTGTCGATCTCGATAATACAGCATCCAGCCGACAACAGATTCGGATGATAAGTGCAACGAAAGAAATATCAGTAAGTCAGGAGGTTGGAAGTATTCAGGAGGCAAAGCAACTCTTCTGGGACGGAGAATCAAAGGGGGTCATCCTGATTCCAAAAGACTTTGAAAAAAATCTGTTAAAAGGAACTCAGACTTCGGTGAGTGTCTATTGTGATGCGAGTTATTTTTTGATTTATAAAGAGACCTTGAGCGGAACGATTCTGGCAACGGGGACTTTATCTGCGGGGGTTGAAATTAAAAGACTAATGGCTTCGGGCAGCAGTGAAGAGCAGGCGATGCAGCAACGCGATCCCATGCCGGCTAAATTTTATTATCTGTATAATCCGGCCGGCTCTTACGGTTCCTACGTAATGCCCGGAATGATCCTTGTAATTTTGCAACAAACGTTACTGATAGGGATTGGAATGATCGGAGGGGCAGGGAAGGAGCGGCGAAACAATCAGGAGATTAAACCTGGAGTACGTGTGAGGCAGGGGATGTTTTCGGTCGTTTTAGGTAAAGGATTGGCTTATTTCCTGATTTCAATCCCTAATCTTGCCTTTAACCTGGTCTACCTTTCTAAAGGATTTGGTTTTCCCGATAAAGGAAGTTTCATCAATGTATCTATTTTGTTGGTTCCCTATCTTTTTTCAGTGATATTTCTTGGATTAACAATCTCGATGCTTTTTCGCCGCCGGGAACACTCGATTATGACATTGGTATTTTTCTCGCCAATTGTATTGTTCGTTAGTGGATTATCATGGCCGGAAACTTCAATTCCTCCACTCCTAAACCAGCTATCACATATTTTTCCGAGTACTTCAATGATTCCGGCTTACTTGAGAATCAGAACAATGGGTGTATCGATAAATGACGTAAAACCTGAATTCACTTTCCTGCTTATTCAGATGGTGGTTTTCTTCCTGATTGCCTCCGTTATATATAAGATTTCTGTTGTAAGACAAGAAAGGAAAGAGAGGGAGAAGATGAGACAGAGCGTGGGAGAGATTTAGAGTCACAGTGCAGTAAGTCTGAATGGGGAATTAATAAATTATTCCTATTACATACCAATATTCCTATCTTTGAAAACTTTTGAAATTTCATAAATTATTCGGGAATGAAAATCTCTCTTCTTTGCACTTTGACATTACTCTTATTTTCCACCTGTACTGAAAATAAACCTGCCCCCTATCGCAAGATAACTGGTATGACCCAGGGAACAACTTATCATATCACCTATGAAGACAAAATCGACCAGGATTTTACAGTTTCGGTTGATTCCATTTTGAAAATTCTGGATCTTACTTTTTCGGCCTATATCCCAAATTCGATCGTTTCAAGAATTAATCGGAATGATTCTACCGTATTATTAAATGACATGTTTATTGAAGTCTTTAATAAGTCTCTGGAAATCAATAAGGAGACTAATGGGGCTCTTGATCTTACCGTTGGCCCGCTTGTAAATGCCTGGGGTTTTGGTCCTGAGAAAAAGGTGAAAATGGATTCTACCAAAATTGACAGCCTTTTGCAGTATGTTGGTATGCAGAAAGTCCGAATTTCGGGTCAAAAGCTGGTTAAAGATCTTCCAGGAATTAAAATTGATGTCAATTCAATTGCACAGGGTTACTCGGTGGACGTACTTTACCGCTATTTTGAGCAAATGGGGATCAAAAACTTCATGGTTGAAATCGGGGGTGAAGTTAGGACAAAGGGAAAAAATCCCAAAGGGGATAAATGGAGAATTGGCGTTGATAAGCCTTCCGATGGAGAAAGTATTCCCGGACAAAATCTCCAGACTGTGATTTTTCTGGACAACAAAGCGATTACAACCTCAGGTAATTACAGGAAATATTTTGAAGAGAACGGCCGTAAATATTCCCATATTATTGACCCTCACACCGGCTATCCCTATAAAAACAATCTCTTAAGCGTCACCATTATTGCCAAAGATGCGCTTACCGCTGATGGCTATGATACCCCTTTGATGGTTCTGGGTCTGGAAGGTGCACAAGCGGTATTGGACCGCCATCCTGAGCTTGCAGCTTACATGATCTATTCAGACCAATATGGGCAATACCAGGTTAAATTTACAAAGGGGATAGAATTCGATAAAGAGAATTAGAACTCAAAAAGATATATATTTAAAACTTGAATTCTAATAACTCTTCCGGTGATTAAACGAAAAGATATTCAGGTTATCAAAAAGGGTGATCCCAAAGTGGTGAATGCCTGGGTCATGTACGACTGGTCTAACTCTGTTTACCAGTTAACAATCTCATCGGCTGTTTTTCCGATATATTATAACGCAGTTACAAGTCACGGGTCCGATTTTACAGTCTCCTTTTTTGGATATAAGGTGATCAATACCGCCCTCTATTCCTGGGCAATTGCAGTTGCATACCTGATTGTTGCAATCGGTTCGCCACTTTTCTCTTCAATGGCCGACTATACCGGGCGTCGTAAAGGATTTATGCGTGCTTTTACGATAATAGGCGCCACCGGTTGCGGAATGCTTTTTTTCTTTGATGCAAATCACATCGAATTGGGTGTTATTGCCTTCGCCCTTGGAACTTTGGGCTATGGAGGGAGCATCGTTTTTTACAACTCATTTCTCCCTGTGATAGCAGAACCGGAGGATCAGGACCGCGTGAGTGCACGCGGTTATTCAATGGGTTATCTGGGTGGAGTAATCCTGTTGCTTTTTAACCTGCTTATGATTCAGATGCCCGAGCTATTCGGATTCACCAAAGAGTCAGATATGCCTGCAAGGATCTCATTTATCTCTGTTTTCGTCTGGTGGATCGGATTCTCCTCTTTAACATTCAGGTACCTGCCAAAATATGTCTTTCGCAAACGGCGATCAGGCGGGCGCATCCTGACCAATGGTTACCGCGAATTGGTTGCGGTATTCAGCGAGATCCGAAAATCGTACCGGTTAACAATTTACCTTACCGCATTCTTTTTCTTAATGATGGGAATGATCACCACAATGTTCATGGCCTCAATCTTTGGTGAGAAGGAACTTGGATTGACTGCAAGTGTGCTGATTCCGACGGTCCTGGGCATTCAACTGGTAGGAATGTTTGGAGCCTGGTTTTTTGCGTGGCTTTCGGGTAAAATCGGGAATCTAAAAGCCCTTGTTATTTCAGTGGTTATCTGGATTGTAATCTGCACCTATGCCTACTCAATCAGGGGTCCCGTCGGATTTGTCGTGGCAGCTGTTTTTATCGGCCTGGTTATGGGTGGCTCACAATCACTTGCCCGCTCCACCTATTCCAAAATGCTCCCGAAATCAACGACCGACCATACCTCATTCTTTAGTTTTTACGACGTAATGGAAAAACTCGCAACTGTTGCCGGGACATTCAGTTTCGGAATTATTGAGGTTTTGACCCATAGCATGCGCTATTCTGTTCTGTCTATTGCACTTTTTTTTGTCATCGGTTTGCTTTTCCTTCTAATACTCCTTAAAAGGGATGGCGCAGCCAGCAATAATAGTGTTTTCTGACAATACAAACCCGATTTTTCCCCTGATTATCAATTTATCATTAAGATTTGAACCTACTTTAACGTTGTTTCAAAAGATCTTTGTAATTTTATCTCCGAAGATTTTAAACGGCATTTTAACACCCGGATTTAAATTTTAACGAGTTATCCAGGAACGATTTTTTTAGATGAAATATCAATTTTACACACCTAAGTAAGCATGAAGAGTTATCTGAATTTTACCTTGAAAGGGGCTCAGTTCCTTCCGCTTTGGATTGCTTTCTTTTTTTTCTACCTGATACCATTTTATTTTCTGATACAGGAGTTGGCTGAATTAACTGCTTCGGAAGTGCCTGCAGGTGGCCCCTCAATCCGGTTCTTTTTTTACCTGATTATTGTTCTTGCAGTGTTTTTTACCTTTGTTTATTATAGTTCCAGATTAATCCTGCAAAGCCTTGAATATAGAGGTTTAAAAATCATTTGTGATTTTCATTCCGGTAAATATGTCGGAATTATCGTCTCCGGATTAGTGCTTTCAATAGTTACAATTGGTATTTATATCCCCTGGTTTATACGGAATCTGCACCGCTTCTTTGTCCATGGCGTTTCATACAATTCACATAAATTTGCGTTCAGAGGTACAGGGGGTAAATTATTCCAGATTATGACTTTGGCCATTTTTATCCCGTTTATCGTTGTGGGATTCATCGTCTTTACCCTGATGAAGTCAAACATTGAAATTTGGATCTATCAGGTTATGGTCATCTCCAGTCTGGTCTCTATCATCTATTTGACATTTAAGTGGATGGTTCTTATCCGGTACAAAAACTACGTGATTCGTTTGGATACCGGATTTTTTCATGCAATGTGGAAAATTGCAATTGAATTGGTTTTGGCTGTAATTCTTGTGTTTATTTTCAGTTGGTTGACGTCTGTAAGTTCTGTATTCTGGCTTAAAGCCGATTTTGTACCTGCAACAGGAAAGATTATGTTTGAGCTAGTCCTGGCCGTTCTTACCCTAGGATTCTATTTCCCAATGGCTTTTATCAGGTTGTTTCGTTATTTTTCTGAACACACAAAAAGCAATGTGGTTGATGGAAAACAAATCACAATGGGATACGATGGCGATCAGGTTACTGACTTTCTGTTTATGTGGAAACAGATTCTGTTAACAATTATTTCCTTTGGAATTTATTACCCGTGGGCATTTACCCGCATTGCTCAGCGACTCCTGTCGCAAACATTCGTCTCAACAAACCTGGTACCAGAGGAAGCTAAATAAAGATTCCCAATTCTGCACACTTTCCAAAAAGTAATTCAGGAAGTCAATAGTTTTTTTAAATATTAATAATCCCGACTATTTTTTCAAGATGAAGGTTGTCAGATTTTCTATCAACTCCTTTTTAAGAGGCAGATCTGGTTTGGTATAAGTCGCGATGTTCAATTGCCGGTTAGCAGGAGCCTGTTTCAAAATATGATTCATCTCGTCGATAATTACCAGTTTAGCTTTGGGCTGCGCCTTTGCCAAGCGTTTGGCGTCTTCTGTACTTACCTGGATATCAGTAGTTCCCTGAATTATTAAGACAGGTATTTTTAATTTTGACAGCTCTTTCTGAGGATCGTATTTGACCCATGAGATTATATATGGCTGAACAGATGGACGAAACAGTGAATTCAATTCCACGGGTGTGTTGGCTACCGTTTTGCCTTTAACAAAATCGTCAAGAATCGCATTAACCTGGATTGTGATTGACGGTGGCTGATTCTTGAGTTGCTCTCTGAGTATTTTATCAGCAGCCTCTCCCGCTCCGGCAAGAGATATATATTTAGTCGCATTTTTGTCCTGAGACGCGATCATCCCAATTAACGAACCCTCACTGTGACCAATGACGATGATCCTGCTGAATTTGAAATCGTTTTTCAGAAAATAGATCCATCCCTTCGCATCGTTAATATAGTTTTCAAATCGGAGGTCAACCTCTTTCGGTCCTGCCTCCCGACTTTTCCCAATTCCGCGCTTGTCGTAACGAAGTGAAGCTATCCCTTTTTTATTCAACTCCATGGCCAGCATCTTCAACGAGTTGTTTGTCATCGCCTGGTTATTCCCATCCCGGTCTGTTGGTCCTGACCCGGCTATGATCAGCGCAACCGTTTTCGTAAGATTTGGTTCAGGTGAAACAAGCGACCCTTCAATATTTCCCGTTGCTGTCTTTAGAAGAACAATTTTTTCATTTTGTCCATAAAGCTTCGAAAGTGATAGGATTAATACAATTTGAATAAAGAAAATAATTTTCATTGGTAATGTTTTAAGGATAACTTTAAAAGAATTAAATCAAAGAAACTGTGGTTATTGATAAATTTTCGTTGCTGATCTTTTCAGAATTACTTATCCAATTTCTGATAAATAAAATAGGAATAAACGATCGGAACAACGATAATAATGAAGATGATTGGAATAAGGACAAAAAATGAATCTTTAATAACCAGCGATGCTCCAATGCCAATCAATCCGCTCCAAAACCAAAGCTTTCCTGCCATCTTGTGAGTTCTGGTCCAAACTTCATCGCTGTTGAGCGTCCATGGAACCTTTATTCCAACAAAATAATTGGGCCTGATAGTTCCCATATAATTTCCGATTAGGGTGAAGAGTAAAAATGGAAAAATTGGCATGAATAGACCCAGTTTTTCGGTTCCATGCAATTGATTATATATAATTACAGAAGTCAGTAACCCAAAGAATAAGCCGAAAATAATCCTTAGTTTAAAGTAGGTATCACTGAAAATCTCGTAATTACTTTTCCGTGGATCAATAAAGGGCAATACAAGCATTAACAAATATATTCCCAAAGGGAGGAAAATATAGGTTATTTTGGATCCGTAGCCATTTGGTTCTCCGCTCAATTCAAAATGGATTGGCAGTTGTTCGGGAAGCGAACTCCAGTTTACCAGCAGGTAGATCACCGGAAGAGCAGCCAGCAGGAATAAAAACAGCTCTTTGAGAATAGTCTGATTTTTCATTTGTCGTTCTGATTATTATTTAAATTGTATCATCCATGTAACGATCTCGTCGAATATGGTTGTGTTTATCGAATATTTCTGAAATTGCCCTTCCCTGACACAGACGACCAATCCAGCCTGTTTTAATAGGTCAAGATGGTGCGATATACTTGGTTTTGACATATTAAACCGGGCGGCAATATCCCCGGCAGTCAGATCACCCTGGTTCAATAATTCAAGGATCTTCCGGCGGGTGGGGTCATTTAGTGCCTTAAAGAATGCGTTCACGTTGATAATTGAATATTTAGACAAATATCTAAATAAAATTTAAAAGTTCAAAATAAAATTGAATTTTTTTTTCTGCCTGAAATTTAATTAACTCCATTTTAGGGCAAACAATAATTATAAATATATGATCCCGGCGTCTATAAAAATCGTGTTGCCCCAATATTTTATGTATATTTGAAACAGGTTAGCCCTGGGCCTAATTTTGACTGGGGGAATCAATACGAAAAATGTAAAGAGATGGAATTTGCACGGGATCCTCGACTGGCAGTATTATTTGATGCTGATAATGTCCCTTATTCAAATGTGAGAGGGATGCTTGCTGAAATTGCTAAATATGGGACTCCAACCTTTAAACGGATTTATGGGGATTGGACAAAGCCAACTGTTGCAGGTTGGAAAACGGTTCTTCTTGAAAACGGTATCACCCCAATTCAGCAATACAGTTATACAACCGGAAAAAATGCCACCGATTCGGCTATGATTATCGATGCGATGGATATTCTCTATACTGGCCGCGTGGACGGGTTTTGCATCGTTTCGAGTGACAGCGACTTTACCAGGCTTGCAACCCGATTACGTGAAGCAGGAATGAAGGTTTATGGGATTGGGGAGAAGAAGACACCAATACCATTTATCGCCGCCTGTGATAAATTTATTTATCTTGAAATTCTTAAACCTGTTGAGCCCGTAATTAAGCAGATTGTGACCACAAAGGTCAAATCTAAAACCCGGGCTAAGACTAAGGAGACCTTACCGGTACCTGTCATAAATCCGATTGAGATTGCCAATAAAGGGCTCGCTAAAGTTATTTCGGATAGTATTAATGACCTTGCAGATGAAAATGGATGGGCATTTCTGGGTGATCTGGGGAATCTTATTCTGAAGAAACAACCCGATTTTGATCCACGCAATTTTGGCTTTAAAAAACTCGTTCCTTTGATAAAAAACTTCGATCAGTTTGAAATTGATGAACGGGAAACCGGTAAAAAGAATACCACGTTGGTTTTTGTCAGAACAAAATAAAATTCAAGAAAAACTATTTTTATATTTGTTGGCTCATCTTTGCACCTCATTTTCATAATGAAAAAAGTAAAATTAAACATTCTTGGCTTGTCATACAGCCAGACACAAACAGGGGCTTATGCCCTGGTCCTGTCAGAGGCTGATGGCAACAGAAGAATTCCAATAATCATTGGGGCTGTTGAAGCACAGGCAATTGCAATTCAGCTTGAAGGTTTAAAGCCTCCCCGACCACTTACCCATGACCTGTTTCTAAATGTTGCTTTGGCTTTTGATATTGAGATCGCGGAGGTTTTTATTCACAAACTTGAGGAGGGTATATTTTATGCTGAGATTGTTTGTGTTCAGAATACAAACCGGATCAGAGTCGATTCCCGCACTTCTGATGCAATAGCTTTGGCCCTCCGTTTTGAATGTCCGATTTTTACAACTGAGGAGATCATTGAAAAGGCAGGGATTATTATGGAGTTTGATGAAAATGGAGAAGTTAATGACGAGAACGACGACTCCGGGCTGATCAAAAAAACATCTTCCAGCACGATCGACTACTCTGAATGTTCGGCAGATGAACTCAATGAATTGCTCGATTCTGCAATAACCGACGAAGATTATGAAAAAGCTTCTGAAATCAGGGACGAGATTAACAAACGAAAGTCCTGAAATGAAGCAATACCGCGATCTTTTAAATCATGTCCTCAATCAGGGCAGACCCCGGGAGGACAGAACCGGTACGGGAACTAAAAGCGTTTTTGGCTACCAGATGCGGTTTAACCTGGAGGAAGGTTTCCCCTTAATAACCACAAAAAAACTGCATCTCAAATCGATCATTCATGAACTACTCTGGTTTCTGGCCGGAGATACCAATGTGAAATATCTCCAGGATAACGGGGTGCGGATCTGGAATGAATGGGCGGACGAAAACGGAGATCTGGGCCATATCTACGGCTATCAGTGGAGGTCATGGCCTACACCCGAAGGGAAGGGTGTCGATCAGATTTCGAAATTAATCAATGACATTAAAAACGACCCCCTCTCCCGAAGATTAATCGTGAGCGCCTGGAATGTTGGCGAGCTTGACAAAATGAATCTCCCTCCATGCCACCTGCTTTTTCAGTTTTATGTGAATGAGGGAAAACTCTCCTGTCAGCTTTATCAGCGTAGCGCCGATATATTTCTGGGTGTTCCGTTCAACATCGCCTCCTATGCCCTGCTCACCATGATGGTGGCACAGGTAACCGGTTTAAAACCGGGTGATTTTGTCCATACTTTTGGGGATGCCCATATTTACAACAACCATTTCGACCAGGTTAATCTTCAGCTTTCACGAACACCATTCCCTTTGCCGCAACTTAAAATCAATCCCGACGTTAAATCAATCTTTGATTTTAAATATGATGATTTCGAACTGGTTAATTACCAGTCGCATCCGCATATCAAGGGGGAGGTATCTGTATAATAAAGGCTTTTAGGCTTTAGGCTATTAGGTAATTGGACTATAAGGCTATTCGATAATTAGAATTTGGCCTTTCTGGGTTTTGGAAAATTGTTGCAATTTTTAAGTAAACTTTGAGAATTAAAGGTATTTTATATATCATACCGCCCACAGCCTAACAGCCTACAACCTAACAGCCTAAAAACCTATTTTGTATCATAATTTAATTTTTCAGTCATCCAATGAGTTATCCCAATATCGCCATAATCGTTGCCATAGCACAGAATTTTGCCATTGGTAAAAATAACGACCTGTTGTTTCACCTTTCCAACGACCTGAAACGGTTTAAGAAAATCACCTCCGGACATGCCGTAATCATGGGAAAGCGAACGCTTTTCTCACTCCCCAACGGCCCGCTTCCAAACCGTCGGAATATCATCATCACCGATATTCCAGGCGAAACCTTTGCGGGATGCGAAACGGTTTATTCAATTAATGAGGCGGTGGAGGCAGTCGCCAATGAGGTGGAAGCCTTTGTAATCGGAGGAGGGATGATCTACCGCCAGTTTTATCCAATCGCAGGTAGGCTTTATCTTACCATGGCTCATAAGGATTTTGAGGCCGATACTTTCTTCCCGGAGGTTAATTTCGACGAATGGAATGTGGCTTCACGCGAAGATCTGTTTGACGAAAAAAATAATTTCGACTATTCCAATATCGATCTGGTGAGGATTTAAAGGATTGCCTTTTTGTGCCGATATCTGAATATAATCGGGAATACGATGCCAAGAAAGAGCGCATACGCTGCAAACACAAACCAGATATTTTGCCACTGTTTAACTCCCTCATGGGTAAAATAGTCAATAACCCTGCCGCTGGTAACACCTCCTAAAAATGCGCCCATTCCGTTGGTCATGATCATAAATAACCCTTGTGCACTGGCCCGGATTCCCGGTTCAGTCTCCATCTCAACGAAAAGAGAACCTGAAATTAGGAAGAAATCAAATGCAATACCATAAATGATCATCGAGAGAATCAACAGAACCAAACCGTCTCCCGGATTTCCAAGTCCAAATAATCCAAAGCGGACTACCCATGCAAAAATGCTCATCAACATCACGTTTTTAATCCCAAACCGTTGAAGAAAGTATGGAATCGCAAGGATAAAAAGTACTTCAGAAAATTGGGAGACAGACATTAGTAACCCTGGATGGACTACCGCAAACGAATCGGAGTAATCAAGGGTGAAATCGTGCAGGAAAGCCTGTCCAAAGGTATTTGTAATCTGCAAAGCAGCCCCTAACAGCATTGAAAATACAAAAAATACTGCCATCTTAGTTTTTCGGAAAAGGACAAAGGCATCAAACCCCATTGCCGAAAGCAGTGACCTTTTCTGTAATGATTTTATGGGTCGGCAAGGTGGCAGTGTAAAGGCATAAATACCCAGAAACAATGCTGATGCTGATCCGATTCTTAATTGTAGCGGACTTAGTCCCCATCCGCTGAGGTCGACGACCCACATAGCGCCTATAAACCCGATTGTGCCCCAAACCCGGATAGGGGGAAAATCTTTGACAATATTAAAACCCTGCTCTTCGAGAATATGATACGAAACGGTGTTGTTCAACGCAATGGTTGGCATATAGGCCATTGCATTGAACAGCATGATCAGGTACATCAGGTTTGAGGTTGTGACTGTTGAAGCCCAAAATAACAGTACGGCTCCGGATAAATGGCATAAGCCTAGCAATCGTTCTGCATTGACCCACCGGTCCGCCACGATGCCTAATAATCCCGGCATAAACAGGGAGGCAATCCCCATGGTAGCAAATATACTCCCTATCTGACCCCCTGTGAAATGAAGGGTGTTTCCCATATAACTACCCAGTGAAATTAGCCATGTTCCCCAAATAAAGTATTGAAGGAAATTCAATAGCGTAAGACGATACCGGATGCCCATAGAGAATGTTAACCTGTGATAATTAATAAACGCAAAACTTTTGAATGATGGATTTAACCATCAATCATCCAGAATCAGCATCTTCCCGAGGTTTTCAAACCGTGCGTGGTAATCATCGATCGAACATTGCATCACCTCGTAGGCTTCAGCCCGGTCGTAGACATGCGTAATGACCGAATTCTTCTCTTCTCCAGGTAAGTCTTTATAAGTAAGGAAGTAATGACGCAGCCGCGTGATAATGGTTTCCGGAACATCTGCCAGATCGGTGAAATGTCCATAAACGAAGTCGTTATTTAAAACCGCAATGATTTTATCATCTGCCTCATTCCCATCGATCATCCGAAAACCGCCGATGGGGCGTGCCGTGACAAGGATATCTCCGTGTGCGATATTTTTCTCAGTGAGCACTACGATGTCCAATGGGTCTCCGTCCCCCTTTACCCCTTTTAATCCCGTTTTGTCCATACAGAATTTCCCAACTTTTTTCCCGCAATAAGTCTGGGGAATAAAGCCGTAGAGGGCAGGAACCACATTTGAAAATTGCTGCGGCCGGTCAATCTTCAGATACCCCGTGTCCTTATCCACTTCATATTTAACAGTATCTGTAGGGACAACCTCGATGAAGGCTGTAACCTTTTCGGGAACATGGTCGCCGATGTGAACGCCGTGCCAGGGGTGCGATTTATACCGCAAACCCATTAGCCGACCAATAGGATCTGAAAATTTATCTGCCATAACAAATGTTTATTAGATAAACCAAAGTAAGTTAAATTTTTCCTTGATTTCCTAAGGAAATTGAAAATAGTTATCCTCCTTTTTTTGCATGTTTAAACTATTGCCGAAGGAAACTACAATACGACATTTTACCCTTCTTATTACTTATTTAAAGGAAACTGCGGCAGGTGTTACAAAGGAATACACCTATCTCGGTGGTGATGCGTTTTCAACGAAACAAAAAGCTTAGTTGAACGAATCCCGAAAAGCGAAGCGGGTGAGAAGGGCTGATGCCTTAACCTGCTGACCAAAGTCAATAAGAAAATAAAATTAACTTTTTCTGATTATTCTAACTGCATCGGAGTTCCCTGTAATTAACACCCAGTAAAATTGGGTGGAACAGAGCAATAACGTGAAGAAAAAACCTGTCGGGGTTTCCCAGAATGAATTGCAAACCATCAGCAATACCGTAAGTTATATTTTATTTCCCTTTAAGTAGAACTCCTACAGAGTGCCGTTTTGTTTGCCTCTTCTTCGCCTCTCCTTCGGTTAAAACCGGAGGTTATTTACAGGAAACTCTTACTGAGTTTTGCCTTAATTTACCAATATTCCCTAAAGGATTGGAGCTATGTCCTGACAAGTCAACCTGAGCTGTTTGCAGGAAGGAGTTTTACGAGTCAAATACATCTTTCCTGGTAAAACATCTTTATATTGAATGAGTAGTTGAATGGTCCCGCATTGGTAGACTTAATTTATTTTACCCCCCCATACTTTTATTTACCAGCGTCTCCCTTCTCGTATCCTTCATAATAATAGGATTGCTCTATGCCTTTAAAAATAATTTCCCGGTTGTTGATTTCATCAGTTAAATTGGCTGAAAGCAATGTTCTTAATTCCAAATCGTTAACAGGACTCCTTTCCATTGCCTGCAAGTGGAGCGCTTTATCGACAAACTGCCAGTTTATCAGTTTTTTCAGCTTCGTTTTCAGGAGCATATCCAGCCATATACGCATTGTTCTGCCGTTACCTTCCAGAAAAGGGTGGGCTATATTTATCTCTACATATTTAGCAATGATTTCTTCAAAGGTATTTTCGGGCATTTGTTCAATCTTTATCAAAATTTCGTTCAGATATAATGCATTAGCAAATCTGAATCCTCCTTTTGATATGTTTTTTATACGGATTTGACCTGCAAAATCATACAATTGATTAAACAGGTAGCCGTGTATTTGTTGTAATCCTTTCGTTGTCCCTATTTCAATTTTGTCAAGATCGCCTGAATCAAATAAACGATAAGCATTTTCCAAACTTTTTTTATCAATGTTTTTCATGTTAATTCAAAAATTGAGTTTAAAATTTCTGCACCTGCATTGTCTAATTCCTTCATTCACTCCAAAATGTGCCGGATGTTCAGAATAATGGCTACCCTTTATTAATTTTAAGCAAAAATAGTTTTATTGATTTGACAATGCCCTTACCCTTACACTATCTATTGCTTATTCTTTAAATTTGATTTTTAGGCTCCCCATCCCTCCCGGTCGAGACTCCGGTATTGGATCGCCTCACCAAGATGGTCAGCCTGAATCGAAGGTGACCCTTCGAGATCGGCGATGGTCCTCGAGACCTTGAGAATGCGGTCGTAAGCCCTCGCGGAGAGCCCCAGTTTTTCCATCGCATTTTTCAAAAGCTGATGTCCTGCCTGATCGGGCACACAATATTGATGAAGCAACTTGGTATTCATCTGGGCATTGCAGTAGATTGGCGTTTCCTGAAACCTTTCACGCTGAATCTCGCGAGCAGCGATCACCCGCTGACGCACGATCTGACTCTTCTCCCCGGGCTGCATCTCTGTTAACTCATTAAACGGCACAGGGACCACTTCGAGATGGATATCGATGCGGTCGAGCAGCGGTCCCGAGATGCGGCTAAGGTATTTCTGCACGATACCTGGTCCGCAGACACATTGCTTAGTGGGGTGGTTGTAGAACCCGCAAGGACAGGGGTTCATCGAGGCAACAAGCATAAAACTGGCGGGGTATTCCACAGAGAACTTTGCCCGGGATATTGTAATCATCCGGTCTTCAAGCGGTTGACGCAACACCTCGAGCACTGTCCTTTTAAATTCTGGTAGTTCGTCGAGAAACAATACCCCGTTATGAGCAAGCGAGATCTCCCCGGGCTGAGGGAAGGTACCACCGCCTACAAGCGCGACGTCCGAAATCGTATGGTGCGGGCTTCGGAAAGGACGCAGGGTCATCAGTGAAGTGTGCTGCTCGATTTTTCCCGCTACCGAATGGATCTTCGTTGTTTCAAGCGCTTCTTTAAGTGTGAAGGGTGGCAGAATGGTGGGTATCCGCTTGGCGAGCATTGTTTTCCCGGCACCCGGCGGGCCGATTAAAATAATATTATGACCTCCGGCCGCCGCAATTTCGAGGGCCCGCTTAACATTTTCCTGCCCCTTGACGTCGCTGAAGTCCACATCATAATTACAGATTTTGGCTTTAAACTCTTCGCGTGTATCGATGATTGTCTGGACAAGCCCAATGTGTCCTCCGAGAAAATCAATCACCTCTTTGATATTTTCGACCCCAAAAATCTTAAGCTTATCGACAACCGCTGCCTCGCGGGCGTTCTGAAGCGGAACGATAAACCCTTCGAAACCCTCCTCACGGGCACGTATTGCAATTGGAAGAATCCCTTTGACCGTTTGCAATCCGCCATCGAGCGAGAGTTCACCCATCATCATATATTTATGCAGTTCGGGTGCCCTGATTTGCTCCGAAGCTGCCAGTATGCCGATCGCAATAGGCAGGTCATACGCTGAACCCTCCTTGCGGATATCGGCAGGCGCCATGTTGATCACCACCTTTTTGCCGGGCAGTTTGTAGCCATTGAAACGCAATGCAGAGTCGATCCGTTGTTGACTCTCCTTCACCGCATTATCAGGCAATCCTACGAGATTAAATTTGATTCCACGTGAGACGTCGGTCTCTACGGTCACGGTGGTAGCATCGATACCGTGAACTGCACTGCCATAGGTTTTAACAAGCATAACAGAGGTGAATAACAATCGTTTTCTAAATTTACAATAAATAAATGAATAATATATCAATCTTATGCCCTCTTTGTGCTATTGCATCTCCCGGTTCAAAGATCCGATCAATACAATGCAAACGCTTAGATTTGAGTTCAAAAATCCCACCTCTGTGGTGGATAAGCAAATGTCTGAGTTGACTGCCCGCTTACCAGCGTTGCGATATCGCATAAAAAAGGTGCAATCATTGACCAAAATGGTGCAGTAACGCATCTCAGTCGTGGTTGCAGGCAACTCAAAGTTCTGTTACCCCATATTCAAGGTTCGTCTCTGTCGTTTTAGCTTGTGGTGGCTTTATATATATTCTTTCCAGGTTTACCTGCACCTTCGGATCTCTAAGATTGGGGTTATAGCTGAAAATCTGACCTGTTTATTTAGTATCCTTATTCTATAGCTATCTGGCAATGAAACAGAGAATATACAAAGGCTGTTTCAATTCGATTTTATGAAGACGCTTTACATATTGCCATCGCAACAAAAAATCGTGTTGATGCATTGGCAAGCTGGAATTTTAAACATATTGTTAATCTTGACAGGATTCGACTTTATAATTCGGTGAATTTTAAAAACGGGTATTCGATGTTAGAGATTAGAACCCCAAAAGAAATTTTAAAATTTGACCACAATGAATAATAAGGAATTTGATGCAGTTAATTTCTACCCGAGCACAGGATGCATCTTACAAGCGCAATAATCGACAAACCACTAACTAAATTCAGATGCTTTATACTAAGACAGTCGAACCCGGGACTTTTTCCTTATTGAATTTAGAGTTATATTTGTAAACCAATCAGCACCTGATTGGAAAATGGTTTTTTAACAACAAATAAAGTAACTCAAGAATTCTCACGTGCCCGATATAATACAACTTTTACCCGATTCGGTTGCCAATCAAATTGCTGCAGGAGAGGTAATTCAGCGTCCGGCCTCTGTCGTTAAGGAGCTGGTCGAGAATGCGATCGATGCTGGTGCAACCTCAGTAACCATCAATATTAAAGACTCGGGGCGTACGCTGATTCAGGTGATTGACAACGGCAAGGGGATGTCGCCCACCGATGCGAGAATGTCGTTTGAACGTCATGCCACCTCCAAAATCCGAGAAGCCAACGATCTGTTTGCAATCCGAACCATGGGATTTCGCGGCGAGGCGCTTGCATCAATCGCAGGTGTTGCTGATGTTGAGCTTCGTACACGTCCGCATGGCGCCGAACTGGGAACCTATATTCACATCCTGGGCTCATCCATCCAGAAGCAGGAGGCTGACCATTGCGCCGAAGGGACAAACTTTTCGGTGAAGAACATCTTCTTTAATATTCCGGCACGACGCAAATTTCTCAAATCGAACAGCTCTGAACTGAAATATATTATCACTGAAATCCAGCGGGTGGCCCTTGCAAATCCGGAATTGGCAATTTCACTTTATCACAACAATTCAGTTATTTACAATATCCCTTCTGAGAATATCCGGAAAAGGATTGTTTCGCTCTTTGGAAAGGGGATTAACCAGAATCTTATTCCGGTCGATACAACCACTACGGTGATCAATATCTCCGGATTTATTGGTCAGCCCCGAAGCGCAAGAAAAACCCTGGGGGAACAGTTTTTTTTCGTAAACGGACGGTTTATGAAACATCCTTTTTTTAACCGGGCTGTTCAGCAAGCATACGACCGTATTCTTCCGCCGGAGACCTTTCCTTCGTACTTCCTCTATTTCGAGGTCGACCCGGCGACAATAGATATCAATATTCATCCTACCAAGACGGAGATTAAATTCGAAGATGAGCGCTCTGCCTGGCATATTATCCAGGCTTCGGTGCGCGAGGCGATGGGGAAATTCAATCTCATGCCTTCCATAGATTTTGATCAGGGTGGAGCCATTGATATTCCGATAAGTCCGTTGCGTGGGTCAGAAATCCCTGAACCCGAAATCCGAATCAATCCAAACTTTAATCCGTTTGAGAAGGATCGGGGAGGGGAGAGGAGTTATTCAGACTTAACTTCTTACCGCGATGAACAAAACAGGGATAACTGGCAGTCACTCTACCGCGGATTTGAACGGGAAGGGGATCCAAATTACCCGACAACTGTTGGCAATTCTGATTTTTCTGAGGAGAGGGAGAAGCAGGATGCCGTTCAGCAGGAGTTTAAGAATGAAGGGATCTCGGTAGAAAATCACAACTTTCTTCAGCTCAAAAATAAATACATCCTCACCCCTGTAAAATCGGGTTTGATGGTTATTGACCAGCGCAGAGCACACGAGCGCATTTTATATGAGAATTTCCTCCGGATCATCGATAACCATCTGGCGATCAGTCAGCGACAACTCTTTCCAGCCAGGATCGAGCTGAATGCCGTTGATCAGGAGATTTTGGTTGTCCTCGATGATGAACTCAAAGCCCTGGGATTTGAAATTCGTCCCGGCGAGGAAGGTATTTATTATGTTGAAGGGATACCGGCTTTGTTGAGTCATTTGAATGCTTCAGATCTGGTAATTAAGCTTATTGAGGATTTTAAAAACAGACCTGTCGATGTGAAAGAGGAGATTAAGGAGCATATCGCCCTGCTGCTTTCACAATCCTCGGCGATCAATTACGGAGTATCCCTGAAAAATGAGGAGATCCTTGAATTATTTAATCTTCTTTTTGCCTGCAATACCCCCAACTATTCTCCATCCGGAAAAACGATTGTCTCAATAGTTTCATCTTCCGAATTTGAAAAATTATTGAAATAACAAACTATCCCGCACGAATCGTTATTTTTGCACCATTAACAAGAAATCGCTATTATGAATCAATATCAGACATCACCCTTTTCGATGCCGCCCGTTGTCAAAAACCTCATCCTGATAAACATTGTGATGTGGGTTGCCAAATATGCATTAATGAATATCGGAATTGACCTGACAGAACTGCTGGGTCTCCATTATCCAGGTTCTGAGCATTTCAGGCCTTATCAGTTTGTGACCCACCTTTTTATGCATGGTGATTTTTTCCACCTGCTATTCAATATGTTCGCATTGTATATGTTTGGGAAAGTTCTTGAGATGGTATGGGGACCACGGAGGTTTCTGGTCTATTTCTTTGTAACGGGTCTCGGCGCCGCTGCCCTTCACTCCTTTGTTACATATCTTGAGATTTCTTCCCTTCAGAAGGGAGTGGCCGCTTTTGTTAACACTCCATCTCCCGAATTATTGGCCGCTTTTGTAAAGGCACATCTGAGCCATCCTGCTACCTGGGTTTCAGACCTGGTGAATAATTGGGGTGATGCTCCGAACAATGCCGGATATATCCAGCAATCGGTTGACCTGGTTCAACGTGTACTTGCAGAAAAAATTGATATCCCTACAGTGGGAGCATCGGGTGCAATATTTGGTATTTTACTGGGGTTTGGGTACCTTTTCCCAAATACTGAGTTGATGCTTCTTTTTCCCCCGGTTCCGATTAAGGCAAAGTATTTCGTAATCGGTTACGGAGCAATTGAACTTTACCTTGGTTTGTCCGGATCTCAGGCCGGTGTTGCTCACTTTGCCCATCTGGGCGGGATGCTCTTTGGGTTTATCCTCCTTAAATATTGGAGTAAACATTCACAAAAATTTTATTGATCCGATGGGAATTATTGACGAAATAAAATTGTCATTTAAAAACGGCTCCTACCTAACGAAGCTCATCTATATCAATATCGCGATATGGGTGATCGTGAGGCTGGTGTTCGTCGGTTATTCACTGAGCGGATCAGATGGTTCGCTGATGTTGAACTGGCTGGCATTGCCTGCTTCATTTGACCTGTTTATTACACGTCCGTGGACACTTATTACCTATATGTTTCTCCACTTTGAGCTTCTGCACATTCTCTTTAATGTGCTTTGGCTTTATTGGTTTGGAAAGATATTTTTGGAATATCACAGCCAGCAAAAACTATTAAGTCTTTATTTGATTGGCGGTATTTCGGGTGGAATAGCATTTATGCTTGCCTACAATTGGCTTCCGGTATTTCACGAGCGGATCATAAATAGTCAGTTGTTGGGAGCTTCGGCCTCAGTTATTGCCATCGTAATTGCTATTGCAGTCTATGTCCCTAATCATCTGATTCACCTTGCATTTATAGGTCCGGTAAAAATCAAATGGATCGCATTTGTATCAGTACTCCTTTATGTGATCAACCTTTCAGGCACTAATGCAGGTGGCGACTTTGCCCACCTTGGCGGGGCAGTTTGGGGTTGGATCTATATGTCACAACTTATAGCCGGGAGAAATATTACAGGTCGGTTTGACCGCATGACAGAAACTTTTTTTTCATGGTTCAGGATCAAAAGAAAGCTTAAAATAAAATACAATTCACCTAACCCCGATTACGAATACAACCGAAAGAAAGTGAGTCAGCAAGCCGAAATTAACGAGGTTCTGGATAAAATCGGCAAGTCGGGGTATGATAGTCTGACATTTGAAGAGCGGGAGATATTGTTTAAAATGGGTAGAAAAAGATAGCGCTGTGAGGAAGTTTTTCTCAAAATTTGGCTTTCAGTTAAATATTGTTGCAGCATGCTTACTGTTGGCGGCCTACCTGGCCCCCTTTGTTCCACCTGACACGTTCTGGCCGGTTGCTTTTTTTGGGCTGGCATATCCATATATTTTATTCATTAATCTTATCTTTTTACTAATCTGGATTTTACTCCATTCCCGAAAATTTTTACTCCCATTACTATCCCTTGCTTTGGGGTATCCTAATTTTTTCAATTCCTTTCAGGTGATCCCCCATTTAAAGTCCAAGGAGGCAGGGATTACCTTATTAAGTTATAATGTTCATAGTTTCAGGGTCGACCAGAAGGCTCATCGGCTGAATAATCCAAGAATTCTCGAATATTTCAAATCTGTTGGGGCTGATATTATTTGTCTTCAGGAGGGAATTCACTTCAAGGAAGGGAAGCTATCTCCAAATGGCATAAAGGATGCCGTTCCGGGAATAAATTATTTTCAGGTTGTTTCAACAGGAAATTATTCCGACCTGGTTACGTTTTCGAGATATCCAATCATAAATAAAGGTGAACTAAAATTTCCGGAATCTGATGTTCTTGTCCTTTTTTCAGATATTAAAATAGCTGTTAATCATACCATTCGGGTTTATAACTGCCATTTACAGTCTTACTCGATTGACCCTGACGATTATCTGGTTATTGACTCCCTTGCATCCGGAATAAATGATCATCAGATTGATTTGGCGAAGAAAGTGAGTTTTAAATTAAGAAACGGGTTTCAACTGCGGGCATACCAGGTTCGGAAGTTAGCTGAGCATATCCGGAAATCTCCTTATCCGGTAGTTGTTTGCGGCGATTTTAATGATACCCCGGTCTCTTATGCCTATCGAAAAGTGAGGGGTGAACTCAAAGATGCATTTGTTGAATCGGGTTGGTGGAGCTCAAATACCTATAATGGACCACTACCTTCATTTCGAATTGATTATATCCTTTCAGACAAGCAGTTTACGCTTGGTAATTACTCCCGTGACCGGGTATTTTACTCGGATCATTTTCCCGTTCACTGTAAAATTATTACCCGTTAAACCGGAATAAAAAAATATCCCCTCCGGGAATAGTACCAGGAGGGGATATTTATTTGGAAATTGATAAACGACTACAACAATGCGTCAATTTTTGAGGCTAGAATTGTTTTTGGAACAGCACCTACCTGTTTATCTGCAACCTCGCCATTTTTGAAGAATAAAATGGTTGGAATATTGCGGATTCCAAATTTTGCAGCGGTTCCGGGATTGGTGTCAACATCCATCTTTGCTATTACTGCCCGCCCGTCATAATCAACCGAAAGTTCTGCTACCAGTGGTCCGATCATTCGGCATGGTCCACACCACTCAGCCCAAAAGTCCACTAAAACAGGTTTCTCAGACTGAAGAACTACCTCGTCAAAATTCGCATCCGTTACCTCTATTGCCATGATAAAATATTTTAAATTATTAAAAAAGTCAGAAAATTTGAGTCAGCAAATTTAAGAATTAATTTATAGTAAAAACGATATCCGGATTTTTTTGCAGATACTCCTTGAGTTCTCCGGATAATCCAATGCGCCTTGTTCTGGAGAAGAGGTGCAGCTTTATATTGGTCGATTGATCAAAAACAGAAAATTTTATCAATGTTTTACCCGGTGACTGGGCAAGTTTTAAATCAAGCTCTTCAATAAATTCCTGGGTTAATAGTTCTGTTCCGACTGAAATGCGCAGGCTATCTGCCTTCTCTGCCAATTCCTGAAGCAATTCGATCTTTCCCGCCTTAAATTCAAGCTGATCACCACCCTGCCATTTGGGGGTAACCTTTCCCCTGATGAGCAAAAATAACCCTTTTTTGCAGAAATTTCCGAAATTCACAAAATCATTTCCAAAGAACATCATCTTGTATGAATCTGCATAATCGGTCAGGGTAAGGGCTGAAAAAGGTTTTCCATTCTTGGTAAATCCTTCCTGAGTCTCCGTAACAATTCCGGCAAAGGCGAGTTCACGGTTTTTAAGAGATTCTATTTCACTGTTGAGGTTTGAAAGATTGATATCTTTAGTGCAAAAACTGCTGATTTCCAGTCTGTAATCATCAAGAGGATGTGAAGAGAGGTAGATCCCGATCAGGTTCTTCTCTTTTTCAAGCGCCATGATCTTAGGCCATTCAGGAACTAGTGGAATAGAGGGCAATTTAACTTCAATGGTCTGAAATCCACCGAAAAGTGAGGCCATTGAAGATTGTCGGTCGTTTTGTATGCGGTTTCCATACTTGATTAAGGCTTCAATAAATGAATTTCCATCCCCGGTGTCTCCAAAATATTGTGACCGATAGATATTTTCGAAACTGTCGAAGGCGCCTGCCATTGCCAACGCTTCCAGATTTTTCTTATTGATGGTCTGCAAATTTACCCTTTCCACAAAATTGAAAATGGAACTGAAATCGCCATTAGCATCCCGCTCCTTAATGATATCAGAGACAGCCCCGGCACCAACCCCTTTAATAGCTGATAAGCCAAACCGTAATCCTCCGTTTTTATTAATAAAGAAATTTGAGCGTGACTCATTGACATCCGGCCCCATCACTGCCAATCCCATATGTTTACTCTCATCCATAAAGATGGAGATCTTGTCGGCATTGGTTAAATTGCTGCTTAAAACGGCCGCCATAAATTCAGAAGGGTAGTTGGCTTTTAAAAAACCGGTTTGGTAAGCAATGTAGGCATAACATACCGAATGTGATTTGTTGAATGCATACTGTGCAAAGGCTTCCCAGTCTTTCCAGATTTTATCGATGACATTATCCGGTGTTTTCCCGACAGTCTTACAACCATCCATAAATTCTGGATTGCTTTTGCATCCCTCCGTAAATTTGGCCTTCAGCTTCTCCATCAGAGGGAGATTTTTTTTCCCCATCGCCTTACGCAGTGAGTCAGATTCACCACGGGTAAATAACCCCAAAGCCCGAGACTGAAGCATCACCTGTTCCTGATAAACTGTAATCCCGTAGGTGTCCCCCAGATATTGCTCCATAATCGGGTGATCATAAGCGATCTCTTCCCGTCCCATCTTCCGGTTGACATAATTTGGGATATAATCCATCGGACCCGGGCGGTAGAGGGCATTCATTGCAACAAGATCCTCAAACCGGCTAGGTTGCAGTAACCGCAGCCATTTTTTCATCCCAGGTGATTCGAACTGGAAAATTGCAGTTGTATTTCCGTTGCTGAACAGTTCGAATGTTTTAGGATCATCGAATGGAATCTTGTCGATATCAAGGGTGATTTTTTTGGATAGTTGAATATTCTCGAGGCACTCTTTTATAATCGAAAGGGTTTTCAATCCCAGAAAATCCATCTTTAGCAGTCCAATCGATTCCACAAAATGACCATCATATTGCGTTGTCAGCAGGTCTTCATCTTTTGTAGGCATCAAAGGAATATGGTTGTCGAGCTTATCCCGTCCGATTAGAATCCCACAGGCATGTACGCCAAATTGACGAATACACCCTTCGAGGGTCTCGGCATACTTTAATGTTTTAATGATCAGTGGATTACTCGACTTCTTCTCTGCTTCGAGCAATGGATTCTCCGAATAGGCCTTTGCAAGGGTTATTTTTGGGGTATCTGGAACCATTTTGGCCAACCGATCGGCTTCAGAGAGTGGTAATTTCAATACCCGTGAAACGTCTCTGATCGCCATTTTTGCAGCCATGGTTCCGAATGTGCAGATATGAGCAACGTTTTCGCGGCTATATTTTTCTTTTACCCAGTTAAGGACCAATTGGCGCCCGTCGTCATCAAAATCGATATCAATATCGGGCATTGAAACCCGGTCAGGATTTAGAAACCGTTCAAACAGGAGATTGTGTTTGATCGGGTCAACATTAGTGATTCCCGTTGTATAGGCAACCACAGAACCTGCGGCAGAGCCCCTGCCGGGTCCAACAATGACCTTCATCTCACGTGCTGCAGCGATGAAATCCTGAACAATAAGAAAATAACCCGGAAATCCCATTGTCTTTATCGTGTCAAGCTCGAACTCTATCCGTTCAGCCACTTCGGACGAGAGTGACTCTCCATATCGTGAAGCAGCCCCCTGATAGACAAGATATTTAAGGTAGTCTGATTCAAATTTTACCCTTAGCGCATTCTCATAGCCACCCGTCCGGGTTGGAATATCCTTAAATTCATTGATCAGGATCTCAGCGGGATACTGCTCCCTATACTCCTCAATGGTTCCAAAACTCGCGGGAATAGGAAATTCCGGCATAATGGGATCGGAATCCAATTCGAAGAATTCAACTTTTTCGGTTACCTCCTGTGTGTTGGCAAGGGTATTTGGCATATCTCCAAATAACTTGTTCATCTCTGCGGTGGTTTTGAGCCACTCCTGTTTGGTATAACGCATCCGGGACGGATCATCCAGATCTTTACCGGTATTCAAACAGATAAGCAGATCATGCGCATCAGCATCCTCATCATTGGTAAAATGACTGTCATTTGTGGCAATGACTTTAACATCAAATTTTTCACCCAGTCGGATTAATTCCTTGTTTACGATCACCTGACTGTCATAGACATCAGTCGGAAGCTGAGGTTCAGTTGTCTTGTGACGCTGGATCTCAAGGTAAAAATCGTCTTTGAAGATATTCTTAAACCATTTTATTGCATCTTCGGCACCAGCGATATCCCCTTTTAAAATACACTGGGGAATTTCACCTCCAATGCAGGCCGAAGAGACTATTAGTCCTTCACTATGCTTCTCCAGCAGATTCTTGTCTATGCGTGGCTTATAATAGAACCCTTCAGTATTGGCGACGGTGACTAATTTCAGCAGATTGCGATACCCTTTCTCATTTTTGGCAAGTAAAATCAAATGGTCGCCGGAGCGATCTTCTTTTTCACTCTTATCTTTGAAATGAATTCCCCGTGAGGCGACATAGGTTTCAACCCCTAAAATAGGCTTTATTTCGAATTTCTTACACGTTTCATGAAACTCTTTTATCCCAAACATACTGCCATGATCAGTCAGCGCAATGGCTGTCATCCCATCTTTTTTTGCTTTTTTTACCAGATCGGCCACCGCTGCCGCTCCATCGAGAATTGAATATTGGCTGTGGACATGAAGATGGGTAAATAATTCCATAGTATAACCTTTAGAAAATAGGGGAATATCGATTTCACGGAGTGCATTTAGTTGCACGTTAAAAACTAAAATTTAATGTTTCGCGAGGCAGTGCCGATCGCCTGGAGGTACGTGCTTGTGCTATTCTCAAATAAGAGGGCATCTAACTGAACCGAATAAGTTTCCGTATTATTTAACAACAATGAGAAATATGACCTTGGGAGTGAAAAATACAATTTTGCTTTTTTGGGTGTGCTGGAATCTGTGAATGGCTGAATGTATTTAAGCTGCGTAACAACTTTTGTAATGGTATCAAGTTTCGTTATTTTTATCTGGTAACCATCGGCATTTGCAACAGCATTCCATTTCAAGTAGATCGTATCGGCTACCGCTTTTACAAGTGATGTAATTGTTGGTGCAGTAATATACGAGGAAGACAAGGAATTGGAGTAGGTGATGACCTCCTTGTCTTTAAAGGCTACCGTATAATTATAAGTCCCCGGAGTGGGAGGAGTGGGAGAATAGAGTGAATCTGCAACAAGGTTATAAAAGGAGTTCCCCAATTTGTCATAGTCAACCAGTTGCGAGGTGACACCATTTGGTGCCACTACGCTTACATTTGCCATAAGGTCATAGGAGATAACAGTATGAACAACTGAATAAACCGAAATACTGGTATCTTTGGGACTTTTAATCGATCTGATAAAGACGTCAGCCGTTGCTGTACTTACTACAGTTGCTTTTTCGCAGCCAGTAAAACCAATCACAACGGCAATTCCAAGGGCAAATAAAATTAATTTGTTCATATTTAATATTTTAGAATAAATTGTACATCGAAACTGAACGCCACTTAAACTTCTGTTCAGTAGAGTCAAAAGTAGCAAATTTCGCTGTTTTCATTCTCTGATATTCAACATTTAATAAGTTTAAAGGGGATTTTTTTATAACGATTTAAAGTGTATCTTTGTCCCGCAATTTTAAATAAAAATTTCAACGTAAAACGTTATGTCAGTAAAGATTCGTTTGGCAAGGCATGGCCGTAAACAACATGCCTATTACCACATTGTGGTAGCAAACAGCAGGTCACCACGAGATGGTAGGTTTATTGAGAGGATTGGTTCATACAATC